>JAKQYF010000157.1 GCA_023356535.1 Trichodesmium sp. MAG_R03 | reverse complement strand
GTTAAGTTATAAACAAGAATGTTTTGGCTTTTTGTTAACCATAGTAGATAGGTGGTTCCCCAGTTCAAAAACTTGTTGAGTCTGCCCAAATATACTAGATTAGCCCCTATGTGAAAGGGTTTATCATTGTCAAAATTGTGGGCAAGTTATGGACAGGGACTTGAATGGGTCAATCAATCTCGAAAATTGGACAAAAAATGCCGATAGCTTATCGGTGAACGCCTGTGGACTTGAAGGTGCCGTCTCCCTTGGTTGAAGCAGGAATTGAACAGCAAGCCTGTCTAGGTTTGTATAGGTTTCATGAAGCAGTTTACAGCAGTTTTCATGTCGGTAGACCACAGTAGGGACGTTGCATAACAAAAATGCGTTCATGTCCGCTCTTAGCGGAAAACGTCCCTACAAGGTTTTAGTTATGGCGATGTAGTTCATCAATTTGAAAAGCACTGTAATGTAACATTTGCGGCTAAGTCTAGTTATACCAATTTCCTTAAGTATGGCTACACACCATATGTCAACATTTGAGAAATATTAAGACAAGCAGTGTAGTCTAAGTTTATGAAGTTGGTATTACTATGATTTATTTCATCAAGCTGGAATATCATGGAAAAAGTCACAAAAAAAGAACTCCAAGAAAGGCCCAGAAGCAGTAGCCCTAAAAAAAGAAATTGACAATTTTTTAGAAGAAAATAGAAAAAAGATTGAATCAGGGGAAATGCTGATCTATCTAGGGCTTGCTGAAAAAGTCTTTTTCAGGAGTAGGGGACCCACCCCTAACATCTTACAGGAGGATATGTAGGGACGTTTTGCTAACGCAAAGCTCCGCTAACGCTACGGGACATGTTTGCGCAGCATTCCGTCAGGAAAACACATTTTTGTGATGCAACGTCCCTACAGAGGAACGGGAAATTGATAGAAGAGGTAGTCGGATATATTTGTACCTTGATTTTTATGCCTAGGGACTACAAACTAATACTTACTCCTTCTTTTCTATTATCCCCCCACCTAGCAAAATATCTCCTTCATACCAAACAGCAGCTTGTCCCGGAGTTATCCCAAAAACTGCTTCTTCAAAGATTAACTTAACTCGAAAACCATCTTGAGGTTTCTCTTCATTAACACCCAAAGGAATAATATTTGCAGCTATAGGTAAACTACGATATCTCACTTGCACCTTTGCGCGTATTGACTGATTTGGTGGCGCAATAGAAACCCAGTTAACCAACTTCACAGTAGACTCCATTTTAGACGCACTATTGCGATCGCCGACTATTACCCGATTCATTACTGGGTCCAAGTCGATGACATATAAAGGATAAGGGGCAGAAACTCCCAAACCTTTTCTCTGGCCAATAGTATAATAATGGACACCATCATGTTTTCCCAATACTCGCCCCTCTAGGTCAACTATTTCACCTTGATAGGGAGTAATATATTTATCTAAAAATGTCCGCATCGAACCGCTAGCTTCTACCAAACATAAATCTTGACTTTCTGGTTTATCAGCAGTTTTCAAATTATATTCTGCTGCAATGCGTCGGGTTTCACTCTTTAGCATTTTCCCTAGAGGAAATACTGAACCTGCCAGTAAATATTGTGTTAAGTTATACAAAAAATAAGACTGGTCTTTATTGCGGTCAACCGCACGTTTCAATAGATAACGATCCCTTTCTGAATCATAATCAATTTGTGCGTAGTGTCCTGTAGCAATTTTGTCAATACCTAATTTTTCACGACCATAAGTTAACATTGGACCAAATTTAACAGTTTTATTACATTGAGAACAAGGCAGTGGAGTAATTCCGGCACTGTAACCTGTCACTAAATAATCAACAATATTTACCTGAAATAAATCGCGAGTATCAACAATATGATGAGGAATACCTAATTCTTCGCAAATATAAGCAGCATCAACCATTCCTTCAGAACAACATTGACCTTTTCCTTTCATTAACCAAAGAGTTAAGCCCTCGACTTCATATCCTTGATAATGTAATATTGCTGCTGCTGTAGAACTATCAACTCCACCAGACAGACCGACTATAACTTTATTCATTGGATTTGAGTTTATAAAATCAAAACTATATGTATTTATGTAAGCATTCAGCTAACAATTTATCGCTTATTGGAGCCAGTAACCATGCTAAACAAATCTTTCGTAACATTAAACTACAAAAAATCAAAAATGTCATTATTATCAATTATATTAGGAGGATTTTTAGTTCTAAGCTACCAGACTTTATCCTTAGGAAAAGTAGTCACAACTAAAACATTAAGTACAAATAAAAATCAAAGTCAAAATATAAATTTTACTTTCAAAAACAACACATCAAAAAATGAACCACCAATCACACAAAATTACAGATATCCAAGACCTATTGAAAAATTACCACCATTAATTATAACATCATCAACCAAACAAAAAGAAGCAATATTTAATCCCATCAAAGTTAATCCATTCTCCAATTTACAATATATTGTTTATATTGAGTCAGAAAGTAAAATTTTGTTAAGAATTATTCGACAAAAAATTGAACCAAGAGCAGTATTTCGCTATATTGGAAACCGCAAAGTTATTCAAGTTGGAAGTTTTTCTGAGTTATGTTTTGCCTTAAATTTGTTAGATGTTTTAGAAGAAAAAGGCATTAATGGTCAACTATCAGAACAGAATCCTGGTGAAGCATTTGGGGACCCTCTAAGATCCACAACTTTAGCAGCTATTGTATATCCTCCAGTAAGGGATTCAATAGCTTATGGACTAAGTAATATGATCAACTATTATTTACTAATTCCTAGCCAGTTACAAGATTTAGATATAATCGATTTAGATATAATCAGATATAAATTGAGATTATTGGGAGTTCCTGACAAAGGTATTCAGGTGACAGAAATACCAAAAAATGTAGCTATAGGACCTTTTGAAAATGAAGAAACTGCAGAGAAATGGCAAGGCTATTTGTTAGATTCAGGATTTATTAATGTAGTTATTTACTATGGTCGTTAATTATTTTTATAACGGGGATTATAGCAACCATCCAAAAAACATTTATCCTGAAAACTTATCTCTGATAAGAAACTCCTAAAACCCTTTTCTACTAAAGAGAAATAAGGAGATGGGAGGTGGAGAATAATCATAAAATAATGTCGGGATAAAAAACTTATTTTTCAATACATTTACTGTTAGAAAATATATATTTAATGGCAAATATATAACTTTTTTTCTTGCAGGAAGCAGATAGGATTGCGATCTTAGGATTTGATGTTATTTTTAACATATTTTTTGCCCAAGTACTGCTAATTTTCCTACTCCCTAATCCGTAGGAACATTCTATACAATACTCCTACCTACTCCCTAAAAATACTTTTTAGATTTGGTATAAAATCAGGAAAAATGAACAATATCAAAGAAAAATTTGTAGTTACTGCTGCACAAATGCGACAAATAGAAGAACGAATATTTATTGCTGGAATGCCTGTACCAGCATTAATGGAAAAAGTGGCAGGGTTAGTAACACGAAAAATCTCAGAATTATTAAATCCTAATATTAATCAAATAGGCATATTAGTAGGTCCTGGTCATAATGGTGGAGATGCTTTAGTTATCGCCAGAGAATTATATTTTCAAGGTTATGAAATAATAGTTTATTGTCCTGTTTTCAAACTTAAAGAACTAACAAATGCTCATGCCAAATATCTCCAATATTTAGGAATTAATTTTGTGAAAAATATTTCCCGGCTCAAAAATTGTGCCTTGCTCATAGATGGTTTATTTGGTTTTGGTTTAGAACGAGAAATATCTGGAGATTTAGCTGAAGGTATTAGTCAAATTAATAGCTGGCAAAAACAGGTATTTAGTATTGACTTACCTTCTGGTATACATACAGATACAGGAGAAGTTTTAGGAACAGCTATTTGTGCTACCCACACATTTTGTTTAGGTTTATGGAAACAAGCATTTTTACAAGACCAGGCTCTAGAATATATTGGTACATCTGAATTAATTGACTTTGATATTCCCCTGGCAGATATTACAGCAATTTTAGGAGAATTTCCTAGAATTGAGAGAATTACAAAAAGATCTGCTATGGAAAATTTACCCCTACCTCGTCCCACAGCAACCTATAAATATAAAAACGGTAATTTATTATTAATTGTAGGGTCCTATCGTTATAGTGGTGCAGCAATTTTAACAGGATTAGGGTCTAGAGCAACAGGTGTAGGAATGTTATCAATTGCCGTACCAGAATCAATTAAACCTATACTAAATAGTCAGCTACCAGAAGCACTAATTATTGGTTGCCCTGAAACAGAAATTGGAGCAATAAAACAATTACCAAAAGATATAGATTTAAGTAAATTTGAAGCTATTGCCTGTGGACCTGGTTTAACTATAGAACCTACACCTATAATAGAAAAAGTATTATCTACAAATTGTCCTCTAGTTTTAGATGCTGATGCTTTAAATATTTGTGGGAATTTAGCAAACAACTCTTTAGTAAATCAACGTCAAGCAACGACAATTATTACTCCTCATTCAGGAGAATTTAAACGTCTATTTCCCCACCTAGCAAATCAATTGAATAATCGGATATTAGTGGCTGAAAAAGCTGCTAAAAATAGTAACCTTATGGTAGTTTTAAAAGGAGCAAAAACAATTATTGCCAATAGTCAAAAAATATTGATAAATCCAGAAAGCACTCCCGCATTAGCAAGAGGGGGAAGTGGAGATGTGCTTACAGGATTAGTCGGAGGTTTATTAGCTATTACTTCAACTCAAACTCTACCACTTGAAGCTGTAAAAACAGCAGTTTGGTGGCACGCTCAAGCAGCAATATTAGCAGCAAAAGAACGAACAGAGTTAGGAGTAGATGCTTTTACTTTAAGTCAATATTTAATACCAGCACTAGAAAAATATAACCTTTTTTAGGAAGTAGGTCAGGAAGTTACATACAACTTTCTGATAGAGTAGTCATTTGGGTTCGGTGGGAATAGAAAAGAAGAAACACAACTGTATTTCAGTTACTGGAGAAACCCTATAATCGAAATAAATTTGGTATAATTAACTGGGTAAATATTTGGGGCTTGTCCCCTTACTCTGAAGCATTTTCCCTGCTTTCTATTCCTTTCAGATAAAACTAAAATCATAGGGCTATGAAACTATTAGATGAGCTTTTCAGGCTATAGAACTGTCAGAAAATTCTTAATTGAACTATATTTGTGTTATAATTAAAGTTAGTGTTATAATTAAAATTAGTTTTGTCCAATTGATTGGGTAAATGTTTTTAATGTTTCTGCTTGTTCCCTTTCTCAGAAGCATTTTTCCTGATACATATTCCCTTTCAGTACTTATCTGGAGAAAAATAATCAATGGCAGGCGCTAATCTTAATACAGATTTGTATTTCGCTGAAAAAATTACGCCTTGGGACATTTATAAACATGGCATTAACCAGGTACTTGTTAATCAAAAAACAAAATATCAGGAAATGTCTATAGTCAAAGGTGTTTATGGTAAAGCTTTAATATTAGATGGTAAGTGGCAATCTTCTACTGAATATGAGTTTCTCTATCATGAAGGTTTAGTACATCCTCCTATGATTTTTCATGGGTCTCCATCCAAAGTCTTAGTATTTGGAGGAGCAGAAGGAGCAACAATACGAGAAGTTTTGCGCTGGAAAACTGTTGAGAAAATAGTTATGGTTGACATAGATGGAGAAGTTGTAGAAGCTTGTAAAAAATATTTGCCAGAAATACACCAAAATTCTTTTGACGATCCCCGTGTAGAATTAATTATTGATGATGCTCAGCATTTTTTAGATTCTTCTTCAGAAACTTGGGATGTAATTATTTCTGACTTGACAGACCCTATTGAGTCTGGTCCATCCTTTTCTTTATTTACCCAGGAATACTTTCAAAAAATTTCCCAAGTTTTGTCTGCTAATGGCTCATTTATAATACAAGCAGGTTCCATTGCTCCTGCTGAAATGTATCTTCATGTTCGTGTAGTTAAAACTTTAAAAACTATATTTAATTATGTTTGTTCCCTCGTACCTTCTTCTCCCAGTTATGGATGTCCATTAGGGTTTATTCTTTGTTCTGACCAAGAATTTTCTTCTACCCCAAATCCAGAAAAAGTAGACCTTTTATTGGCAGAGAAAACTACAGGTGGTTTTCAATTTATGGATGGTATTTCTTTATTGGGTATGTTGCAAATATCTTTGAATATACGACAGGCGATCGCTACAGAAACTCAGATATATACTTTGAAAAATCCACCAAAATATACATGACTTATAGGAAGATACTATATATCGATAATTAATATTATATTCAGGAAAGTTAGTTTTCGTTTTGCTACATATTCTTAAAAAAAAATGTAACTTTATCATAATTGCAGCAGTAATTTATACTAATAAAAATAATTTTGATGTTATTATTTAAAGTTAAGATCATTTTTTTTATTGTCTGTTTGCTTACCGAATATACTTACCCTACATACATGTCAGTGCAAGTTAAGCTTAATAATCGTCATCAACATATTCTCTGGGCAACAGTTCGCCACTATATTGCGACAGCAGAACCAGTTGGCTCAAAATCCCTTGCAGAAGAGTACAATCTCAGTGTTAGTCCAGCAACAATTCGCAATGGGATGAGCTTTTTAGAGAAAAGTGGACTATTGTATCAACCTCATACTTCGGCTGGAAGAGTTCCATCGGACTCAGGTTACCGAATATATGTTGACCAATTGATTAAACCTTCAGAAAATCTGGCTTTTGAAATTGAAGAACTTTTACAAAAACAACTGAATTGGCCAGAAGGTCGCCTAGAGGCTGTACTTCAGGGGGCAGCTCAAATTTTAGCTAGTCTCAGTGGTTATATTACTCTGGTGACAATGCCCCAAACTTCTACGGCCAAGATACGACATCTACAACTGGTCCAAGTGGAAGCTGAGAAAATTATGCTAATTGTAGTGACGAATACTTATGAAACTCAGTCACTTATGATGGACTTAAGGGCAATAAATCAGACAAATGATCGCAAAAATTTACAGGGTAATTCGGCAGTCCCTAACTTAGAAGAAAATATTGATAGAGAGTTACAAATACTATCAAATTTTTTAAATAACCAGCTCAGAGGACGAGTAATAGGGGAATTATCTTTATTAGACTGGAGTGAGCTAGGGTGGGAGTTCGAGAAATACACTGAATTAATTAAAAATCTGTTGGAAAATTTAACTCTTCGTTGTAAAACACCGAGTTATACTAAAATATTGATTAGTGGTATAGCAGAGGCACTACGTTTACCAGAATTCTCCCAACTTGAACAAGTCCAAACTATTATTCAACTACTTGAAGAAAAACAAGAGGAACTCTGGCCTTTGATATTTGCAACTACTGCTAAAAAAACAGATCAGCGGGTGAGAGTTAGAATTGGTTCAGAAAATCCCTTGGAACCTATTCAAGGTTGTGCGTTGATTTCTGCAACTTATGGAAATGGAACAATTCCTCTAGGAAGTGTAGGGGTTTTAGGACCAACAAGGATGGTCTATGAGAATGCGATCGTTCTAGTTAAATCTACTGCCGATTTTCTCTCGGAAGCAATTGGCAGTTATTAAGTAGCTCAAAAGAATTAATTAAATATAGCATTTTCATCAGGACTTATGCAAATAGGCTATTATATAGCAAGAGAAAAAAAACGTAAAGGAAAAAATTATTGCAGAAGTAACCGGATGAAATGAATCCGTGGTTATTCTTTTCCGTTCATCTCACATAGAAACTTTCCTACTTAAGAAACGTTCAACTTTTCCTTCTGCATGATATACATTTGCCAGGTTGTTGAGGTGAGTGGCTAGTTGTTGATGATTTTCAGGGAGGGCGATTTTGTCGATTTCAATTGCTTGTAGGAACAAAGGTTCTGCTGCTTCGTATTTTCCTTGTAACTCATATACAATTGCCAGTTCATTGAGGTGATTAGCATGTTCAGGGTGATTTTCAGAGAGGGCGACTTTGTTGATTTCAATTGCTTGTAGGAACAAAGGTTCTGCTGCTTCGTATTTTCCTTCTGCACGATATAATGCTGCCAGATAGTTATAAACAGTTGCAATATCAGGATTCTTTTTATCTAGATGTCTTTCAGCTATTTCTTTACTTCTATCATACCAAGGTTGTGCCAATGAGTACAATGCTTGACCTTGATAGAACCTACCTAATCTGATAAAAGGTACAATCAAATCATCATCGCTCAAATACTCAGACAAATTTTCTGCTATTTCTGTAAAGTGAGGTATATCAATCAGGACTTCTTTAACTTGTTCTACTCTAATATCATTGTTCTCAGGAATTTTCTTTGCACTCTCAGCTATTACCCGACAAATATTTGCCTAGATAAACTTGGTTTTCGTTCCAAATAACGCGCCACGAACTCTAGCCCCAAAGGTAAAAATCCTAAATCTTTACACAATACCTCAGCTTCTTTTAATTCACCTTGTCTCCGATCACTTCCAACATAAGAAATCAACAAATTTAAAGCATCATTTTCACCTAAAACTTCCAACTCCTACCTCTGAAAAGATTGTGTCAACAAATTTTGACGAGTAGTCATTAAAATCTTAAACCTAGATTTCATTGGTGGTAAAAAATCCGAAATATCCTTATAACTAACAACATCATCAAAAATTACCAGAACATCACCATCTTGTCAATGACGCCAACAGAAATCTATCTGAGTTTGTAAGTCATCATCCTTAGAAAAACTTAAATTAAATTGAAATATAGCAAAACTAATAATTTGACTGGGAACATTTTGGCCACAAGATTCAATCCAACATATACCACCAGTCTAGGTTTCTTGTTTTAAATGAGAATAAGCATATTGGAGAGCCAATTCAGTTTTACCAATACCACCCATACCCTTAACACAAGTAATAGCTACTTGTTCAGTTACTTGTAGTTGCTTATGTAAAGTATGCATAGGCTGATCACGACCCACAAACTTTTTAGCACCAGGTCTACGACTAAAATTTTCAGGAATATTTCCTAACCTTTAGGATCAGAATTGTTACAGTCAAAAACAGTGAATAAACCAAGCATCTTTTGTTCTGTCATATTATTTCAGTTCAAAATAGTTTTTTAGCTATTTAGGCATTAAAAAATAGCGATCGCCACTAAAGCAAACTCAACAGGCTCCATAAAAAACTCACCTCATTACTGTAATTACCCAAGCATTATATAGGACATCAAGAAAATTCACAACTTAAGTGGGACAACCCTAACTATTGACCTTGTCTCAATACTTAAACAATCATCTCTTATGGCCCAAATATTATAAAGATAGAGGCCATTTATTCCTTTTTTCTTCACAATATTTAAGCTTATTGCTTCTCAACTGATATGAACTATGGTCGTGAACTGGATGTAATCTAGAAGTAAACTGTTCATGAACTAGACGTGAACTGGTTGTGAACTAGAAGTGAACTAATATTCCTGATTTTTCAGCAAATATACTCAAATAATATGACAAGATAGAAATTTATACTTTTCAATTTAGCTGTTTTTAGCCCTAATTTCACTTGTTTTTTTTGGAAAGTTTGCTTTCCTGAAGGCTAGGGAGAGCTATATTGGAATTAGAGCTAATACTGATTAATAGTCAGAAATATCTAAAAATCTAACTCCTTACTGTTAGTAGGCTTGTTTAACTGGTAATTTATTTTTACCCAAGTTCCTAAAAGACGGTGCTACTTAGATTAAGATAAAATGTGATGGAACTATTTTTTAATTAGTCATTATGGACTCAATCTCAATTACTGGAATTCGCTGCTACGGATACATTGGATTTTTTCCAGAAGAGAAAGTATTAGGTCAATGGTTTGAAGTAGATTTAACTTTATGGTTAGATTTGACTGTTCCTAGCAAAAGTGATGCCTTAGAAGATACTGTTGATTATAGTAGTCTAGTTAAGACTGTTCAAGAACTAGTGAAAAATTCTCAGTTTTCTTTATTAGAAAAACTAGCCGATGCGATCGCTACAGCTATTTTACAAAAGCCATTAGTACAAAATATCAAGGTTAGTTTAACTAAATTAGCTGCCCCGATCCCCGATTTTAGTGGCAAAGTTACCATTGAAATTACTAGAGCAAAGTGAGGTGTTATACCTATTCTCAAAAGTCCTGCTATACTTGGAAGCTTGCAAAAATAACTTTCCTCCATAACCGAAGTTACAATTCGATAGAGTATTTGCTCCAAATGATTTTTACCATTTACCCTGTACATCATTTGCCCGAAATCTGCTGTATGTTTTTTCAGCTCATGCAGTTTTACCAATACCAAAAATGCCAACAATAATAGCAACCCGAAAAGTATATTTGATTAGGACTTACGCAAATTAACTTTGAAAACGCCATATGTAGGGGCGAACGGCATTCGCCCTCACCCTCGTGTAGTGCCCGTGGGTAAGTCCTATTGATTTTATTGGTTAATTCCCGATGTGGTTAATAATTGTTGCTTAGACCTTATTGCACTAAATATTCTTATCTTTTATTCAGCGCAACTTCATTAAAGAAATGGTATTACCACTACCAATAAAATCTTTAATCCTGAAAAGGAGAAGTGTGAAACCTTAATTATTTAATTATTAATTATTCGGTAATACTAGTTGCCAAAATACTACTAAATTAAACACAGGAAAATTAAATTTGATAGTTTATCCTTCTATAGCAATCCTATTTTATTCATGTCAAAAATCTTGCCCTTTTTTGAGAATAGGTTTAGATTATTAGCTAATGGGTAAGACTTTCGGAGTTTATTTCTAGTTTTTGAATTGTTACAACCTACTTAGGATTGCTATCTCTACTTCCCAAGAGCGGAGATTGCGGTGATTTAGTTCGGTTATACCAACATAAATAATGGCTTAATACCGATATCCTAAGTATTAAGTAAAGTCGACTTTTCTCAAGATATCCAATGAGAGAATATTAAAGTCTCTATAGAAGTCTGAATTTATTACTTAATAAATTAAAATTATTTATTCATTTATTTTCTATTTTCAAAAAAAATGCACAGATATATATTACCAACTTTAAGTGAAATTTTTGCCTTAGAAAGATCAAATAATGATTTGTCTGCAATAAAAACGGAATTGGCAAGGGAAAATCCTCCTCCTTCCATAACAGAGAGGAATCAAGATTTATATTTAAAGGCTCAAAAGGAATGGTATAGTGCTATTGTTACAATTAATCAACTCCTAGAAAAGTCAGTAAAAATTTCAGATTCTCAAGACTTAAAAAATCAAGAGATAACAAAAAATGACAAAGAGAAAGAAATCATAAAAACTACTCCTGTAATAGGAAATTGGGAATCTCGCACGAGCTCAAAATCCCTTACTTCTAATTCCTTACTTTCTCATGTCAAATCATATCATGGATTAGTATTATCTGGAATGACTCCTGTCTTAACAAATCCTGCTTTAACTAATAGTTTTTACACTTCAATTTTTACTAGTGAAATACCAAAATATTTAGACTGGTTCTCCATGTTAAGATGGCAAACCTTATCTTTATTACCAGCAGCAGACAGTATAAATTCTTTGCCTGTTGCTATACCAATATTACCCTTATCCACTAAAGACCCGATAACCAATGAACAGTTTTGTTTAGTTTTAACTGCTGAATTTAGTTTAGTTATGGTCTTCGGAAAAAATCAGGAAAATGCACCAGCTTTTCTCTTCTCTTTTGACCCAAAAATAGTTAAAAAAGCATGGATTATCTTACAGCAAAGAATAGTATTGCCGAAAGATTTTGATTCCGAAAATCTTGATAATGACCAAAATTTTCGGAATCAGTATTCTCAACAATTAGCTATATTAGATAATATTTTTGAGCAATTTTTACCTCTTGCCCCTGACTACAAAATTGTGATGGAATTTAGTAGGTTATTATTGTATAATTTGCCAATTGCAAATACTAAAAATGAAGCATTAGAAGTTAATATTTCTGGTAAAAGTGAAGAAAAGCAAGAAACTAATATATCACTACAATCTACTATTGAAAATATCAAATCTCCTGATGTGGAATTGTTACAAGCGATCGCCCATGAAGTAAAAACCCCTTTAGCAACAATTCAAACTTTAACTCGCCTTTTATTAAAACGTCCTAATCTAAATCCAGAAGTAATGATAAAGCGTTTGCAAATAATTGATGCTGAATGTACTTCTCAAATAGAACGCTTTGACCTAATTTTTAGAGCAGTAGAATTGGAAACTCAGCAACCCTTAAAACAACACTATCCATATCTAAAATTAACAACTATTCCTTTAGCTCAAGTCTTTCAAAACAGTATTCCTCGTTGGCAACAAAAAGCAACTCAAAGAAATCATACTTTAAAAGTGATCTTACCTCCCAAAATGCCAACTATTATTAGTGACCCTACTATGCTTGACCAAGTCTTAGGAAATCTGATTGAAAATTTCTCCCGTAATTTACCTCCAAGCAGTCTTATAAAGGTTGAAGTAATGTTAGCTGGTAGTCAACTAAAATTACAGCTTAAATCTGATTCTGATCTTGGTGAAAAAAGCCACTCACCTTTTACTAGTTACACAAAAACACCTTTTAAATCTATTGGTCCTTTATTAATGTTTCAACCAGAAACAGGTAGTCTTAGTTTGAATCTCAAAGTGACTAAAAATTTGTTTCAAGCAATAGGAGCAAAATTAGTAATTCGACAACGACCAACTAAGGGAGAAAT
>JAKQYF010000156.1 GCA_023356535.1 Trichodesmium sp. MAG_R03 | reverse complement strand
CTTTGCCTCCCACCGTTTGTTGCGCTCTATGAAAAATCGTTTTGGTGCTACTCACGAAATTGGAGTATTTGAAATGGTGGCTAATGGTTTAAAAGAAATATTAAACCCATCAGAATTATTTCTCGGAAGTAGGGATGAGTATTCCTCAGGAACTTCTACAGTTGTTTCCATGGAAGGTACCCGCCCAATAGTTGTAGAAATTCAAGCTTTAGTAAGCCCAGCAAGTCATGGTGCTCCTCGACGTTCTACTACTGGAATTGATAGTAGTAGGTTACAACAGATTTTGGCAGTGTTGGAAAAACGGGTAGGCATTCCTTTATCAAAGTTGGATACTTATGTGGCGACTGTGGGAGGTTTAAGTGTGGAAGAACCGACAGCAGACTTGGGAGTAGCTATTGCTGTAGTGGCTAGTTTTCGCGATCGGGTAGTTGACCCCCGAACTATTTTGCTAGGAGAGGTAGGGTTAGGTGGGCAAGTCCGACCTGTGTCTCAGTTGGAATTGAGATTAAGGGAAGCTGCTAAGTTAGGTTTTAAAAGGGCTATTATTCCTAAAGGTCAGCAATCGCCGGATCTAGGAATGCGTATTTTGCCTATTGCTAAGGTCATAGATGCAATTATTGCGGCTATTCCGGCCCAACCTCCAACTATGGGAAGTTGATAGTTTTTTTTGTTAAAGTTTAGTGAAATGCGATATAAACCATTAACCAAGCCATGATTAAACTATGAAGCATTATGTGTAGTCGGACTTTAGGAAATTGATATAAACTTAGTTGTTTTGGTAGATTATTTTGATTTGTCATTATGTGTAATTAGTGGTGATTGATTAATTATAAAAGCATTGATATATGAAGGCTTTAGTCTCATTTGGTCAGCCAAAAGTACCAGAAGTTCGGTGGTAAAAGGCTGAAAAAGTTAGGATTTCGGGCACTCCCATGGCAGAAAAATCAAGGGACAAGTATATCCGACTACCTCATCTATACCTTCCCTGTTCCTCTGTAGGGACGTTCCATAACAAAAATGCGTTTCATGTCCCGTAGGGAAAGGTCCCTACCTACTCCCTTCCTGGGAGGGGTTAGGGGTGGGTTTCCTGCTCCTTAAAATACTTTGTCAGGAAACTCTAATGAGGGCTTGCTGATTAAATCTAAAAGCATTTACACAAAAAGGTCTGAGCTTTTTGTGTCGAAAAAACTACCTGGTTTTCGGTCCAACAAGGCTAAAAAAGTTACAGGACTTACGCAGTACCGCGATATATAGTACCTTTTTGGTAATTATTTTAGATATTTACACTACGGATAGTGCCTTTGCGTAAGTCCGGATATATAGCAATAAGCGCTCACATGTTTGCATATTACTACCGTCTTTAAATGTAGTACAAATTTCTACTACTATTACCAATACTTTCACATATATTACATTAGTAGTAAATTGTACCATGCAAACATACCAGGGCACGTTGCTATATCAAACTTTGAGAAGCGGAGCAGGTGGGAAATGTCACCCAATTCCATATTTTTTTTAATTTATAGGACTTACCAATTGACAAAGTGAGACTAATATGCAGTCATAGACTGATGCTCTAAATAAAGCTACTTTAAGATTTGGGTCTTGTTCACCAAACTAACCTTGCAAACAGCAGGGGAAATTTTATAAACTGAATAAGTCCTGTTCTTGTCAGAATTTAAGAAATGAGGATTCCTTTTCAGCCATCTATTGCTAAATGTAATCTCAAAATCTATATTCTGTTGAACAGTATCTTCTATTGTGAAGAAAGCCATAAAAACATGGAATTCTGTATGACGAATTTGGAATCTGGGGCTTCGAACAGCCATAGGGACTTCTTCCCGAAATTAACAACCTTTCAGGAGCTCAAGGCTCCATTGATTACAGAATCTCTTAGCTTGGCTCCGAGTCAGTGGGATTCAGGATATCACCCTACTTATCTAACAAGGGTTAGCGAAGTTTTTGAGGATGGGACTGTCAATTTATCTGTAAAAGTCTATCTTCCCCTTGTAAATCAAGTTCAGTTCCACACTTCTAACCCAACTCCCAGAAATTATCAAGTCCAAATCAAGGTAGGTCGAGGGAACTGGCAACCCTTACACCCTCCCCATCCCCGCGAGAGTTGTTGGTCTCTTGAATTAACCAAAGTTGCAGAAGGTTCGCAACTTTGGTTCCGATATCGAGTGGATCAAGACCCATGGTGTCCCATTAGTCCCCTCAATGACCTAGACAATGTCTATGAGACCATATACGTACCCAGTTTGGCCTATGAATGGAATAACGAGTCCCCCAGCTATAGCCATGCTACAGTCCTGATGGAGACCAGCTTGGAAGGGTTACTAGCCGGCTATAAAGGCGATAAGTTCTCTCCCAAAGACATTAAAGAATTGTTCCAAAGTTCCTTAGCAGAGCGCATTTTGACAACGGATATTCCAGGTCAACTATCTCATTGGAATGTGGATGAAATCATGGTTCCGGTTTGTGCTTCTGTGGCAAATCGTGCCTGTCTGGATCCGAAGTTTAACTACTTAACCTACAACTTTGTGGATGTGGATTGGCAAGTGGGTAGTACCCAACATTTCAAAAGTTTGGTTGACAAGTTCTATCAATATGGGATTCAAATTGTTCCTGACCTAATTTTTGCTCACCAAGTCCGTAAGCCTTTTGGGGATAAAGGGTCTATGGACACGATCGTCGATCCGGAAAATAACAACCCTGTGTTTGTGGATGTTGATGCCTTTATATTCCGGGACTATGGGACTTGGATGCTGAACTTAGCATTGCCTGATGTGAGGCGAATGCTAATTGAGAAAATCACAGCTTTGATCAAAAAATTCCGGATTAAATTGATTAGGATTGATTATATTGATGGTTTGATTTTGCAATATTCCAAGCGTGAAGAAAATCACGCGGAACAATTTATTCAAGAACTAAAAGCAGAATTAAATCACCATTGTCCAGATGTGGTTGTCCTAGGGGAAACCTTTGAAGTGGCTGGCAATCCGGCAGTACGCAACTTTCTTGATGTGTTTTATGCCCCCATTGGTTTTTCCATTGTGGAAGAACTGTACAAGCCCCCCACTCAGATGGAGCGCCCTCTTTATCCTAATGTGGGGGCTTTGGCTGCACATATTAACCAGGTTTTGGGCTCTGATCGCCGGGAAGCCTTTTATTCCCAACTCCACGATGAAATCTGGTATTGTCCTCATGTTCTCCAAGGGCGACCTTATGTGCCTTGGGCCTATGGTGCTCATCCAGCCCAACTGGCCAAAAACCAAGGGGATGTGTTGGTGGAAATGGGACTATTGCAATCAAATGAGTTACTGGATTTTGTTCATCGTACCGTTCGCAATGCCGAGGCCATAACCATGTTCCTGGCCAATCTTAGATATATGTTTGTGCCCAGCGTTGATTCCTTGAGCTTAGGCTGCTTAGATGACCCTGGCCAATGGAAAGTGACCTGGAAAGGGATTACGCCAAACCATATGAGAGTCTGGCAAAAAACTGGATTGTCGAGGCGAGAAATTCTCGACCTCCACAAACGCCACCGAGCAGAGATGGTGAAGCTACGGGAAATATTCCGCCAATACACCAAGGTCGATCCGATTACCAATCAAGCTCTGGTACATCCCCAAGTCAATCAATTCGATTGGGGGTCTGCCCTCATGAGCTTATTCCGCTGCAATTCAGAAGAACCAGATCAGAGTTTGTTAGTGATTTTTAACTTTGGTCCTGAAAACTTCCATGGGGATATCCACTATGAAATTCGAGTCCCTGAAGAATTTACAGGGATCTGGGAGTTGCTGTTTGATGGAGAGCAGGAATTTGCCCAAGGGGAACAACGGCGACAATTCCAAACCACAGCTGGCCAATATTCCAATCAATTCAATGTTTTAAGACTCAATATTGGGGCGAGGAGCTTGGTGGTCCTCAAGTACCAGGGTGCTTAGACTTTTCCCCTGGCTAATTTTTGATTTAACAGTTTTGGTATTAAATTAATGGAGCTTGTTTCAGTTATTTAATAATGTTTGATCTTTCTCTTTTTTCCTTCAATTCTTTTGGAGTTCGCTATGGAGCAAGCAAGCTCTTCCAAATTCTGATTCCACTTTTGAGCTATATCTTGATCCGAGACCTACTACTGCAAAGATTTTTATTCAATCAACCCTTTTTCCAGAATCTGATTAAAAGCTTAAATAGTCAGCCTTCCTTTCAACGGTTTAATCAGGATTTGCCTGCCCTGTTTGAAACGGTGCTGGGCTTAATGTCCTGGAAAATAGGGTGTGACTTAGGGTTCTTTTTGATTGTTACTAGTTTGGGACCCTGGCAAAGGGCCTTTACCTGGAGTGGTTTGATTCCCTATACTGTGGTGCAATATTTCCTCTACTACCTGGTGGGGCGCAAAATGTTGATTGAGGGGGCTTGGAATCCGTTTAAGCCCGGACCCGATAAACGGCCCCTTTCCCAGCGTCCTTCCCTAGGTAGACGAATATTCTCCAAATATTTCCATGAGGATCTCAATGCTACTAGTGAAAATATCCCCCTGCGTCAGGTGCTATTGAAGCCGATTGTAGACTATGGGGGGTTAGTAGCCAGTTGGTCTCTGTATACGGTAGGTTTGTTTTTTATTCAGTCGGGAGAGTTTAATTTGGCTCCAGTAACTGGCTTTGCCTTTTTTGAGATGTTAACCTTCTACCTTGTGAATACCTATGGTTACATCTTAGGTTTTAACTTGGGTGAGTTGCTCTATTTGGGTCTAGCTCGCTTGGAAGAGTGGTCCTCGGAATGGCGACGTGGGAAGATTGACCGGATGGGGCAGGAGGCGATCGTTCCTTTGCAACTACTATTCCTGCGGTTAGGTAATGGTTTCGATCGCTGGACTCAGACCCTAGAAGAAATGAAGTATGTGGAATTTGCTGCCATTTACCCTGTCTTACAAAAGTATGGCTTGAACTTCCGGTGGTTCCTCTCTGCTTCTGGTGGTGTATTATGTGTGGTTTTGGTGGCGCCAGGATTGGCAAGTTTCATGATGTCCTTAGGAAGCAGCGCCAATCAATTTTGGTTCACAAACTATGGCCACATGACCCAATCCCAATTAGAGCAGGTGCAACCCTTGTCAACTCTTGGGGAATCCCTACCTCCATCTGAGCTAGTTATTTCTGGGTTTCCGGAAGCTTGGAAATCTCTGTATGGGGCTGAGTCAAACTTTGTGGCTCCCAGGATATCCCTTAAGGATCCAATTTCTGAAGGTTCCAGCTTTACAATTGAATAGATTAACCAAGCAATCCTTTTTGTTGAAAACTTGTTAATAGCCATCGAATTTTAAAATTATGGGATACCGCAATGGCAGTTGGATATCTTTTTGCTTCGTGTTGATTCTGCTGTTCGGCCTATTCTTAAGCTGGATGCCGGAAGCAGCTGATGGTTTGGCTGTAGAACTCCCAGGGGGCGGAGAAGCGGCTTTATCATCTTTGAATGGGAAAGGGACCCAAAAGTCAGCCTTTCTGACCAGCGTTGGTGAAAAAGTGCAAGGGAATTTGGATAATGATGTGCTCTATTACATCGTGGTGGATCGTTTCTTCGATGGAGAGCCCGCCAATAATATCCCTGAATTTGCCTTTGATACCCCACCAGAGCTGTTGGGAACTGAGCAGCACCAATATAATGAGATGAATAAGTTGTTGCTCCACCACATTTACGATCCCACCCATCGGTTTATGGGTATGTATTGGGGGGGAGATTTGCAAGGGGTAATTGAAAAACTAGATTATTTAGCGGATTTGGGGGTTACTAAAATTATCCTAGCGCCGATTCAGGACAATGCTAATGGACTGTTTTACCATCCAGATATTCACAATTATCTTTATTTGCACAAGGAAGAAACAATCGCAGATGACTTCTATCGCCATGTTTCCACTCCCTATCATGGCTATTGGACTAAAGATTGGTTTGAAATTGATGAGCATTTACGCAATCCCCAGGATCAAAGCCGTGATCGTTACCAGGTTTTCCGTCATCTTCTAGACCAGGCAGGGGAACGGGGTATCGGGGTTATTTTAGATTTGACCATGAACCAAACTTCCCCTGGGCACATTTCTAAGGAAGTGCCCGAGTTGGGAGCGGGGGGATTCCTGTTTGGAGAATCTTGGTTTCCTGATAATGGCAATGTGTATCGCCATGGGAAATTGGTAGGTCCTCACTGGGACCCAAGAACAGGACAACGGGATCCAGAGGGATGGTTCCATCCTCCCCAAATTATTTGGGATTTTGATACGGCTTCGCCCCAACTCTTGGAGGAAGGGCAAATCAGTGGGGGAATGCCAGATTTGGACCAGGCAGCTCCCCAAGTGGAAAAGTATTTCTTAGATGCGACCCGGTTTTGGTTGACCTTTAATCCAGAGGGCTACCAGATTGCGGGATTTCGCCTCGATGCGGTGAAGCATGTAAATGTAAGCTTTTGGCGAAAATTTGAAGATTTCGTCCTTTCCATCAATCCTGATGCAATTTTAATTGGGGAATATTTCAGTGGTGGCTATCGCTATCAACCCAGTATTGACTTTTTGAATCAAACGAAATATATCACCCACTTCGATTTCAATTTGAGTGAAGCGATCCGCCGTTACTTTGCCCAGGATCGAGGTTGGGATGGTCGCAGCTATATCCTCCGGGAGAATGTTTTGGGGCGTCAAAGCCAATCTTACAATGAGGCACCCTGGCAACGTCTGATACATTGGGTCTTTAACCCCGCAAGAACCTTGGAAATTCCCCATGAAGCCTTAGATGCCGTTTCCGATCGAGAGGCCCAGGGTTGGGTCACGTTTGTGGAAAACCACGATCAACCCAGGGTTAAAAGTTTTTATCCGGAGATGTCAGATCGGGCCTATGCTAGCCTGGTTAAATTTCAATTTGCGGCACGGGGAGTTCCCCTAGTGATGTATGGTACGGAGACGGGGCTTGCGGTACCAAACCATCCCGAACATCGGGGCTTATTTGGCATTGGAGGAGACCCCTTTAACCGTCCAATGATGATTTGGCCTGATTCTCCTGGTTGGAAGTCAGATATCTATGATGCCACCCGCAATATGGCCCATTTGCGCCAACGTTGTCCGGTACTGCGCTATGGTTCCACTCGATTTTTATCACCAGATCGAGCTGATGTCAACGATGACATTTTTATGATGCGCGATTCCCAAAGCTTGGCAGAAATCGATCCGGCCTGTTCCCATGTGCTCTATGCCTATTCCACCCATGGGGGAGAGTTTTTGCTCTCTTTGGCTAAGGAAGGAATTGGGCAGATGGAAATTGTGGAAACAGGTCAACGATTAGGGGTTACGGATGGTTTAGTACCGATTAAATTGGCACCTGAGGAATCCAAGGTTTTGATCCTAAACTAGTAGGATTATCTTTTCATCTCTAAACGCCCATAATCAACGGGAAGTTGATGAACAGAGAAGATAATTCTCATTCACAGTTATGATATAACTCATCAAATGCCGTTATTGTTGAAAAAAGAACTAGAAAAAAAGGCAATACTATTTATTTAGTTTGTTTATTTTGCCCCTACACTAGACTCTTTATTCAACTAAAAAAATTAGGTAGACTATTAGTAGGGTACTTGGTTGCTATCAGTAACAAAAGGATTAAACTTACTCCCATCAGAGTTAATTCCTAGTATTAATGTTGAATACCAACAAAAGTAAAAAGATGGGACATATAAAGTTTGTGTGAGAGAACAATCTTGGAATGTAGAGACTCAATTAGTTTCTGATAAAAAACCCTGGTTTGCCCTATTTCCAGTAGAGTTTAAATCAGAAAAATCTAACAGTCAATCCGTCATTGCACTAGACCCTGGTGTTCGCAGTTTTTTAACGGGATTTGATGGAGAAAAGTTTATTGATATAGGCAATCGGGATATTACTAGAATCTTTCGGTTGGGGCAGTATATTGATAAACTAATAAGAGCTAAGACCGGATTAAAAGGTCGTAAAAATCAAGACAAAAGATACCGAATAAGCCAGAAAATTAATAGCTTGTTTATTAGGATCAAAAATCTCATAGAGAAGTCCATAAAAAAGTGTCAAAATGGTTAACAACCGAGCTAGAGCGTTATCTTTATTCCTACTTTTGAGTCATCCTAAATGGTTGCCAAATTAGGAAAAAAGAAACGTAAATTAAACTCAAAAACAGTTCGCCAAATGCGCTCATTGGGGATACTATCGTTTCAAACAAACTCTTCAGTTTCATGGTTTAAAACGAGGGGCAACCGTAATAGATGTAACTGAGGAATATACTTCCAAAACCTGTACAAAGTGCGGCCATATTCATAAAAACTTAGGAGGGTCAAAGCATTTTAAATGTCCGCACTGCGGTCACTCAATGCTGAGAGATTGGAATGGCGCTTTGGGCATATTCCTCAAAGCATTGCGAGATAACGCCCATGTTGATGGTTGTGCTGTCACATTCCTATGAACGGTTTTCCCGACTTTTACCGAGAATTGTCGGGCTTGATGTATCTGTTCATACCATACCGCACTAAAATAGCCAAAGTGCTAACTAAAAAATGGGGATAAAATATGATCAACAAATATTGGCGCTTGAGTATTGCATTGAAATGCTCCTGTGCAAAAAATCACCGAAGTTAATAAATCCTTATTCCTAAATAACCTTCCCAGAACTAACTTCAGGCTCCAAATTAAACAAAAGTTGTAAAGTCTCGATCGCATGACGCCTTGCTTCAATATCCTGTTGTGCTCGTAACTGCACCATCGGATCGTGCAAAATTTTATTCACAATACCCCTAGTTAAAGCCTCAATTACCTCTTGATGTTTTTCGGCAAATTCTGAACCTAAACGAGATAAAGCTTTTTCTAATTCTTGTTCCCTAATAGTCTCTATTTTTTGTCGTAAAGAATTAATCGTTGGAACGGTTTCCAAACTTTTCCACCACACATCAAAAGCTTCTACCTCTTCCTCCAATAAAACCTCAGCTTCCATAGCTATTTGCCGACGACTTTCTTGATTTTGAGCAACAACTGCCTTTAAATTATCCACATTAAAACAACGAACATTTGGCAATTCACTCACATTAGTAGCAATATTACGAGGTACAGAAATATCCACCAACATTATAGGTTGCAAAGGATCTAAAATTGTTTCTAATTTAGCTTTATCTAAAATTGGTTCAGTAGCACCAGTACTAGTAAATACTAGATTGGATTCACTAATAACCTGACCCATTTCTAACATAGAATAAACATTTATATCTGCATCTTTAAAACTATTTGCTAAATCCTGAGCACGTCCCACAGAACGATTAATAATTGATATCTTATTTGTACCTTTAGCTAATAAATGTTGCACCAGTAATTTTGACATTTTACCAGCGCCCACAATAGCCACTTGGTAATTAGATAAATCCTCTAATTTCATCTGAGCTAATTCCACTGCAGCAGAACTAATAGAAACTGCTCCAGTGCCAATACTTGTTTCTGTTCGCACTCTTTTTCCAGCAGTTACAGCTTGCTTAAATAAACGGTTAAGAATACGCCCAATACCTTTGTATTTTTGTCCCAGTTTATGAGTTTGTTTAACCTGAGCTAAAATTTGTCCTTCACCTAATACTAAACTATCCAATCCAGCAGCAACTCGCATTAAGTGCATAATAGAATCTTCATGGAGTAACATAAATAAATGAGGGCGAAGCTGATTTAAAGGTACTTTACTAGAGTTAGAAAGAAACTGAGTTACTTCCTTAATACCAGGCTGCATTTCATTAGTAACTACATAAATTTCTAAACGATTACAAGTACTAAGAATTCCCACTTCTTGGGTATATGTTCCACTGCACAATTGAGTAATTGCATTTTGTATTTCTGTTTCTGGAATACTTAATTTTTCTCGAACTTCGACTGGAGCTGTTTTGTGGCTAAGTCCTATTACTGCAATATTCATATAATTCTTAATTTTGTTAATTTTTTGTGTTTTTTTTTGATTTAAATCCCGTCTTTAAAGGATAAACTTAAGATAAATTTATATCATTTTGACCCTAATTATCATTTAACAAAAATGAGGTAGGTTTTATGGATAGTTTAAATTTTTGCATCTGTTTATCTAACTACAATATTTACCTTAAAACCTGCCCCAAAAGATTAATAATTTCCCAGAGTGTACAAGTAAAAGCATATCAGTTCAACAAACCCTAAACCCTAGTCTACTGAACAAACTCTAAATTTTTTTTAAGAAGAATGTTAGAAACTGATATAACTTATACTCATTTGTCTTTCATTTTTCTTGGTTAGTGCTAATGGCTGTATAGCTAAAAGCTTACTTAGGAATCAATTTAGACATTATGATTGCTCATTTTGCCAGTTCCATATTTTATAATCTGCTTTATAAAACTTACTCAAATTAAAGATAATTGAATAAGTTTAATTTTCACTTCCTGTTTCATTCCATCCTTTACAAGCAGACTTGCTGTTAAAAGATTTTAATTATCTACAGGCTTAACTTTCCGGCAAGCTATCGGTAGTTGAATATTGTGCAAGATTAATAATTACGTTTAAGTCTCGCTTCAATAATTAAATCGTAAGTTTCATTGTTGTTAATTGTATCTAGCCTTGATTGACACAATACTCTTTTTTCTATTTCAGTTCTAGTGTTTTTGATTCTCCAAACATATGGACAGTATCTACAAAGCGAGCAGTGTTTGACTGAGAAGAAATAACTAAACTTTGAGTACGAGCGCCATGAGGGAAGAAGCGTACTCCTTCCATCAGAGTACCAGGAGTAATACCACAAGCTGCAAATAGAACTGTTTCTCCAGAAGCTAACTCTTCAGCATTGTAAACTTTGTCTGGATCTTTGATACCCATCTCTTTGAGTCGAGTCATATTATCTTCTTTGCTTTCTCCAATTAAACCAGTTTTGACAATAGCTGGATCATAAATCAGTTGTCCTTGGAAATGGCCTCCTAAAGCGCGCATAGCTGCTGCAGAAATTACTCCTTCTGGGGCAGCACCAATGCCCATCAAAGCATGAATATTTGTACCTGAAAATGCACAGGAAATTGCAGCAGAAACATCACCATCACTAATGAGACGAACTCTTGCACCTGCAGTACGAATTTCATTAATTAACTCTTTGTGACGAGGGCGATCCATGACTACAACTACCAATTCTTCAACAGTACGTTCCATGCATTCTGAAATAATCTTAAGGTTGTCGGTAGCCGACTTATTAATATCTACATGATTTTTAGCTACTCCTGGTGCTGCTAGTTTTTTCATGTAGACATCTGGTGCTGCCAATAAACCACCTTTCTCAGAAATAGCTAATACTGCCATAGAGCCATTTTGACCATAAGCAACTAGGTTTGTACCTTCGCAAGGATCAACTGCTATGTCAATCTCGACTAGTTGTTCTATGTCACAGACCTCTTTAGCATTAGGCTGAGTACAAATTCCTACTTCTTCCCCAATATAGAGCATAGGTGCTTCATCTCGCTCCCCTTCTCCAATAACGATGCGCCCTCTCATGTGAATTTTGTTCATACGTTCCCGCATAGCTTCTACAGCTACTAGGTCTGCAGTATTTTTCTCTCCTTTTCCCATCCAACGAGCAGAGGCGATCGCTGCTTGTTCTACTACTTCGATAATTTCTAAACCAATTACGTTATCCATGAATTTTTATTCTTCTAAAGTATTAAGGAAAACTTTTTTTTCTTTTCCCAGTGTTAAAGTCTATCAGAGGCGGGGATCAGGTTAGGACTTTGTGGGGGGTGAGTTGATGTAAAGTTTTATTACGATAATTATAAGTTAAAAATTATACCATTTCTCCATGAAGTTGCGCTTAAGAATAGATAACAGCTACCAGTAAAATTCAGGTCTAGCTAAGAATTATTAAGCGCATTGTTACAAAGAAATGGTATTAACTGTTTTACAGAAGTCAAAAATCGAGATTATTGTCCCATTCATTGTTGATATCCTTCCAAACTTATCCTACTAGAAAGACCGGCATTACCTAACATTACTAATAGGGTTTATTTGTTTATCTGAGTTCGATATTAAATAAACTTCTGAAAATGAGCAGCAATAATAGAAAATATTTATGGGAAAATTTGAGTAAATTAAAAATAGAAAAACGTGAGTAGCAATATTATTGTCATTACTGATTCTGAGTTTGAGGCGAAAGTCCTAAAGTCAACAAAACCAGCATTGGTTTATTTTTGGGCTAGTTGGTGTGGCCCATGTAAATTAGTAGCCCCTTCAGTAGAAAAGGTGGCTACTGAGTATAATGATCGTCTAAAAGTGGTAAAGATGGAGGTTAATCCTAACCCTGAAACCATCAAGTTATATAAGGTGGAGGGACTTCCTGCACTTAAACTGTTTCGGAATGAAGAATTATTACTCTCCCATGAAGGAAGTATTACATATCAAAAGCTAGTTCATATGTTAGAACCTCATTTAGAATGAATTTGTAATTAGCCACAGCTCTTCGGCAAGTTAACGCTTTGCTTACGTAAAGCTGCTCTAAGACAAGATACTGCTTCATGAAACCTATACAAACCTAGACAGGCTTGCTGTTCAATTCCTGCTTCAACCAAGGGAGACGGCTCCTTCAAGTCCACAGGCGTTCACCAATAAGCTATCGGCATTTTTTGTCCAATTTTCGAGATTGATTGACCCATTCAAGTCCCTGTCCATAACTTGCCCACAATTTTGACAATGATCAACCCTTTCACATAGGGGCTAATCTAGTAT
>JAKQYF010000155.1 GCA_023356535.1 Trichodesmium sp. MAG_R03 | reverse complement strand
CAAATATTTATTTTTTCCAAGTTGATGTAATAGCTAATGGTTTAGGAGAAGAAGATTGGTGGCAGAATTGGAACTGTGAGGATCGTGATTGCGAAAATGATGGTTCAAAAACTCATAATTTAGAACACTTTTTACAGGGCTTAAAAAGTCTGACAACTGATTTGATGGAAAATAATCCAATAGCACTCGCTCGGCTTTGTTATGCTATTCAGAAAAATTAGAAAGTTGTGTAAGTCCCGTCATGAAAAGGACTTACGCCAATTCACCTTGAAAACGCCATATGTAGGGGCGAATGGCATTCGTCCTCATCCTCGTGTAGTACCCGTGGGTAAGTCCTGATGAAGAAAAGCAATTTTTTCATCTTCCAAGTATAGCAAAACTTTTTAGAAATAGTATAATTCCTGATTAATTCAAAGACTCCAAAAAAGTTCGTACTTGACCATCATGTCTCAAAACCAATCGAATTTTAGCAGTTTTTCCACCCTCAATATTAGACACAAAAGCTTGTTCTTCTAGAGGCATATTTGTATTACCATAAAACTCAACCGATCCTCGACTAATGGGAGTTACCTTTTTCACAGAACCATCACTATTTAATAACAAACTATACTGCAAATCTTTCTCTAAATCTGAGGGCGGTTCCCAATTTTTTTCAAAGTATTCTCTCACCTCTACTACTTGGGGAATTTGATCAAGTAATGTATATTTAGACTTCTTTTTGGCATTACTAGGTTCAATATTAGTTGGGATATCGCGCACGGCAACCAGATCTAAATCTTCTAAAGGCGGTAAATTAATTGCTCTCGGAACATTTATCGGAATACGACTCACGTCTAAATAGGGCTTGATCACTCTCCTATTAACATTTGGTAACGGAGCTTGATTTGGAGCAGGTTGAATTTGCAGACTTGGAGCCTGTTGTACAGGATATCCAGTTTGTACTGGCACTCCATAATTAGGTATTGCTGCTGGAGGAATAGGCGGAGGTGTTAGTGGTGGTGTTGGGGGAATAACGAATGTAGAAGCACTTCCCTCATTTTGGGGAGTGCGAGAAAAATTAGGTGGTGGGAAGTTATTACGAGATGCTGATGCTGGAGGATTTAGTTTAGGAAACAAAGGAGATGGCGTAGGAATGGGAGAAGGTTTAATTATAGTTGTTTTTGGTAAATTTGTTGGTGGCATTGGTAATGGCGATGGAGGCACTTTTGGTGTTGGTAATGCAATAGGGGTTGGGGATGTCTGGGGAGAAATTGATTGATTATTATTGCTTGTCGAATCTGATGTAGCAATATTTTCATTTTGCTTTTGCCGACTTATTGCATAGCGGTTATAAAGTTTAATTCCCCCAGCCGTTAAACTAGCAGTAATTATCATTAGTATGACAGTATGCAACCATTCGGGAATAGGTTTATCTTTGCCATCTGACTGCAACTGAGGTAATCTCTGTAAATCTATTTGACATTCATCTAAGGCGGTCTCTAAGTCAAATAATTGTAACATACTCAGAGAAATAAATGTTCCTGATTCTTTATTTGCTAAAGACCCTAAAAATAAATCATGGGTTAATAGGTCTCGTGGTTGCACATAGATATTTTGATTCTTGATTGGGGGTTGGGAATAAGGATTTATAACTTTAGCATCAGCAGTTTCAATAATATCTTTTGTGCTAGTATCTTCCTGAATTTTTGTATAAGAATATTGTAATGGTATGTTACTATCTTCTTTTACTCCTGTATTTTCAATCTCTAAGGGTAAAGTTGTAGAATTATTCAGAAATTCTTGGACATAAGTAGTAACAACTTTGTAGAGAATATCCAGTTCATGGCGATCGCCCTTCACTACAATATGTTCTTCTTTGGATATCCTGGGGTCGTCAAAACTGAGGCTAAACTGTTGTTGTCTTTGTATACCAAACCATGTTAACAATGCTAAACCTCTAGCTGTGACTTTTAATGTACAAGTTGGGGGAGTGTAACTTCGTGAAAACATTTGAATTAAATATCAATCTAAAATCATATTATCTATAGCTTGTAGCTATTACTACCTAATTGATAGTTTTCTTGATCCTCAACAATCAAGTTATACAAAGTTCTAGAAGCAAAATACCAGAGTCCTTGGAGTTGCTATCTAACTTTGGGAGTTAGGAGATACAAATTTATAGTATTTATTTTTGTCGATCACTGTATGATGTTGTCGAGTTAAGATTTAAGGCTTGATAAAAGACGATTGTATCCTTGAGGAGCGCTATAAAATAACAAATCAACTAATAACTTTAAGGCTAGTGTTTCTAAGTCATATGGTATAGTATTTTCAGGATTCCAGTAATAATCTTGATACACTTTTTTAAAATTATCAAGATATTCCCTTAATAAAGTAACTGATTGAAATTTACTATTTTGACTACTCATTTGTTCCATTAATGCTACTGCACGACGAATCAATGCTTGGTTCTGTTTTGCTAAATGACAAATAATTAACATAAAACTCTGAGCCTCCTTTACTGTCAGAGATTGATTTTGAGATACTACCTGTTTTTCTCCCTTCTCTTTTCCTACTACTAAAGCACTAAAAGCAAGTTCATCAGCAATTTTGGCAGGTATATTTAATTTACTTGCCACTCTAACTATAGATTCATAATTGATACCTATTAAACTATTGAGGGCTAATAGTGTCATTTCTAATTTTGTTCTAATCTTGTCTAATGGAACTGTTTGGGTCAGTAAAGACTGAATATCATCTTGTTTCTCAGGAAGCACAAAAGTTTTGGCATTATTGGGACTTGCAAATGTCACCATGTTGTATACCTCTGAAAATTATAAACTGAGCATGTCAATTGTAGCTTTATTGAACCAAATTGTGTTTACTGCGAAAAAATTTTTTTGTCCAGATTTTTTCTTTAATATTTGAATATTTGTTTTTTCAAAAAAAAATAGATACTAACAGTTTTTCAGGACTTACGCAAATTCACCTTGAAAACGCCATATGTAGGGGCGAATGGCATTCGCCCTCACCCTCGTGTAGTGACTGTGGGTAAGTCCTGTGTTTATTAAACCTTATACCAACAAATCCACCTAGTATGAGAGGGTATTTTTAAGGTTACAGCCTAGTGCCTTTCCGTAAGCCCTGTAAGAATATGAACAACTTAAGCTGTTTGGTATATAGTTCTTTTTTCTATTTGATATTTAACAAGGGTTTCAGCCAGCAAAATTTGAAGTTTAAATACACCAGAGCTTATACCAATTTGATCAATATTTGTTACAAATGGTAGAAGTAAGGAAGAGGCAAGAGAGAAGAGGGAACGAAGGAGTGAATTCTGAAAAACAGGGAACAATGATAGAGATAGCTGTCTAAAATGAATTGGAGCAGCTATTTTTAAGCATCTTTGATCAAGATGCACCTTGTGGTATTACTTCTGATTTATAATGACTTCTGACTTTTGCCATAGTCATAAGCAAGAATTGAACTTCACGCCTTCTGACTTCTGACTTCATCTGAGTCTTATTGCACGGGTATAATTTCAGCATTCAAACCATTATTCTGTAAAGTTCTTAACAATTGCTCGGCTTCAAGGCGACTCCGAAAGGCTCCTGCTTGCATTACAAAATTACCATTAATATTAGTAGAAAAAGCATCTGGTACAAGGGATCCCAGCTTATATTGCTGAGAAAAATTATTGACATTTACAACTACCCGATAACGTAAACCCAAAGCTGCTGCACGACTTTGAGAATTAGACCTTAAAGATAGTCTAGATGGAGGATTAGGATTTTGATTTCTGCCAATACTGGGTGGCACATAACCCCCACGACCAAGGGGAATATTTGCTGTGGGAACAGGCAATAAACCAGGAGAAGCAACTGGTGTGTTACCTCCAAAAGTTGGGCTAGTGCTTCTAGGGGCTAAATTTTGCAACCTTTCTAAAGTTCTTTTCCCTAACTCTGATGAGGATACTGGTATTTCAATTGTTTGTGTGTTTTGATAATTAGGATTACTTTGTAGTAGTCTTTGTAAATTTCCCTGACCACGAGGTTGTTCGTAGGAATTTCTCCTAGATGTTTTCTGGGTTTCTGGAGGTGGCACAGGGATCATAATCATTTCTGTGGTTGAATTTTGTGCTCTTGGCCGAGAAATAATACTACTAGATATGCTCCGCTCTTGTGGTTTTTCTACTGAGGGTGAAAAATTTGGTTTTTTGGCCTTTTCCTCAGTATTTTCCTGAATAGATGCAGTTTCCATAACTACTTCCTCCTTTTGAGACTGTCTTTGTACTTGATTTACAATTGGAGTAGTTGGAATATTCTTCACAGGAGCAACTTCTGGGGGAGGAGCAATTTTTTCCCCAATGTCAATACTGCCATAATTACGATGACCTTCTAAAGAATTTTCATCAACAGGAATAATTTTACCTTTCACTACAGAAGAAATATTATACTGACTATTATTACGAATAGTATTACGACCAGGGTCTAGAGAGTTACCTAAATCGGGTAGTGATTGAGCGATTACTAATACTCCATTCTGTCTATTATTCTCTATATAATTGCCCCGCAAAGTTGGCCGCGCATTTCCTTGAATAATAATTCCATTTTGATTTTCAATTAGACGATTTCTTATTACTTTTGGAGCAGCATTATCTGAAATTTTAATTCCTACACCTGTATTTTGAAACAAATTGTCTCTAATTTCTGGTTGAGAATTATCAGAAATTATTAAACCACTTCTACCGTTGTTATAGAAACTATTTTCCTGAATAATTCCTATATTATTACCTACCATAGAAATTCCATTTAGACGATTACCAGTGAAAGTATTTTTTCTAATAACACACCCACTAGATTCTATCCATAAGCCATAACCTTGAAGATTAGGATTTGTAACTGTTACACCATTTAAAGTTGAATTACTAGCAGCTACTATTGTAATGTTTTTTTGTTTTAAAGCCGGACTATTCAAATTACCACCACCTAGAATTAAAACATTTTTACCACTGTTGAAATAGTTACCTGTGATTGTGATTCTTTCTGGTAAAATTAAAGGAAAAACTTCCCCCGTTTGTCTGCTATAAGTTCCAGGGGCAAGTAAAATTGTTGTATTAGGTTTAGCAATTTTTAAAGCATAAGTAATAGTTTTCAAAGGAGTAGTTTGAGTACCATCTCTATAGTCTTTGCCAATGGATGAACTAACATAAAGTACATTCAGATGAGAATTAGCTTGAGTTTCTGGAGATTTGGCTACTTCTTCTGTGAATGGTACTGCAAGACTGATAGGGTTAAATAACCCTAGTAATGCTGTAGCTAAAAAAGGTAATAAATAGTTAATTTTTGGCAATAAATTTGTTTGATTATTTTTTTGCGAAGAAAGAATAAAGATTGGATTCACGGCTTTCCTCCTAGGAAAATGAAGCTATTTTATAGATAGATAAAAGTTAAAAGCCCTGGAAATTAAAAAGTTACTCATAGCGATCGCTAATATTTGTTGATCATTGCTATAGAAATCCTATCTCATTTGTGAGAGAGATGGGCAGCTAGAAGACTGGAGGCAGAGGTCAGGAGGCAGAAGGAACAGGAGGAGTTGGAGCTATTTTTTATAAACCATCTGATTTTACATAATGATTTATGATTGCTATATCCATCAATTATATAGACAATTAATCAACAGAAAAATTTCTAGCCTGAGACTCAGGATTTTCTATAAATAGGGCCTGACTATCTTTCCTTTTGCCCTGTGGTAATAAATATACAATATCCCAGAAATTATCTGAACAATGATAATTTCTATATTGTCAACATTATTATATTCAGGGTTTATATCATGTCCGGATAATTAGTGATAAAAAACTTCCTCCTCTTCCCTCCTGACTCCTGTATAGGGGAACGGCCGTTTTGCTTGCCCATACTTCGTTAAGGCTGCGCGACATGAAACGCCCCTACTTCTCCCTAATTTATTTATACCTATTCAACCGGACATGATATTATGCAGTGCCACTATATATAGTTTTTGATCCCTAATTCTTTGAGACTTTTGCACTACAGTTGGTGCCTTTGGGTAAGTCCTGATACTATAAAACAATCTATATTAATTAGGACTTACCCATGAACCCTATTGTTAGGGAGCGTTTCGCTTCGCGACATGAAAAGGACTAGCGTAACGGACCAAGGCTCTATATATATTACCTTTACGTAAGTCCTGTTAATAGCAAAATTTGTTTTGGTCTGCACCCCAGATATTTGAGAGACCAAGATTATAATTATTTTGACAAAGTTAGGATTAAAATTTATAGGATAATTCTTATGGAAAATCAATACAATTGGGATAAGAATGTACAGCCAGCAGTTCGGCGAATTCTAGATGCCAATTTAGACAGGGCGCGAGAGGGATTGAGAATTATTGAAGAATGGTGTCGCTTTGGCCTTAATAATATTAATTTGGCCAATAATTGTAAACAATTACGTCAAGAGATAGGAAGTTGGCATGTAACAGAACTGAGAATGTCCCGTAATACCCCTGGGGACCCTGGTACAGAATTGACTCATCCACAAGAAGAACACCGCTCAGATGTTCAACAACTACTACAAGTTAACTTCTGTCGTCTAGAAGAAGCACTCAGAGTTCTAGAAGAATACGGAAAAATCTATAATTCCCAGATGGCTTCTGCCTGTAAACAAATACGTTACCGAGTTTACACTATTGAAAGTGGGCTGCTCGCTTATAAAAGAAATCAACAATTGCAAAACTCTTACTTGTACCTTGTCACTTCACCTCAAGAAAAGTTAACTGATATAGTAGAAGCTGGTCTTCAGGGGGGGTTAACTCTTATCCAATATCGAAACAAAACAGCAGATGACATGACAAGATTGACAGAAGCTCAAAAACTTTGTCAAATTTGTCGCCGTTATGGGGCTCTATTTATTGTTAATGACAGGGTAGACTTAGCGATCGCTGTTGATGCAGATGGAGTTCATCTCGGACAAAATGATATACCTATTAACCTTGCTAGACAAATGCTTGGTCCCCAGAAGCTTATAGGTCGTTCTACTACAAACCCAGAAGAAATGAAGCAGGCAATTCACGAAGAAGCAGATTATATTGGAGTCGGACCAGTATATGAAACTCCTACTAAATTAGATAAAGCAGCAGCAGGTCTGGAATATGTCAGTCATGCTGTTAAAAACTGTCCTATTCCTTGGTTTGCTATTGGTGGAATTGATATGCAAAACTGTGATGAAGTTCTATCTGCTGGTGCGGAGCGTGTATCTGTAGTTAGGGCAATTATGCAGGCAGAACAACCTACTTTGGTAACTCAATATTTTCTGTCTCAATTAAATCGTTATCAAACTCTACGTTCTCATAGTATATTACCGGAAAAAGTCTAGGCTACATCATAATGTCAAATCAAATTATACTTGAGGTTAATGGAGAAACTCGTACTTGTTTACCCAAGACACTCCTGCCCAATTTTCTAGAGGAGTTAGGACTAAACCCCCGTTTGGTAGCTGTAGAATATAATGGTGAGATTCTACATAGACAATTTTGGGACAAAACTGAAATGCAACCGGGGGATAAGTTGGAAATAGTTACTATTGTTGGAGGTGGTGTTGAAGTCAGTAATTATAGTCATTTTAATAGGACTTATATCATGTTCAGTTGAATAGGTATAAATAAATTAGGGAGAAGTAGGGGCGAACGGCCGTTTTGCTTGCCCATACTTCGTTAACGCTGCGCGACATGAAACCCCCCGACAAGAGTCAGAAGAGAAGAGGAGGAAGTTTTTTATCACTAATTATCCGGACATGATATTACCCATGAACACTATTGGTAGGATGTGTTTTGCTGGCGCAAAGCGGAGCGAACGCTTCGCGACATGAAAAGCCCACTTCGTAACACACCAAGGCTCTATATATAGTACCTTTGTCTAAGTCCTGTTTAATTGAGATGGAGACAAGTCTTTATTGCTATAACTAAGTTTCAGCATAAACAGAAAAAGTGTTCCATTCTTATTTGAAATGACTATAAAAGTTGGAAGTAGGGTGCTGTTAGTGATCGCAGGACATTTGTCTAATTTATTAATCAAAAACCAGGCTGTTTTTGAGAGAGAAAAAAGCGAAATATATGAAGCCGGACTATGTTGCTGTTGGTATTAGACCATCCGGAATTGCCATTGCATAATAACCCAGCAGAGTTAGCTGATAGGACTATGCTAAGGAGACGCAATATCAGTTATGGAACTTAGACGGCTGAGGGGACTGCATCTTGGGATGCTTTTAGATCCCTGGTTGCTACTACTCGTCAACTGGAATTGAGCTTTTTTGAATATGTACGCGATATATCTTCCCCTAGGCTTCGCCAACATATTTCTCAGACAGAGAATATTCCCTCTCTGGCAACTATTATTTATGATCGCTCTTCTGTTAGCTCTTTTGGTTGGTCTTGGCAGTTATAAATCATTGCCTACCCCATTATATTGAGTGGATACAATAATAGGTAAAATTAAGTAAGCACTTGGCAATTATTGATATGCTATCAGTCAAGTGAGGGAAAGACTTTGGCAATTTTTGAAAATGTCTCTTGGTGATTTCTGGCAACTAATACTATTCTATTTATTTGTGATCGCCTCCTACCCTATACTATAAGTCTAAATACTTACTCAAGTTTCCTCTTCTTTATTTACTACATTTTGTCGTGCATAATGTAGGCTTTAATTTCTTGACCCTACGGTATACTGTGCTATGGTCTGGTACAGATAAATCTAGTCCCATCAAGTCAAATATTATATATTCTACAAACCCCTCTGTCTTTCGTCCTACTAGTTCAAATAAACTACAGAGAATGACCATTAGTTCAATAGCTACATCGCTATAAGTATAGAAACATACCAGTGCATGTTTTTATAATACAAATTACTACAAATGTAGTATATATGAAAGTATTGGTAATAGTAGCATAAATTTTTACTACATTTAAAGACGATAGTAATACGTAAATATATGAACGATCATTGCTATAATAATAATATCACCCACAGTTTAATAGTTGGTCAACAGCCTTGCAATTTGGGCGGTGGATCGCCGTCCTTGTGCTAAGTCCGCACACGCATCACTAGCCTGCTTTTGACTGTTCGGGTCATCCTACCTATACTGGGCAACTGTTTGGCTTCCTGGAAGCTTTTCCAGTTATAGGTAGGTGACCCGTTTGAGTTAAGCAGTCTAGTCCTGAGAGGTTTACGAAGGGGCAACCAATGTCTGTGGGTGTTTTTTTTAGCATTATTCAGGACGTAACGCAAAGGTGCTATATATAGAGTTATAGTCCTTTTAATTTAGATTGAGACAACTATTTCTTGCTATGACTAAATTTCAGCAGAAAAAGTGTTTCATTTTTATTTGAAATAACTATAAACTGAGATTTCTGCGTGATGGTAGCCATGAAACTATTGGAAGTTTGCCCAAGATCTTGAGCGCCTACTGAGAGATGATAAATTGCTGAGAATATACCATTTCTCTGAAACATGATTGTAAGTATATTTCTGTTGTTTATATATCATTAAATTATATATTCCCACTTGCTTGGTTTTGGTGATTTTTTGATTTAATAATAGTTTTGCTTCACCGATGTTTACTTTTCATTCTGAGAGCTGATACCAATTCAAAAAAAGAATGTCTTGAATAGTAATATCGATAAAAAGAGTTTATAGGTAAGTATGCAGCTAGCTCACATTCAGCTTTTTAAAAGTAACTACTAAGGTTCGCTAATAACCTTTAACTTCTGAATTTTAACTTGCTAATAAGTATTTTAAATGCTTATTAGCTTAGTCTACTACTGCTTTTGCTAGCCTATATCTAACTTGTAAACTTTCCAAATTTTAACCTTTCTTTTTCTGACAAATTTTCTTCCAAGATACTAATATTTTCCAGAGGAATATTAACTTTAACCTTCTCACCAACAGAATATTGATTCAGATAAAAAGGATTAATATTTTGTCGGCGGATCACTATCTTAATTTTGTCAGTTAAACCCACAACATAACGAGTATCTGTACCAATATAAACCAAATGTTCTATGATGCCGTAAAAATCAGAATCTGCTGTGAAAGTTGGCGGGCAAATTTCTATTTTTTCCGGTCTCACAACTAAAGTAATAACTGTGTCTATTGGCAGATGATTAACAGAATGTATTAACAAAGGCAAATCTTCATCTATTAACACCAGACTTTTATCCTCTTGATGTGTAGCTATTCGCCCAGCAAAAAAATTACTTTCCCCAATAAATTCAGCCACAAAACGACTTTTTGGTTGTTCATAAATCTCCACCGGAGTTCCCACTTGTAAAACTTCTCCTTGGTGCATAATAGCTATCCTGTCAGACATAGTTAAAGCTTCTTCTTGATCGTGAGTAACATATATAAAAGTAATGCCCAACCTTTGCTGCATTTGCTTTAATTCCAATTGCATTTCTTGGCGTAATTTCAAATCTAAAGCACCCAAAGGTTCATCAAATAATAATACTGCTGGTTGTTTAATTAGTGCTCTTGCCAAAGCTACCCTTTGTTGTTGTCCACCAGATAATTGTCGGGGATAACGCTTTTGCATATCTATTAATTTTACTTGAGCCAAAGTATCAGTTACCCGACGATTTATTTCTGGGCGCGGGAGATTTTCCATCTCTAATCCAAAGGCAATATTTTCTACTACTGTGAGATGGGGAAATAAAGCATAATTCTGAAAAACTGTATTAACTGGTCGATGAAATGGCGGACTATTTCCCATTAATTTGTCTTGAATATAAATTTCTCCAGAGGTGGGAATTTCAAAACCAGCTATCATTCTTAATGTCGTAGTTTTACCGCATCCAGACGGACCAAGTATAGAAAAAAATTCAGATTTTTTGATCTGGAGATTGATATTATTTACGGCAATAAACTGTTTTTTATTTTGACTAGAGAATATTTTAGCAATATTGATGAGATTGACTGCTATATTTTCCATTGATGAGTAAATTGTACTTGCTGATTATTTAATGCTGAATACTTACTTAAAAATTACTATTTAGCAACTCCTGATTTAAATTCTGTCCAAGCTTTACAGCTGATTTCACCTTGGTGAGGTACATCTATCCCGGGCAAGATGCCCGCACTGGGAACATTTAATTTTTAAGATCTGTTGTATTTAACTTCTGTCCAAGCTTCATCATATAAAATTGTAGCTTGACCAAGGTCTTGAATATAATAAAGTTTGTCAAATAATTCTGGTGGGGGATAAATAGCAGAATTCTTCAGGTCAACAGCTTCAATTAAACCTTGGTCTTGTGCTGCTTGGTTTGGGGTGGCATACTTAATAAAATTAGATATTTTAGCTCCTATTTCTGGTTCAAGAATAAAGTTAATAAATTTTTCTGCCAGCTCTTTATTTCTACTTCCTTTGAGTATAACCATATTATCAGTTAAAATAATACTTCCTTCTTTTGGAATAACATAACGAAGGTCAGGATTTTCTTTCATAACTTGGAGAATATCCCCACTCCATTCGCAGGTTAAATCTACTTCACCTTGGTCTAATAGGTTTTGACCTGTATCCGGTGCAAAAGCAGCGATCGCCTGTTTATTTTTAATCAGAAAATCTCTAGCTTCAGTAATTTCTTTAGGATTAGTTGTATTAGGGGTATAACCAAGAGAAATTAAAGCAATAGAAAAGCTACTACGCATATCATCTAACAAGGCTATTCTCCCCTTAAATTTCTCATCAAACATAGTTGACCAACTATTAATTTCACCCCCAGTTGCTTTAATGTTATAACCTATTCCCATTGTCCCCCATTGGTAAGCAACACTATATTTATTTCCTGGATCGTATGAAGGGTTAATAAACTTATTATGAAGATTTTTTATGTTAGGAATATTCTCTTGATTCAGTTCTTCTAGTAGTCCTTCAGATGCCATGATTTTTACCATATAATCACCTGGAAAGGCTATATCATAACCAGGATTTCCAGGTTTAATTTTGGCATAGAGATCTTCGTTGCTTTCATAAGTATCGTACTGAATTTTGACATTAAATTTATTCTGAAACTCAGTGATTACTTCAGGAGCAATATATGTAGACCAATTGTATATATTCAGAACATTATTTTCTGAAGGATTGGAATTATTACTACAAGCAATAGTAAAAATTAATGCTATTGTAAAAACAAATAAAAAAGTGATATTTTTTTTCATAGTTATATCAAGTGCGATAAATGTTTGTGACAAAAGGAAAAAGGAATAAATATAATATAATTGACCTGACGCACTCATTCATATGTTAAGTTTTAGTGGGTTTCAGGTTTCAGGTTTGGTGGTTAACAGGAAGAATGAAAATAGAAGATACTACCAACATTAAAGAAGCTACTAACATCAAAGTTGATATAGCATTAATAGCTGGAGTTACCGAAAATTTAATCATACCATAAACAAATAATGGTAATGTTGTTGAGCCGACTCCAGCAGTGAAAAAAGTAATCACAAAATCATCTAATGACAAGGTAAAAGCTAACAAAGCAGCACTAACAATTGCCGACCAAATTAAAGGTAAAGTAATCTGAAAAAAAGTTCTCCATTCATTAGCACCCAAGTCTAAAGCTGCTTCTTCTAAAGCAGGGTCAAGTTGAGCTACTCGAGCTCTGACAGTTACAACAACAAAAGAAATACTAAATACTATATGACCAATAATTACTGTCGGCAAACCTAAAACTAACCGAATACCTAGAATATTTTCGATTAGCTGAAACCCCAAAGAAAAGAAAACTAATAAAGAAATACCAATAGTAATTTCGGGTATAATTATCGGCAAAAAAAGTATAGCCTCTAAAACATTACGTCCGGGAAAACGAAAACGTTCTAATGCCAAAGCAATCATAGTACCAAAAATTGTTGCGAGTAATGTTGAAATTGTTGCTACAAAAAGACTATTTTTCAGGGCAT
>JAKQYF010000154.1 GCA_023356535.1 Trichodesmium sp. MAG_R03 | reverse complement strand
CTTCAATTTTTTGAGTATTTTCTATTAATTTTATGAGTTGTTTATCTGTAATACCAATAATCCTTTTTGTTTCTCTTGGATGATTATAAAGATATTCTAATACATTATTCATTTGGGGACACCGTATATATAATTTATCACTAGAATTTTACCTTAATTTTTATTTTGGAGATGTCTATTATAAAAAGCTTCTTAACAGCTTTCTTGCTACTGTCTGTACATCTGGTACACAAGCAAACTTTTGAGATGTTAAGGTTCGGAGTTTTCTTGTTGGCAATATCTCATACTTTCTGGACTTTTTTCTCTTTACCTATTTTTTAATGTGGTTCACTGACCTGAAAACTGCTATACAACATTACAAGTCAAATCATCTTTTTAGCTTTAGCTTGAATCAATAAATCTGAATCATTAACAAGTAACTCAGCAACCTGACTATTTCCTAACTGTTTGAATGCCAACAAACAAGCATATTTCAAGTCAAAAATTCTTGTATTACTTATACTTTCTCTGAGCAAAGGTATCGCCCGCTCATCTCCCAAATTTGCCAGAGCCAGTGCAGCAGCCCCACGAGATTTCTGAAACTGAGGTGCTGTGTTCTTTAGCGCTTCTACCAATAAATCATAAGCATCAACATATTTAAGCCAACCTAAAAGTTTAACTACATGATAGTGAGCGCCATAATCATTATGAGCGCTTTCAGCAAAAGTTGCCATTAATGCTGCACCTGCAACTTCTGGATTAACTTCTTGTAAAAGAGTTTTGCTAGCTAAATAACACCTACCAAAATCTGTACTATATAACTCCTTAATCACAAATTCTAAAGTAGGAGTTTGGTCATATTCATGAACTAACTCTAAATCACTAGGATGGTCGCGAATAACTAAATCCAAAAAAGGTTCGATTTCAGCAAAATTAATCTTAGCTGTGGGAATACCTTTTTCAGCTAAGAGTCTAATTCCCCGGAGACGAAAAACCAGCGAAATAGGGGATTTAGCAATATTCGGAATAGACTTATAATATTTAACATCAATCAGGTCTTGAATACAGCCTCGTCTAGCATTAACATTAGAATGGTGTAAAAATTCCACTACCTTTGCCATTTGTGAGTAGTCCCCCGTTAAACGACAAATAGTAGCGATCGCTGCACTAGCAATAGGTTTGTCATCAGATTCTGTAAACTCCTGAATTTTGCTAATTGCAGGTTTATAGTTAAATTTTCCTAATACCTGAATAATTAAACGATAACTTTGACCAGGTTTTTCCAATAACTGAGCAATTTCTGCCAGAATTTCTTGGTCTTCAGTTCCTATTTCACCAATTGCCCAGACAGCGTTTTCTACAGTGTAGCAGTCTCCATCACCCAAACAAGCTTTAATTATGGGCAAAGCTGGTGTCACATTCAAACGTCCTAATGTTTCGATCGCTTTACGTCTAGCAATTTTGTGTTCTAAAACAGGATTTGTATCTTGTATGGTTTTGATTAAGGCATTAATTGAGCGTTCACTGGGAAAATTAACTAAATGACTTGCTGCAATATAACGATCTGATTTATCTTCTAATTCTTCTAGAGGTGCTTCTAACAAAGCAATTGCTTTTTCTTCAGTTAATCCAGGAAAAATATTAAAAAAACGCTGATCCATTTTTTTGCCGTGTTAATTACAATCAACAATTAATTTCTTAAATAGATCATAATATAGCGCTACACGCAAATCAACAGTCATGCATTCAAAAAAAACAAAAGTAATCCCTGACTAAATTTTAGGATTTACCAAAAAATTAGGTTTAAAGCCTCGCCCATAAGCGTGCGACTTTTTAGTTGATTTTTTTTCACTGGCTTAGTCCTTCTTGCTTTTTAGTTCACAAGAAATATATTAGTCGCGGGTGGGCATACCGAGACAAAAAACGGACAGGTCGGCCAGCAGCCAGACTACTGCCAAAGTAGCAGCAGCCTGTGAAATGTCAACCCGCCGAGGGGCTGCGGCTCGGTTGTTACCCAGTGCCTTTAGGCCGGGGAGGATGTCAATAATGCCCTAGTCTCAATACATATTCCTATAAACGTTTGTGACACAAACAATTACTAAAACATTTGTAGAGAAATGCCACAGCATTTCTCTACTATTTTTTGGCCAATATATATTTTAAATGTTAGTAAAAGGCAATGAATGTATTGTCAGTAGGTTAAAGAATACCTATATTCGCCAAACCTAGAATAACACCAAACCCAACTACATGACCTAAACTTGTAGTTGCTAATAGTGCAGGATAACCCATTCCCCCAAACATTTGTGGCATAGGTAATGCAGGTCCAGTAGTTGGGTTAGCCATAGTAAACTTACCCACAGCGATCGCTAATATATTGCAAATAATCATTACCATTCCTACTAAAGGACTCCATTCAGGAGTATGGGGAACAGCAGCAGCAATTGTCATTAAATGAATCATGTGATTTCTCTCTCTGGATTAGAACAGTAATTAAAACTGGGACAACTGAAATTTTATGCTCTTTTTAATACAAGAATATTAAAAAGAACCAGTCTTGGAGGCAGCAATGGCAATTGTGACAAATATTCTTATAACTTCAATGCCGAATGCAACAGCTATAATAGCAAAAATTTCACGGACAAGACGGGGTGGATTTCCATTTTTCCAACGAAGGACACTACCATAATAATGTGGTTTATACTGATTAGTATTACCCTCTCCTCCATAGCGTTTCATACTTTGCTCTTTAGGTAAAGCAGGCAGATTCTGGTCACTGGAAAAGAGCCTTAGAGAACGGCGACCTGGCACAAGATTTTCACCAAAAGCTGTTATATATTCATCACTGCTTGTCAATTTTTCTGCAAAAGATCTGAGTCCTTCTGTTGCTAAAAAAGAACTCCACTGATACTTTTCCTGTTGTTCTGGTGAACGGCCCAGAACTCTTTCAAAACAAAGAGAAACAAAATGATAGTTGCTATTAACTCCCAGAATATAATCTCTATACATTTCTGAACAAAGCAACTCGCAAATCATCTGTTGAGTTGTTAGTTTACCTGTCAAAAACAATGAATCCAGTTTATAATTGTGAAAGAAATCAAAATTTCGGTTTTCTTTAAATAGTTGTCGATAGATCGCTTTTAAACAAGAGGGACGATCTAAATAATCCTGTGTCGGATAAAATTCTATCAAGCTTGTATTAATAGGTTGTGTCTTCATAAAAAATATTTAAACTATTTTTGAGGAAATTGTGTTTTGTTAACCAAGTATTGCTTAAGTTTTTTTAGCTTGAGAAATAAAGAGTTTTTGTAGTTCTCAATTACTTATTTTTTTCTCCAATATTTTTACTTGGACTAACAACAAACTAAACTATCCTTCCAGACAAAACGAACACATTCAAAAAGTTTTGCTAATTGAGCTGGCTGTTGTTTTTTCTCTTTAATGGGATATTTATATCTAACTTTCATGCTGTTATAGTTTTTTATTTTTAATTTTGGTTAGACATAGATTTCACTTTCATGGAGATTGATCGCAGTCTTTTTAATTCAATTTATTCTTGGGTTATTAGACCGTTATTCTTTAATTAAATCTAATGATATCCACTACAAAGAAAAAGAAGCTATCCATATAATTTATTAGTATTTAAGACTTTCTGCAAGTTTGTCAAGTAATTAAATAGCAAAAGTAATAAAAATTAACTTGACCGGAAAATAGGGTCTCTATTGCCTCGCCCATAAGCGGGGGATATATGAATTGGATTAAGTGGAAAGATATCAGCTATAATTATAACTAATCAGGACTTACGCCAAGACACTAACTCTTGAGAAAATTATGATCATAAAATATCAGCTAAAAATACTGCCAACTTATTAGACAAAAAAGATGGACATTAATGATCAATTAATAGAAGCAGCTAAAAACGGTCAAATTGATCTAGTACAAACTTTGATGGCCCAAGTTGATGAGATTAATGCCAGAGACAATATTTTTAGTAGGACGGCTTTGATGTGGGCGGCTCGACAAGGAGAAACTGAAACTGTTAAAATTCTGCTCAAGCAAGGAGCAGATATTAATATTGCTGATAAATACGGTGTTACAGCTTTACAGGCATCTGCCTCTTTTGGTCATACTGCAACAGTTAAAACTATTCTTGAATATGGAGCAAATGTTAATGTTCAAGATAGTCGAGGATGGACTGCTTTAATGATGGCTGTCGCCCATAATCATCCTGACACAGTAAAAGTGTTACTAGAAAATAAAGCCCGAAAAGATATTCAGGAAGAAAATGGCCTAACCCCATTGATTATGGCTCAAAAATACAATTATTCTAATATGGTAGAATTATTGGAATCTTGATTTATTTATTATTAATTTTCCATGGTTAATATTTCTGAGAAATTACCAAATCCCATAGAAAATGAACAATTATTAGAGCAAATTAACGAACAACTCGCTGAAAAAACATTTAACTCACAAGACTCTGAGCTATTGCAAAAAATGGTAGAAGCCTTGGCAGATAAGCGAGGTATGATTCGATTAGGTTTTGTTGAGGCTTTTGGTCAAATTGGCAAACCAATAACTCCTTTTTTATTAGAAGCACTAGCTGATCATCCTAATCCTGTAGTGAGGCGCTCGGCAGGAAAAGGATTAGCTAAAATTAAAGAGCCACACTCTATTCCCACTTTAATAAATGCACTATTGAATGATGAGGATATAGTAGTTAAAAGTTCATCCGCAGGAGCATTAGCTAAAATGGGCGCCCTCGCCGTTAAACCTTTATTAGAAATTATAGCAGGAGATTATCCCAGTATATCTAAGGGGCAAGCTAGTTGGGCATTAGGATTTATTGGGGAAGAAGGGATAGAAGAATTATTGTTAGCATATCAATCAGATAACAGTGATGTTCGCGTTGGTGTGGTAGGAGCATTAGGGAGAATAGCAGAAAGCAGATGGGATAAAGGTTTAGAAAAAGTTTTCTTTTCGGCCCTTGAGGATCAAGATATAGAAGTACGTCTGGAAGCGATCGCGACTTTAAGTAGAATACCACCATCATTGGCATTAGCCAAACTTATTCCTCTATTAGATGAATCTAACTTAGAATTATCAAAAGCAGCCTTTCTAGCATTAGGAAAATTAGGAGAAAAAGAAGCTTTACCTTATTTAGAAGCTAAATTAAAAGATAATCGACCTGAAATTTCACAAGTTGCCAAAATTGCTATTTCTCAAATTAAATAATGTTAACAACTTTGATCAACAGGACTTACCCATGAACACCATTGGTAGAGGCAGCCTTCGCCCCTACTTCTCCCTAATTTATTTATACCTATTCAACCGGATATGATCTTACGCATTGACATAAAATCCAAAATGTGTATATGCTTAATTTAGTATTTTTTCAGGTATTTGGCCAATCTTTCATAGGCGATCGCCTATGAAAGAGAACTGTCAAACCAAAATCATTAATGGCTAGAATGAACGATCTTCGTTAATCCACAATAAGTTAAATTTGTCAATGCGTAAGTCCTATAGATATCTCTTTAGGTACTCTCAGGAAGTACATAGAAAACCAAACCGGAAAGTAACACTGGGTTAAAAGCCGTGTATCGCTATTCAACATGGGGATAAATCACCCAGGCAAAATTCCTCCCGTCATTTTTTGGTTTTTCTTCCGTCTTTTTTCAGACACCTGTCACCATAGGTTATTTGCTTATGATTCCTCTAACAATGTGACCCCTACAACTTTTCCTCCTAAAGAAGAAATCTCTCGCATTGCTTCATTCATACGACTATGAGCAACTTTCTTTTTGTAAGTACTCACCCGTTTAATATTTTGACGACAGACTCCTGTAACCTCAATTTCAACAATGCGACCGTCATAATTGCTCATTTGGGGAGTCCCAATAGTTGTCATTTGTGTCATTATTAAATTCCTCTAACAAAAATAAGTTGAATTAAAATTTAATCAGGACTTACGCAAATTCACCTGAAAAATGCCATATGTAGGGGTGAATAGCATTCGCCCTCACGCTCGTGTAGTGCCCATGCGTAAGTCCTGTTAATCAACAAATCCCAAAAAATGATAATAGCCAGAAAAGTAATTATTTTGCTTATTACTGACTACTATCTTTGATTTTGAAATACTTCCGACGTTGTGCTTACGCAAAAACTCAGGATTCTTAAGACCAAGAACCATGACCATAGTTTTAACAAATGAGTTCTTTATGGATAATTCTTTGGGGACTTTTTCACCACAATTTGAGTCATATTGGCTGGCTCTCTGTTCTTATTTTATTGCTTCTTGTGGCAGGGTAACAATTTCTACTTTGAAAAAGTACATTGAGAATCAAAAAAACTCAGAATAATATTGTCAATCAATGGGACATCGAGTCACATCGATTGACCATCTATTCATCTCACGCCATAATCTTTGATTTGGCGTGAGGCTTCTCGACGATTTAGCTAAAAAGTCATAGAGAATCGAGCATAGCGCTTCACATACTAAGAGTACAACTTTCTCTAAAACACTCCTATTCAAGAGAGAGTAGGACTTCTTACTGCAGGAATTAAGTTAACTCAGTGATCTTAAAAATTTTACCACCACTTTTGTGAATCTTGCGAAGTTCCTGGTTCATTTGATAATAGCTAACAGTCGTTTGTCTTTTCCCACGACGGTTTATCCTTGCATCATTAGTACGGGAGAAAAACTCAATTAGGAAAGATTTAGATGTATTACTATAAGCTGCACCATTACCCACGTTAGGGGGTTTTATAGGAGTTGCTAAATTAGCTGCTAAATTGGAAATTAACTTAGCACTGTTATCCCGATCGCTAGTAGCAGAGCCTCGCAATAGAGAAAACATCCGATTAAAGCTTTCTGTCTTCATCCCACGTTGGGTAATAATGTGACGAGGATAAGGAACAATATCTTCCCCAAAACTTTCAATATACTCATTACTATCAATGTAAGAATCTATCTCCGCATCGTATCCCTGCTCACGGTATATTAAAACGTGCTCATCAATTTCTGACTGATCTAGAGGGGGACGACCTAGAAGGTGTTTAAAATTCAGTTCAATAAATCTGTTCTGGGAAGAACTATGAAAGAATAGAGACTGATATAAAGGCGATTTGGCTACAATTCTGACAAACTGACGTACATTAATAGATCCATCTCTCAACAGAGCTTCTGGACTCTCGAGACGTTGGCTTTCCATTAAATGTTCGTTTCCTAATACCTGTTTGTAAACTGCTCTAATGACAGTTTGCAAGTCGTCTTCTGTATAATATGAACGCAACTCTAATGGTTCAACTTCAAAAGCATCCAATCCAAGAGTTGCTGAAAAGACTAAATTGCCCATATTTTTCTCCTTAATTATTGGTTCTTTGAAAAAAAATTTAAATAAAACTAGCAGAGAAATCCTCCCTCACCATAAATTTAAGGGAGCTACAGCAGTTTTCAATTATTGAGTGAGCAAGAAGGGTTCCAAACTCTGTTATTTTTCCTTATTCCTGCTTGTCCCAGCTAGGACCGTTGTCGATTAGAAGCCTACATGACTTCAGGTCAACCATATGTGGCCTATGAACTAAAAATTGCTGTAATGACTAATTCAGGGTTTGCATCGAATCATACTATGATAGATAGCTCATCAAAAACTAATTGTTACAATTGTTCATTTTGTTACAAAACATTAATTAGTTTATAATAATTAAAGACAAGATAGAACTTTACCCTTTATATTGTTTCGGAAAGGTTAAATTAACTAAACCGAACAATTAGTCCCTAAAATTATTTATTTGAGGGACTTAAGAGAAAAAGCAAGAATTCAGGAGATTAAATATGCTTGATGCATTTTCCAGAACAGTAGTTTCCGCAGACAACAGCGGTAGTTTCATTAGTGGTGATAGTTTAGCATCACTCAAATCTTTTATTTCCGACGGAAACAAACGTCTTGATGCTGTGAACTTTATTGCTAGTAATGCTAGCTGTATTGTTAGCGATGCTATTGCAGGTATTGTATGTGAGAATCCTGGTTTAACTTCTCCAGGTGGCGGTGTTTATACTAACCGCAAAATGGCAGCTTGCTTACGTGACGGTGACATTATTCTTCGCTATATCACTTATGCTCTTTTAGCTGGTGATGCTTCCGTTCTCAGTGACCGTTGTTTAAATGGTCTGAAAGAAACTTATTCAGCATTAGGTGTACCAACTGGAAATGCAGCACGTGCAGTGAGTATTATGAAGGCAGCAGCTGTGGCTTTTGTCACCAATACAGCTTCTCAACGCAAAATGACTGTAACTGAACAAGCAGGATCCTGTGATGGTTTGGCTTCTGAAGTTGGTGGTTACTTTGATACTGTTGTTGCAGCTATTAGCTAGAATCAAATAATTTTTCGTTCATATATTCATTTTTTGTACTTTATCAACTTTTAAGAGAGGAAAATCTCAATTATGAAATCAGTTTTAACCACAGCTATTGCATCTGCTGATTTAGCTGGTCGTTACCCCAGTAGTTCTGACTTAGAATCCGTTCAAGGTAGTTTGCAACGTGGAGAAGCTCGTCTAGAAGCAGCTGAAAAATTAGCCTCTAACTACGACGCAGTTGCTCAAGAAGCTGTTGACGCAATTTATGCTAAGTATCCCAATGGAAGTGGTAAAGATATTGGTGCAGAAGTGCAAAAAAACAAGTGTAAGCGTGATATTGTTCACTATTTACGTTTGATCAATTATTGTTTGGTAGTTGGTGGCACAGGTCCTATTGATGAATGGGGTATTGCAGGTGCTCGTGAAGTTTATAAGTCACTAGCAATTAGTACTGATACTTATGTAGTTGGTTTAACCAAAATCCGTGATCGCCTTTGTGTTCCTCGTGATATGTCTGCCCAAGCAGCAACTGAATTAACAGGGTATCTTGATTACCTTATCAATTCAATGTCCTAGTAATAGGTATAGTCATTTTAAATAAGAATGAGACATTTTTCCCCTGAAATACTTTGATAGCAAGAAACACTTGTCTCAATTCTATTGTGAAACGACTATATGTCTCAAATGAGAATAAAATAATAACTCTTGATGAGTGAAGGACTTTGTAGCTTGTTACTTGACTAGAACAGTTAAGTAATAGACTCGAATTCCTTCACTATGTAGTTAAGGAGTAGTTTTTGAAGAGAGGATTAAATGAGTACTACAGAGGAACTAAATGAAGCCCTTTTGCAAGCAAGTAAAGAAGGAGATCTAGAATTAGTTAAATCCCTAATTTCACAGGGTGCTGATGTTAATGTCAAAGACAAGGAAAATGCTACCTCTTTAATGAGGGCAGTATCACGTAACTACAAAGAAATAGTCAAGGAGTTGTTGGAGAAAGGGGCAGATGTTAATGCAGTAAATGATTGGGGCTATAGTCCTTTAAAATATACCCAAAAACTTCAGTTAAAAGAAATGGAAAATATACTTCGGGAAGCTGGCCCCACTGATCAGCAATAACAGTATTTACGAAAAATATAAAACTATACACTATTTGTAGGGGGTTGACAACCGTTAACCCCCTACTATATCAGGCATAGCTGTTTTATTCTTGTAAAAAACATAGAGGTAGATAGAAATATGGGTACAATACTAAATCCGGGTATAAAAGCATGCTTTTACCGAAAAATTGGGTTTAAAGCCTCGCCCATAAGCGGGCGACTTTTTAGTTGATTTTTTCCACAGGTTATGTTATCATGCTTTTTACTTCAAAAGTCATTCTATGAAAGCAGGATTTAAGTACCGTATATATCCAACATTGGGACAAAAACACTGATTAGCAAGGCTCCACAGGTTGTGTCCCCGTTGTCTGGCATGATAGTCTAGCTTGCTGTCAGGAAAAGTACAAACTAGGAAATAAAAAAACCGACTAATTCTGAACTACAAAAACAGTTTATTACTCGGGCTTTAAAGACTCAGGATAGAGTTTGGCAATCAAGTTGTTTCTGCGGTTGCCACTACAGCCTTCTTTAAACCATTTAAACCAGGCTGATCAAAATTTTTTAAATCAACTCAAGGCAATAGAAAAGGCAAACCTATAAGACCTCCTAAATTTAAGAGGAGAATGTCATTGTCAACAGCTAGATTTACAAAGGGTGGATTTAAAGTTGGTCAATATAAAGTCTACGTAAGCTAAAATAGGAAAGCTGAAAATTCTGTGGTCAAGAGAACTACCTGCTATTCCATCATCAGTAACAGTAATTAAAGATTTAGCTCATCGATATTTCCTAAGTTTTGTTGTAGATGTTTTGCCCGAAGCATTACCTAAAACTGATAATTCAGTAGGTATAGATTTAGGAATTAAAACTGCGGTAAAAAAATTAATGCACCAAAACCACTAAAGAAACAAATGCTCGAAGTACCGAACACTAAGTAAGTCATTATCTAAAAAAACTAAGGGTTCTAAAGGATATGAAAAAGCTAGACTGAAAATCGCTAAATTTCATCCCAAACTGAAAGATACAAGGAGAGATTTTCTACACAAATTATCTACTGAAATGTCTGTGAAAACCAAACAATTGTTTTAGAGGATTTGAACGTTTCTGGAATGGTTAAGAATCGGAAATTATCGAGAGCTATTTCTGAAAAACGGTTGGAGAAAATTCCGGACATTTTTAGAATGGATTTGCAGACAAATACGGTCGGGATCTAAGAGTAATTAGCCGTTGGGAACCCACATCGTACGGACGTTGCATGGTATGGACGTTGCATGCAACGTCCCTCTGTTGTTGTGGATTTCTTGGTGGAAAATTAGATTTATCAATTCGTGAGTGGGAATGTCGTACATTGTGGGGCTAAACATGGTCGCGTAGGGTCAGGTCGTTCTATCGAGACGAAAATGCAGCAAGAAATATATTAGTCGCGGGTGGGCATACTGAGACTTTAAACGGACGGGTCGGTAAGCAGCCAGACTACTGCCACAGTAGCAGCAGCCTGTGAGATGTCAACCCGCATCGGAGCTACGGCTCGGTTGTTACCCAGTCCCTTTAGACCGGGGAGGATGTCAACATTACTCCATCCCTTATTTAGCAACGGCTGTAACTTTAAAAAATACCCTCTCACAATAGGGGGATTTGGCATAGCCCACATTCTGAACTTCAATTTGTAACATGAAAATTAGTATAAAATTGGTAAAATAGCAATATCAGTTGTCCAAAATATCAATAATCTAAAATATGAGCCAGCTTATGGCCTATTTATTGATACACTAGAAAATCTAGGAGACAAATTTGCTAAGTCTCGAATTGCTGCTGCTATTTCTCTTGGCTTTCTCGGTGATCAACGAGCAATTCCTCGCTTAAATGCTTGCTTTAACACAAAAGTTTGGAAATTTAAGTATGCCTGTTTACTTGCCTTAGACTGTTTAGAGGATGATAGTGGTAGAGAGATTTATGCATCTGATTCAGATTGGGTAATTCGAGCTAAGGCCCAAAGCTCTAGCCAAGAAATTTTATCTCACCTTAGTTAATTCATCAACTATTTATGGTAACTACAGATATATATCAACAGTTAAAAAATAAAAATCCTGTTTTACGACAAAGAGCGATGAGCAAAATTGTCGAAGAACCGATCAGCGAAACAATTCCCAAGTTGATCGAGATTTTATCAGATGAGAATCCTAGTTATCGTTTTGGAGCTACCCAAGCTTTAACAGTAATTGGTCTACCGGCAATGCCTGCTTTAGCTGAACAATTGACTAGCAATGACAGTAATCAAGTTAGAGCTTCCTGCGTCCAAGCTTTTTCGGAAATTGCTCGTTTCTTTTCTCGTGATTATCCTGGAGAGACCTTCCCTAAAGTGGCCATTGATGCATTGCAAAAAGCTCTCAATGACCCTAATTCTGCAATTCAAGTTGCGGCCACTGGTGCTCTGGGAATAATTGGTAAACCTGCTCTAGATATTCTACTGTCGGCTTTAGATACAGAAAATATTGCACTGCGTCTTTCGGTGATTCAGGCGATCGTATCTTTAAATGTCTTAAAAGGTCCTGAAGATGATCCCAAAACCATAGAAGACTATGATAAAATAGCCAGTCTATTATCTAAAATTGCCGAAGATGAAACTGTTGATCCTTATGTTCGTGAAACAGCTAAAACAGCTTTGACTCGCATGGTAGCCTCAAAAGTAAAAATGCGTCATTAATTAATTTAGGTATTTAAACTAAAAAACTTGTAATTAACAAAAGTATAAAACAAACCTTTTTTTGATGATGATAACTTCAAATCTTAAAACACAAGAAAATATAAGTCAAACTATTACTTTAGCCCGTTGGTTGGCTGGTGAATACAGTAGTATCAAATACACTTTGGAAATCCCCCGAACTAATCCTCACATTCGTATCTTTTTTCGTCCCTTACCTTACAATTTTTTTGGTGGGATAGGTTTTTATTCTGAACAAATATATGATCATGATCCTTGGCATCCTCACCACCAAAATGTACAACGAATTATTCCTCAAGGGGATAATGTTAGGATCGAAAATTATGCCCTAAAAGATCCAGATTTGCATACAGGGGCAGGAGAAGACTTGGAAATTCTGGGAACCATTACTCCTGATAGTATTGAACTTCGTAAAGGGTGTGCGATAATTTTCAAACGTCAAGGAGATACCTTTGTAGGAGAAGTTGAACCAGGTAATAAGTGTTTAATTCCTCGTCGGGATGGTTCAATGACTTATTTAGTCAGCGAAGTAGAAGTTACTCAAAACACTTGGATTAGCAGAGATAGAGGTTATGATGTCAATACCCATGAAAAAATCTGGGGGTCAACTAGCGGTCTATTAAAATTTGATAAGATCCAAGATTTTTCTGATGAAATTCCTGATATTACTATTCTTTGATATCCTGCTGTAAAATACCTGCACAATTCAGGCAAAACCCGGTAAAACCTGGTAATGTCAGTCTTGATGTTTATTTCCTGCTTCAACCTGGGGAGTCGGCTCCTTCCAGTTCACAGGCGTAACTTTGGGTACAGCCCACCCT
>JAKQYF010000153.1 GCA_023356535.1 Trichodesmium sp. MAG_R03 | reverse complement strand
TGTGGCAAATGCGAGGTAGTCAGCGAAGACTGATTGGTTTTGCTAGAGCGACATCTGACCATGCTTTTAATGCTACTCTTTGGGATGTAGTTGTTCATCCTGACTTCCAAAGCAAAGGTTTAGGAAAAGCATTGATGAATTATGTCATTAAAAAACTTCGTCGTGAAGATATCAGCAACATTACCTTATTTGCAGACCCTAATGTTGTTGATTTTTACCGAAATTTAGGTTTTATCTCTGACCCAGAGGGCATTAAAGGAATGTTCTGGTATCCAGATTAGCTGTTTTTGACTTGATTGGATATTGCTAATCAAGCTATATTATAGTTGTTAATCTAGATTTTATATTTTTTGATTAGGGGCATTTTTCTCGATTTTATTCTTTTAAAGGGTTGTATAAAATAATACATTTTTTGATAACCTGAAACTTGATGTACTCCGGCTGCTACTCTTAAGAGGCAGCTTGCGAATTAGACTACCTAACTAGGGTTGGCTGAAAAAGTCTTTTTGCTCTTTGTAATAGTCAGTAGTCAGTATTCAGTAGTCAGGATAAATGGGAATTTAGACGAGGTAGTCGGATATATTTGTCCCTTGATTTTTCTTCCTAGGAAGCGCCCCAAATACTAACTTTTTCAGCCTTGTTGGACCGAAAACTAGGTAGTTTTTTCGACAAAAAAGGCTAATAACTTTATTTGTCGTCAATGCTTTTATATTTAATCAGCAAGGCCTAGCTATTTCAAGTTCCTGTTTCTCCCACAGCGACCTGTCCAAGATTTATTGGTTGAGGGTCTTCAGGTTTTTCTAAAGACTATCACTGATTGATTGGAAAAAATTTCCAATTTTCTTGCACAAATTTTAAAATCAAGCTAGGATAGTTTTAGTTTAACCGGGATGTAGCGCAGTTTGGTAGCGCGCCTGCTTTGGGAGCAGGATGCCGCAGGTTCAAATCCTGTCATCCCGATATTATATAAATCTGTGTACTACCTTAGGCTATACTTCCTCTCAAATTCCCATTAAAAATGTAGGTAGTAGATTTTTTATTTTTACTAATCCTATTGGTGGCCAATGGAAATTCAAATAGTCTTGAAAGCTAAAAGCTTCAGAAGTAGTGTCTAAAATTTATTGGGGTTAAATCCTGATTCAATTAAACCTCAAATTTCAAACCTATAATACCCAAACCTATCATACCAATTACCATAAATTTTGCTATACTTAGATTTTATATTTCTAAATATTATTTGTTGGAGCAAATAATATTTAGAATGGTAACTTCGGTTATCAAGGAAAGTTATTTTTGCAAGCTTTCAATTATAGCATGACTTTTGATAATTGGTATAAGGTTTCTCCAAACTAAGTTAAGCAGAGTTATCTAAGGCCAAAAATCAGTAAATAAAAGATTTGTGTTATACTCATGTAAGAGGTTGTTTGAAAAGTATGAGAGGGAGTAAAAAAGTTCACAGGGGGTAAAGTATGATTAAGGGTTTCATTCTCCTCAAAAAGCGTTGGATAGTTGAGCCCACTTAGGAAGGGTGGAATTGGTATAGACGCTTATGTCTTAATGGCTGAGTATTGGCCTCAAAACTCCGAGACCATGATTTACATCGCAATGATTCGTCTCATAGTTCGGGGTTAAGTATAATTAACTTCACCCCTACCCCTTTTGAAACACCCTCTAAGATCATCATTATTTACTTAGTTAATTAATAATAAAATTAAATGATTTTATTATTAATGATAACTCTACTTTAAGTTAAATAATTTATGAATTTCATGGTTTAAATTTCAAGAGAAGCAAGAATTTTATTGAGATTAATAAATTAACAGTTATAAAAATATTTTAATTCTTATAATGAAGATTCATAAGTTAGCAAGGTAAATTAAATAATACAAGAAATTTGTAGTTTGTGCCTGGGAAATCTCTTGAGCGTAATTAATTTTCTCCGGCTTTATTTTGTTATTATCCCTTAATTATTTCTATTATGTTGCTTAGTGGCATATTTAAGAATAAACTTATTTTTTGGCTTTAATTTTGTTTGATCTTTGCTTAATGTTAATACTTTTTTTGATGTTTATATTTAAATAAAGACTGGAGAATTTATGAAATCATTGATTCCCTTAAGTACAGTGTTAGGAGTAGTAGTTAGTAGTTTGATTGGACTTTCTCCAAAAGATATGTCTGCATTAGCACTGCCTGAGCAAGAAGTGTTACAGAAGTTAACTCCTATACCTGTATTTACAATTACCGATAAAAATGGCTCTCCTCTCGTAGCTTCCATTACAAGAGAAGGTAATGAAGTTAATTCTTCTGTGGCGGGAGTTTTTATTAGTAAGAGTGATGCAGATGCTTTTGTGAACAAATTAAAAGGAGAAAATCCTAATTTGGCTTCTACGGTTAAGGTTGTCCCTGTTTCTTTAGGTGAAGTTTATGAAAAGAGCCAATCTATACAACAGAATGGTCAGAAACTAGAATTTGCTTATGTTCCAATCAAAAGACAGGTTGAATCTGCTAAGGCTTTACTTGAGCAGAATGGTCAGGATGTTAACAAATTTAGTGGGGTACCTTTGTTTATGGCTAAAGGGGGACCTGATAACGGATATTTGACAATTCAACGGGGGGAACAGCAAGTTATTCCTATGTTTTTTAACAAGGAAGATTTGCAACGAATGTTGGATCGGGCTCAAACTCAACAACCTGATGTTTTTTCTTCTGTGGAGATTGAGGTTGTAAATCTTGAGGGTGTGATTAATGCTTTAAAGAATGATGACGATCCTTTCTTGGAAAAAATTATTTTTATTCCTCCACGGGAGTCTTTGGAGTTTGTACAACAGTTAAAAGGATCTAGCAATTCTGGTAATCAATAATTTAAGATTCTGAATAATTGATAGATGAATTTTCCTTCTAGGTGGCTCGTTTCAGGTTTAGAGCTTTGGCGATGGTATTGTCAAACTAAGGCTTATGCTTTAATGGCCGGTATATCTGTTGCTGAAGTTGATTTATTCTTAAAGGAGTTTGCTGATCTGGACAGATTAACCCTGCGTTTGGAATCTTTTAAAGATTGGCCTAATATTTCAATGGGGCTCTCTTTAGTTGAGTTGGATATTCTTTGGCACCGACGTTTGGAAGATAGAGTTCCGCTTCAATATTTAACTGGGGTTGCTTATTGGCGGAATTTTTCTTTGAAGGTTGATTCTGGAGTTTTAATACCAAGGCCGGAAACGGAGTGTTTAATTGATATGGTTGTAGTTACTACTAATTCTATTTCTGACCTTGGGCAGGGAATTTGGGTGGATCTGGGAACTGGTAGTGGGGTGATCGCTTGTGGTTTAGCAGATGTATTGACAGAAGCTTCTATTTATGCTGTTGATTATAGTCCACTAGCTTTGGCTATTGCTAGACAAAATGCTGTTAAGTTAGGTTTGGCTCATAGAATTAATTTCTATGAAGGTTCTTGGTGGCAACCGCTAGAACATCTGCGGGGTCAGATTAGTGGAATGGTTGCTAATCCTCCTTATATTCCTAGTAGTATAATTTCTACTTTGCAACCAGAGGTCAGAGACCATGAGCCTCGCTTGGCCCTTGATGGTGGTGTTGATGGTCTAGATTGTATTAGATTTTTAATTGAAACGGCTCCACTATACATGGTTTCTGGTGGTATTTGGTTGGTGGAAATGATGGCTGGGCAAGGTGAGGAGGTGGCTAAAATGTTGTATGGTCATGGGTCTTATTGTCAGGTGGAGATTTTTCCGGATTTGGAGGGGGTTGATCGCTTTGCTATGGCTTATTTAAAGTAGTAAAATAGTATTGGATCTTCGATATTTGTGTCTGCTGAAAATGGATACTCCAGAATAGTTCCCTTTCCTTTTATTTCTGTTTCTCCATTTGCTTTATTTTTACTTTTAATGAGGGTAAATGCTTGGGATGATTTAATTTGAAGCTCAAAAATTATTTTATTCAGCACCCAAGTTTTTTTGTGTCAGAGATGCTAAAACTAGTAATATTTTTTAAAATTAAAAAACAAAAAATAAAATTGAAGAATGAGTTTAGTCTGTATTGAAACTCTAATTGAGGGAGCAATTTCTGGTATAGTTGTTAGCTTTCCTACTGATACTTTACCAGCACTGGCAGCTCGACCTGACAAAGGAGATTTAATTTTTCAAGCGAAAGGTCGTAGCCCAGACAAATCATTGATTTTAATGGGGGCCACCGCTGAATCTTTGTGGCCTTATGTTTGTGGAAGTGATAAAGAATTACAGTTATGGCAAGAAGTGGCTAAAGAGTATTGGCCTGGTCCTTTAACTTTGGTGCTGCCTGCTTCAGTAATGGTGCCTAGAGTAATGAATCCTGTTGATGGAACTACCATCGGAATCAGAGTTCCTAATTGTGAGATTGCTAGAGAGATAATGGCTAAAATAGGGCCCTTAGCTACTACGAGTGCTAATTTATCAGGCCAGCCTTCCTTGGAGCGGATGTCTGAAATTAATGCTCAATTTCCAGATGTGTTAGTTCTTTCATTGTCCCAAAGTGAGGAGATGATGTTAGCTTCTGGAGTCCCTTCAACTGTTGCTAAGTGGAATAGAATTACTGGTTGGGAAATCTTGCGGCAGGGAGCAGTAAAGTTAAAATTTTAAGGTACCCTTAAAAAATTTAGTATTTTTAGTGGAATGGCTTGGAACGATTTTATCTTTTTGGGATTAGGATTTGGATTTGGGTTAATAGCTAGTAGGCTATGGTTTAGGCAAAAAAGTCAGAATGTATCAACCTCTTTTCTGGTGCAATCTCATGAAGAATATAGTTCTCAGGAGTTAGAGAAGATTTTAGAAAAACTGAAACATACTCAACTAGCATATCAAATGGCTTCTGAAATGAGTAAGTTTAAGGCTGGTTTTTTGGCTCGAACTGCTCATGAGTTGCGATCGCCGATGAATAGTATGATTAGTGGACTACAGTTAGTTATTTCTGATTTAGCTGATGATCCAGAGGAGGAACGAAAGTTTGTGAGCCAAGCTCATAGTTGTGCTTTAAAAACTTTAAGTTTATTGGATCAGATTATTGATGTAGCAAAAATGGAACATGGCACTGAGAAGGTAAAGATAGAGTCGCTGCAGCTAAGTCAAGTGTTTGAGGCATTAGAAAATTTAACTTATATGCAAGCTGCTAATCGTGGTATTCGTTTACAAATCTCACCTCCTGAAGCAGATATTTATGTTTTAGCGGATAAATCTCGTCTAAAGCAGGTTTTAGTAAGTTTGATTGATACTGCGATTATCGAAATGGATGAAGGTAATGTGAATGTTTCTGTTCATCCTGCATGGAAATCTGGTTATGTTCATATTTGGATTGACGATCAACGTTCGGTTAGTGCGTGGAGTGAGTCTTGGGATTTACTCAAACATAATTTTGAGGAGAATAGTGAAAAAAATATGAGTGCTGATTTTCAGCTTTCTCCTGGTATGAGGTTGTTAATGAATCAAACTTTATTAGGAATGATGAATGGACGTTTGGAGGTGTTAGCAACTCCTTCTGATCGTGAGGAGTCTAATTTTAATAGGACTCAATGTTCAATTCCTATGAGTAGAAAGGGCTAACTATAGAAGTTCAAAAGTTAAACATACAGCAGATTTCGGGCAAATGATATACAATGTAAATGGTGAAAATTATGTAGTGTGGGCATCTTGCCTGGGTGGGTGTACCTCATAACAACGAAAATAGATTACTTTTACAAATGTTGTTTAAGTTTATGAAATGAGTATTATATCTAATTTACTATAGGAGATAACTTATCATTTCCAATAAAATCAATCAAGACCAAGTTAAAAGTTAACAACCACCAAATATTAGTACAGACATTCTGAAACTGATCTTAGTCAGGACTTACGCCAAGGTACTATATATAAGTCCTTGGTCTGTTACGAAATGCGCAATTCAAGTCGCGAAGCCTTCGCTCCGCTTTGCGTCAGCAAAACACACCCTACCAATAGCATTTATGGGTAATATCATGTCCGGTTGAATAGGTATAAATAAATTAGGGAGAAGTAGGGGTGAAGGGCCGTTCACCCCTACAGGAGTCAGGAGGGAAAAGGAGGAAGTTTTTTTCTCACTAATTATCCGGACATGATATAAGTCCTATCTGTTTGATGAAGTTATATATTCATGGTTTTAGTGAGTAGAAGAATAAGGGAGATGAGGAATAGGGAAGAGGCAAAAATATTTGGACTTAGTGTTCGGTAGCAAAACTGTCCTACTAGAAAATGTAAATAGACTGGAAATACTCCATACTGGTATAGTGTTGTGGATAGAATTAAAAATATAAGTACTATGAATTTTTGTAGTGATAATGTAACTGAGATATGCCCAGAAATTATTGCTGCTCTGATAGCTGCTAATGAAAGAGCAATGATGCCTTATGGTGCAGATAAATACACTCAAACGTTAGAGTCTAAATTTTCATCAATTTTTGAAGTTCCTGTGACGGTTTTCCCTGTTGCTACGGGTTCTGCTGCTAATGCTCTAGCTTTATCCGTGATCGCTCCTGGTTATGGAGCTATTTATTGTCATGCTCAATCTCATATTAATGTGGATGAATGTGGTGCCCCAGAATTTTATACAGGTGGTGCGAAGCTGGTAACATTAAATGGTACAGATGCTCAAATTCATCCTTCTGAGTTAAGCAAAGCACTCGAAAAGGCAGGTGCCGGTGTAGTACATCATGTTCAACCTGCGGCAGTTAGTATTACCCAGGCAACGGAAGCAGGAACAGTATATTTGCCTGAAGAGATAGGTGAGATTGCTAAAATTACTCATGGTCATAATCTATATTTGCATGTAGATGGGGCGCGCTTTGCTAATGCCGTTGTGAGCTTAGACTGTGCGCCGGCAGATATCACTTGGCGAGCGGGGGTAGATGTACTGTGTTTGGGTGCAACTAAAAATGGAGCGATGGCAGCAGAAGCGGTAATCTTTTTTAATCAAGATTTGGCAAAAACATTTGCTTATCGTCGCAAACGTAGTGGTCATTTATTCTCAAAAATGCGATATTTGTCTACTCAGTTGGAAGCTTATATTACTGATGATTTATGGTTGAAAAATGCTACCCATGCTAACCAAATGGCAACTAAGTTAGCCCAAGGTTTGGTAGAGTTACCGTTCGTGAGGTTGTGTCATCCTGTGGAAGCGAATGAAATTTTTGTAGAAATTCCTAAGTCTGTGGTTAATAGTTTGAGAGGTGATGGTTTTCATTTTTATGTTTGGCAAGAGGAAACTTTGCCGATAATTAGACTCGTTACTGCTTTTAATACTAGAGAGGAACATGTTGATGCTTTGTTGAAAAGTGTTAAACATCATTCTCTAGTTGATTTAATGGAATAGAAACTGGAAATTTTTACCTACAATTACCAGAAGGCTAGCACTATAATCTTTGATCAGCGTGTCTGGATGAATGGTGAGTATATAATTGTGATTCGGTGTCACAATTATATACAAATATTAATAGTTTACAGGATTGACACAGTGCTACTATATATAGTTAGGACTTACGCATGAACGCGCTTTGGTAGGGTGTGTTTTGCTGACGCAAAGCTGCCCTAACGCTTCGCGGCATGAAAAGCGCACTTCGTCACGCACCAAGGCTCTATATATAGTGCCTTTGCGTAAGTCCTGATAGTGTAAAAATTTGTTATTTTTCAGATAATGCCACTATAATTAATGTCATTGGGTAAGTCCTGAGCTTATTTAGTAGGCATTTTGGATAAACTTGAGTTATAATTTTAGATATGCTCAAAAGATTTAGTTATGCTTTGCTCCTGGCAAAATGATCTAGAAAAGCTTTGTTCTTTAATAACAAAAGATAATAATTTTCCTGGAGCTAACAACCTAAACTAAACTCTCAAGCAAGACTTGTATCAGAACAAACATTTACTGAGGTTATTACCATGTTAGTTCAAAAAAATAGCGATCAAATTCTAGGTGGCATAAAATTAGGCAATGGCAAAAATTCCGATCCGGGAAACAGCAAAGAAAAGGCTTTTGACATTGGGTCTTTGAGTGATAAATTTCAGCTCGACGAATCTGTTCGACGAATCTGTAGGTAAGAGCGATGGCAAAGACTTTTACAAACTCACAGTAGAAGAACAGAGGGAAGTAGAGATTAAACTGACAGGTTTGACGGCTAATGCAGATTTGTATTTGCTACCCGAAAAAGGCAAAGTCATTGACAAGTCTACAAATGGCAGTAAGAATGATGAAAAAATCAGTGCTACTCTTGAGCCTGATACTACTTATTATTTGCGGGTGCAACCAAGAAACAAGAGAATCAAAAATGCTGATTATAATCTCAGTTTGGAAATTAGAGAATTTGCTGACCCCGGAAACAGCAAAGAAAAGGCTTTTGACATTGGGTCTTTGAGTGATAAATTTCAGCTCGACGAATCTGTAGGTAAGAGCGATGGCAAAGACTTTTACAAACTCACAGTAGAAGAACAGAGGGAAGTAGAGATTAAACTGACAGGTTTGACGGCTAATGCAGATTTGTATTTGCTACCCGAAAAAGGCAAAGTCATTGACAAGTCTACAAATGGCAGTAAGAAGGATGAAAAAATCAGTGCTACTCTTGAGCCTGATACTACTTATTATTTGCGGGTGCAACCAAGAAACAAGAGAATCAAAAATGCTGATTATAATCTCAGTTTGGAAATTAGAGAAGCAACAGATAATCCTACAGTTACCGGTAATTTTCTTGATAAAGTCGTGGAGCTTACCAACCAAGAGCGTAGTCAGTTGAATTTATCTCCTTTGACAGCAGACCCACTGTTAACTCAGGCAGCGCAAACTCACACGGAGAATATGGCAGTGCAAGACTTTTTTCAACATGCCGGATTAGATGGTTCCTCGGCAGGTGATCGTATTGAAGCTACAGGATATGACTTTTCAAGATGGGCAGAAAATATTGCGGCAGGATATCAGACACCAGAAGCAGTAGTGCAAAGTTGGATGAATAGCACCGGACATCGTGCTAACATTCTCAATCCCGATTTGCAAGAAATTGGTGTTGGTTATTATTTCTTGAAGGAGGATACTGGTAATATTAACTACAATCATTATTGGACACAGGTTTTTGGTACGCCTGATAATAGTTTGGAAATCTTCAACCCAACAGATAATCCTACAGTTACTGGTAATTTTCTTGATAAAGTCGTGGAGCTTACCAACCAAGAGCGTAGTCAGTTGAATTTATCTCCTTTGACAGCAGACCCACTGTTAACTCAGGCAGCGCAAACTCACACGGAGAATATGGCAGTGCAAGACTTTTTTCAACATGCCGGATTAGATGGTTCCTCGGCAGGTGATCGTATTGAAGCTACAGGATATGACTTTTCAAGATGGGCAGAAAATATTGCGGCAGGATATCAGACACCAGAAGCAGTAGTGCAAAGTTGGATGAATAGCACCGGACATCGTGCTAACATTCTCAATCCCGATTTGCAAGAAATTGGCGTTGGTTATTATTTCTTGAAGGAGGATACTGGTAATATTAACTACAATCATTATTGGACACAGGTTTTTGGTACGCCTGATAACTAGTAGGCTCTATATATAATACCTTTGCGTAAGTCCTGATACTATATATAGCGGTACTGTGTAAGTCCTGTTATTTTTGTTCCGACTCTCGTCCTTGGCATCACTGAGCAGGGAAGTTGCATGCAACCTCCCTACAATTCAATCTAATTTTAGCTATCCACACCCTCTATAGGTGCAAAGCCTTGCCGTTGTATATTCTCAGTTATCGTGCGCGGTTCCAAAAATTGCAGTAAATAATCCGGTCCTCCTGCTTTTGAACCGACCCCAGACAACTTAAACCCACCAAATGGTTGTCGGGAAACAATTGCTCCGGTAATTCCACGATTAATATATAAATTTCCCACTTCAAATTCTGCTTTTGCTCGTTCAATGTGAGAAGGAGTACGAGAATATAGCCCACCAGTCAAAGCAAAATTCGTTCCGTTAGCAATTTCTAAAGCTTCAGTAAAATTCTGTGCTTTGAGCACTGCTAACACTGGACCAAATATTTCTTCTTGGCCAATAGTCGCACTCGGTGACACATCCTTAAATACGACTGGACCGACAAAATAACCATCCTCTGGCACACTCATCTCAAGAGCAACCTCTGCTTCCTGTTTACCTTGAACAATATATTCTTTAATCCGCTTTTGTGCCTTGTCATCAATTACCGGACCAACTTGGGTACTAGGTTTCTCAGCATCTCCTATGTTAAGCGATCGCGTAGCCTCCACCAAACGATTCACAAAACTATCATAAATTGGCGCTAATACCACAACCCGCGAACAAGCGGAACATTTCTGTCCACTATATCCAAAAGCAGAATATACAGCACCAGCAACTGCTTGGTCAAGGTCGGCACTTTCATCTACAATAATCGCATTTTTACCACCCATTTCAGCAATAACTCGCTTCAGGTGTTTTTGCCCTGGCCGCAAAATTGCAGCTTGAGCATAAATATGACAACCTACTTCCTGAGAACCAGTAAAAGTAATACTATTAACATCTGGGTGTTTCACCATAAAATCACCAACTGTGGAGCCCTTGCCTGGAACTAATTGAAATACCCCTTGAGGGAAACCAGCTTCTAGCAAAATTTCAGCAATCTTGGAAGCAATAACTGATGATACTTCTGCTGGTTTTAACAACGTACAGTTACCAGTTACTAGAGATGAAACTGTCATTCCTGTAGGAATAGCTAGAGGAAAATTCCAAGGAGAAATCACCAAAGAAATACCACGAGGTTGATAAGAATAACGGTCAGTTTCTCCAGCAACATCATATTTATAACCCTGCTCTAACCTTTCCATTTCATCAGCATAATAACAACAAAAATCTATAGCTTCAGAAACTTCTGTATTCCCTTGGTTCAGGGGTTTGCCAACTTCTAAAACCATCCATGCTACCAGCTCATGGCGACGTTTTTGCATTAAGTCGGCAGCTTTGCGCAATATCCCTGTCCGTTCTCGAACTGGTGTTTTTTTCCAACCGGAAAATGCTGCTTTTGCTGCTTGAATTGCCTGCTCTGCTTGTTCTACTGATATTAAACCAATTTTACCAACAATTTCTTTGGGGTTTGATGGGTTGATAGAGTTAACTATTTGTGCAGTGTTTCTATATTCACCATTGATAATTGGCCAATAAGTTTTTCCTAACTGTAGTCGCACTTGACCAAGAGCATCTAGAGCTTTTTGCCGTTGTTGGGTGTTAGCGTAGTCGCTATCCGCAACATTGGGGAAAACTGGTTTCAAGATATCATGAATTGTAGTTTTGCCATTGCTAGTAGGTGCTGCTAATAATTCTTCTAAAGGTCGGTTTTCTAAACTTTGTTTGAGGAATGAACTGTTGGCAGTATTTTCCAATAGGCGACGAATTAAATATGCCATTCCTGGCAATAGCTCGCCGTAGGGAGAATAAACACGGACACGATAACCTTTGTCTACTAATGTTTTAGCTATTTGGTCGCCCATGCCATAGAGAACCTGCATCTCGAAGCACCGCCGAGGAACTTTTAGAGTTTCAGCAATAGCGATCGCCCTAGCCTGAGAACGAACATTATGACTACCAATAGCTGAGTAAATATATTGATGATTTTCTAGCATTATCTGAGTCAGCTTTTCAAAGTTGGCATCAGTTTCAGATTTATCGTTAAATACTGGTTGTGGCCAGTCGTGTTGTAAAGCTTTGATGGTTTCCTGATCCCAATACGCTCCTTTGACGAGTCGAACAGTAACGGGGCGACCTCTAATTTTTGCCCAGTCAATAATACCTTGCACATCTTTTTCACTATCCCGCAAATACGCTTGAATTGTGACGCCGATATCGTTGCGGTAGCGGAATTCTTCTTCCATCAACAACTCTTTGAGAATAGCAAAAGTCAGGTCTTTGTAGATGTATTGTTCCATATCGAAGTGAACTGCTACACCCAGTTCTTGAGCGCGTCTGAGTAGAGTGCGAATATGATCGCTCACTTTTTGCTGACTACCTTTGATATCAAGGGGGTCAAACTGGGAATAAAATGCTGTAAGTTTTACGGATACTTGTACTCGTGGTAGTTGTTCGCCTTCTGCCTCATCTATTTGGGGAATTGATGACCACTTCTTAGCAGCTTGATCAAGTTGAGTCATCAGTTCAAGATAACGGTCTAAATACAACTGTGCTTCAGTTTCAGTGATAACTGCTTCTCCAAGTATGTCTACAGTAAAGCACATTTTATTTTTCCGTAGTTTTTCTAGGGCTTTGATAATTTGTTGGACATTTTCCCCAGCAATATATTTATGGGCGAGGGTTTCGACTGCGGGTGCAACGGTAGTAGCTGCTAGCTGACCGGGAATGGAGTCTGGGTTGGCAAAATTGAGAAGTCTTTTCAGAGCTTCTGGGAGTTCGACTTCTTCAGTAGTTAGATATTCTTGGAGGTGAGCAGCTATTTCTGGTTTGCTCCGTAATGCTGGTAAACAGTCAATAAAACGAAATAGTTGTACTCGCAAACCAGGATTTGCCATTGTCCAATCAAGGAGTTTATCATCCCACCGCATTTGATTTTGCAATTGACCTAAGAAAGAATTATTTTTTTCCTGAGTTGCTCTTAAGAGTTGTTTAGCTATTTCTTGGGTTTTGGCTTCATAGTTACTATCGGATATTTGTGCGACCATTTTTTTCTCAAATGTGGTTATATTAATTAGGATTGTGTATCGGATTAATTTACCTATTTATCACTAAACTTGATTGAAAATTTAATGTTTTTCTGATATTATTTCCGGTACTTTCAGTTATTCTAATAAGACTACTATACTCAAATAATACCCAAATTTCATGTCTTTATACCGTAGGAAAAAAACTGTAGAAAATCGTAACAGCTTTGATCAAGATAATTGGATTAACCAATACAGGCTCTAACGCACAGCTCACTATTCCCTCGGCAGTAAATGCCTCTGGGAATTTCTTGTCTTAAATTTGAAGACTGCCATTGATATCGGCAT
>JAKQYF010000152.1 GCA_023356535.1 Trichodesmium sp. MAG_R03 | reverse complement strand
TTCTTGCTGCATTTTCGTCTCTATCATGTTTAGCACCACAATTAAAACATTCCCACTCACGAATTGATAAATCTAATTTTCCACCAAGAAATCCACAACAAGAGCAAATTTGAGATGTGGGTTCCCAACGGCTTATCACTCTGAAATCACGACCATATTTTTCCGCTTTTCCTTCTAGAAACGTCCTGAATGTTCTCCAGCTGTGTTTCGGAATGGCTCTTGATAATTTCCGGTTCTTAACCATCCCAGAAACAACTCAAACCTCTAAAACAATTGTTTGGTTTTCACAGACATTTCAGTAGATAATTTGTATAGAAAATCTATCCTTATGTCTTTCAGTAAGGCAAGAAATTTAGCTATTTTCAGTCTAGCTTTTTCATATTGTTTAGAACCCTTAGTTTTTTTAGATAATGACTTACTTAGTTTTCGGTACTTCGAGCATTCGTTTCCTTAATAGTTTTGGTGCATCAATCTTTTTACCGCAGTTTTAATTCCTAAATCTATACCTACTGAATTATCAGTTTTAGGCAATACTTCGGGCAAAACTTCTACTACAAAACTTAGAAAGTATCGATAAGCGGAATCTTTGATTACTGTTACTGATGATGGAATAGGGGGTAGTTCCCTTGACCACACAATTTTCAGCTTTCCTATTTTAGCTTACGTAAACTTTATGTTGACCAACTTTAAATCCACCCTTTGTAAATCTAGCTGTTGGCTTAGACATTCTCCTCTTAAATTTAGGAGGTCTTATAGGCTTACCTTTTCTGTTGCCTTGAGTTGATTTAAAAAAGTTTTGATCAGCCTGGGTAAAACATCGTTTAAAGATTGCTGTAGTGGCAACCGCAGAAACAACTGAGCGCCAAACTCTATCCTGAGTCTTTTTAGCGAGAGTAATAAACTGTTTTTGTAGTTCAGAATTAGTCGGTTTTTTGTTTCAAGGTTTGTACTTTTCCTGAGAGCAAGCTAGACTATCATTCCAGACAACGCGGACACAACCTTCCGAGCCTTGCTAATTGCTATTTTTGCCCAATGTTGGATATATACGGTACTTAAATCTTGCTTTCATAGAATGACTTTTGAACTAAAAAGCAACAAGGACATAACCTGTGGAAAAAAATCAACTAAAAAGTCGCCCGCTTATGGGCGAGGGTTTAAACCCAATTTTTCGGTAAAAATTTTAATACAAAGCTCAACTATTTTTTTGATATAATAACATCAAATGAAACAGCCCTGCCCTCATGGGAAGGGTTAGGGGTTAGTTCCAGTCCATGGTCGGGGCTAGTGTGGGTATCCTACTCAAGATCTGGGTTGAGAAGTTTTTGAGAAATGTTATAAGAGTTAGCGATCGCTAATTTCTATCTTCAACAGGACTTACACACCCAAACAAGAAACCTGATTTATTACCATGATTATTATTTTTGGCTATTTCCTAACTGGAACCTGGTTTATGTGTAAATCCTATTTAACTCAAGAAAGAGCGTAGCCATTTTCTAGCACCAAACTCAAAAAATCAAACAATACATCAACCTCAACAAAGCCTAAAATCAGAAAAAAAGCTGATAGCTAATAGCTAAAAGCTAACTACCATAAATTATCTATAAATAGGTAAAGTAAAATGAAAACAACTACCATTACTAGGACTAGAATCTACCCAAATTTTACCATAGTGAGATAAAATAATTCGGCGACACAAAGCCAAACCAATACCATAACCTTCCGTTGACTCATCCCGTTTTAGTCGGAAAGAATCTTCAAAAATCCGATCACGATTTTCTTTAGGAATACCAGGCCCACTATCACAAACCGTCACTTGCACCTTTTGAGTTGTGCGGTCTAGGACGATAATTTGAATCTCGCCTTCTTTGGGAGTATACTTAATCGCATTATCAAGCAAATTAACTATTACCTGACGTATTCTTTCTCCATCAGCATAAACTAATGGTAAATCACTAGGGATATCTGTTCTTGCCTGCAAATCTTTTGACTTCAGTCTGTCTCGAAACTGAAGTTTCACCTCTAAACATAATGCTCCCAAATCTAATTTATCAGGTTGAATTTGCAACTTGGTACTTTTCCCTATAGGTCTTTCTAGAATATCTGTAATCATTCTGTCTATCAGGCGCACTTGGTAACGCGCCTGCCTAATCAACTGTTGTGGAAAAGTTGGAGAACTTTTTGTCAACTCATTCTTCGCCCTCTTTTGAGTTGATTCTAGAGTTTCTAGAGCTAATGAAATTGCTGTCAGAGGGTTCCGTAAGTCGTGAGCTAACATAGCAATGATGCGGTCTTTAAATTTTAATTGAGCTTGCAATTGTTCTTTTTCCTGCTTCAGGCGAAAAATTTCATCTGACATTTGCATTAATTCAGCAGTACAATTAATTGAACTAGAAGATAATTTTTCACTAATAACTTTTTGTGATTGGGGTAGAGAGTTATAACTCTGGGAATATTCTACTAAGGAGTGTTGCCAGCGAGGCCACCAATATTCCAATTTTGCTACTAAATTTGTGCCAGTGAGGGTTTGTTTTGGTTCAGGATGAGTTTTTAGTAGAGCAGGAGTGGCAATCAACTTGAAATGTTCTGCCATGTAGGGTTGTTCTCCTACATCAATAATATTAAATTCAAATGGATAATCTGTTTTTAAATTGCTTAGGGACTTACGAATAGCTTGAATTTCTTCTTGAGAACCAGGACGTTTATTAATAAACAATAAAAGTTGTAAGAATCCTTCGTTATTAGATTTTTCTAAAGACACTTGTACAAAATCTCTAGGCAAGTGAGATGGACTATTAGTATCTTGTTGACGAACAGGAAGAGAATAATTAAGCATCTATAACTTTCTATAAATATTCCCGCCTACCTAGATATTGGGCCTAACTTGGTAAGTAGGGCGGGGTTTACCACTTAACCATTCACAAATTAGTTTTAAATTTATTGGCCATTAACAGAAAGTTTGTTTCTGAAATACTTTAATCTTTATTTTATATTGTGACATCAAATGGTGTAAATTTAATTTCTTTACTGTGTCGAGATTATCTAATAGTCCTCTTCAGAAAAGGTTCTCAAACCCTTATGGTCCTCTTCCCACATCGATATTTTTCTAAAAGTACTTGACATAATTTATATTTGATGATATTGATTAAAGCTTGATCAATGATTATGATCACTCAAGTTGAAGATCTAAATTTCTGATAAGTTGTATACAGCAAATTTTAAGTTTATGTGGGTAATGTTGGTTAGCAGGCCAAAGAATCAGTTTATTAAGATGCTATTTGTGGCGGCGATCGCTTTTTTTGTAGTTTGTCTATTGTTTAACCTGCACCGCTATTATAGTTTTTACGCCTCTTATGATCAAGGTATATTTAACCAAGTCTTTTGGAATAGTATTCACGGTCGTTTTTTTCAAAGTTCTCTGTCTTCGGCTCTTTCCACAAATGTAGTTCACCAAGGCCAAGTCTCAGAAGTATACTATCACCGCTTAGGCCAACATTTTACCCCTGCTCTTTTACTGTGGTTACCAATATATGCCTTATTCCCATCTCCTATTATTTTAATAATCTTACAGGTAACATTAGTCACTCTTGCGGGTTTAGTTTTATATGTCCTAGCTAGACAGTATCTCGAACCACGGTTATCAGCCATGATTAGTATTAGTTTCTATGGAGCTAACGCAGTAATTGGCCCTACTCTAGCAAATTTCCATGATATCTGTCAAATACCTTTGTTTGTATTTAGCTTACTACTAGCAATGGAAAAGCGCTGGTGGCCTCTATTTTGGATTTTAGCAGTATTAATTTTAGCTGTTAGAGAAGATGCAGGAGTAGTATTATTTGGGGTTGGATTCTACCTAATTTTAAGTAAACGCTATCCCAAAATAGGTTTAGCTATCTGTACTTTCAGTTTTGCCTATATGGTAGCTTTGACCAATCTAATTATGCCAGTGTTTTCTGAAGACATTTCCCACAGGTTTATGATGGAAAGATTTGGTCAATACGCAGAAGGAGACGAAGCTTCTACTCTAGAAATTCTTTGGGGTATGATTAGCAACCCTTGGCGCTTAATCAGGGAAATTTTTACTCCATTTTTTGGTACTCTCAAATATTTATTAGGGCAATGGTTGCCTTTAGCATTTGTGCCTGCTGTTGCCCCTGCCTCTTGGATAGTAGCAGGATTTCCTTTATTAAAATTATTTTCTGCTCAGGGTTTATCTGTACTGTCAATCACAATTCGCTACGCGATGACAGTAGTACCTGGATTATTTTACGGTGCAATTTTATGGTGGGCAAAGAGAGAATCAAAAATTGAAAACTCACCAGTACCATCTCCAAAATTTCAGCGTTTCTGGGTAGTTTGTATCTGCTTATCACTATTTTTTACATTGACATCTAACCCTAATCGCACTTTTTATTTTTTAGTACCAGATTCAATCAAACCCTTAGTTTATGTATCTGCACACCAACAATGGCAGCACATTAGTCAAATGCAACCATTGTTAGGGAAAATTCCTGATGGTGCTAGTGTCGCAGCAACAACTTATATTATTCCACACTTATCAAGTCGTAGAGCAATTTTGCGGTTTCCCAGAATCCAATTTCGCAATGATGCTAGACAGGTTGAAAAGGTACAATATATTATTGTTGATCTATGGCGGTTGAATAGGTATCAGGTAGCTTTTAAAAGCGATCGCCAACGACTAGCAACAATTGTACCTCAAATTGAAGAACTTTATAATTCTGGTGAATATGGAATTACTAATTTTGAAGATGGTGTGATTTTGTTAAAAAAAGGAGTTACTTCTAATCTTGATGCTGTAGCTGCATGGCAAGAATTCCGTCAAGAAATTGCTCAATTTTCTGATTAGTGAGACTGACAAGAGTGACCTCAAAATTAAGTAGGTAGGTCTATAGCAATCTGATTCGTGAGATAAATGGCCTGTTTTCAGGCAGAAGGCAGAAGACAGAAGGCAGAAGGAACAGAAGTTGGAGGCCTTTTTCAAAAGGCTAGTGATTTTACTAGGACTTACCTATGAACACTATTGGTAGGGTGTGTTTTGCTGACGCCAAGCGGAGCGAACGTTTCACGACTTGAATTGCCCTAGGGTAACACACCAAGGCTCTATATATAGTACCTTGACGTAAGTCCTGTTATTTTCAAAATCATTTAGGACTAGCATAGCATCATCCCATAGACTTAAAAAATATGATATAATTTACAATAGTTAATATTTGTGGATCAACAAAAATGTATAGTAACACTTTTTTGAATTTTCCTGTTTATACAGTAATTCAGTTGACATTATTGTTTGGTATTCTCTTAGGAGTTATTTTTAAAGATATGTTGGAGTATAAATTAACTCTCTGGTCTCGAAGCAAAAACTCTAAAATAAAAATAGATTATCAAACACCTAATATCATAGCTGCTTATTTAGGGACGACCTTATTTGTATTTTTCTGTGTGGCAGCTAGTCTTTCTGTATTTAATATTATTGAATGGTTATCTATTATTATGGGTGCAATAGTAGTGCTTCCAACTGCTTTATTAATTTGGGTACAATTAGGGTCAATGTTTAATTTGATGGCAAATGAGGGGATAGAAGCTATTAATATTGAAAAAGAATATATATTGAAAGACAAAAAAGTTAAGGCAGGAGAAACAGCTAATCAGTAATTACTAATATTTTTGATCTAAGAATCTTTGTTTTGGTATTCTGACTAAATACCTGGTTCAATTAGCTTAAATGTCAACAATTCCTTAATTGAACATCGTATCGGACATGAAATGCACAAGGGGTGAAGAGTAAAACTGATCAAAAAAATCAACTTCAGTATTTCAAGTTTATGACTTCAATCAGAGGTACTGATAATTGATAATTGAAATGACTTGCTAAAAACAGGTATTGGTGATAAATTTTGACTGAGGTTTTTATTCAAATCCTGCTCTTAAGGGTAAGATTTGATAAAATAGCCAATCAACTAAGCACTGTCCAGCTAGACCAGCTTTTAAAACTCTGCCCTTTAAGAGCGAGATTTGATAGAAAAATAGATTTATGGCCTGGATACAATTTTGTGAGGTAATCATGCGTCTTCCAAAACATACAATTTTAACAAGTAGTTGCTTGTCGGTATTAATTACATTCGGAGCAATTTATCCTACGATCGCTGCTCCTGAAAATGAGAAAGTTGCCCAACAGAAAAAGGCTCCCCTTGAGGCAGGAAACCAAATAAAGGTTGTGGGCTATGTTAAGGGTATTGTGGGTAATGTAGTCACAATTCTTATAGATGAACAAGAAGAATTAGGCATTCCTGGAATTGGAAATAATGATGGTGAACCAACTTATATCACAATTCCTGAAGAAGAACGTGGTCAACTACGAACTCTATATTTTTCCCCTAGGCATAACATGGAAATAGCAGGCCTAGTACCTGGAATGCGGGTTTATGCAGTTGTTGGTAAAAAGGATAATGACTCAAAAAACTTTTGTGGTTATATTGATTTCTTTAAAGTGATCCCAGATTATAATTACGAAAGAGTAGAAGTGAAGTTACCACAATATAACTTCAAGGGTCCTTCATCATTAGAGTTCCCACAACTTCAACCACGGCCTTCTATTACACGGCCTACACCACAACCACCTATAAGAGGGCTGTGGTAATTGTTAGGAAAAACTATATAACAGTTTTGTAATGCCACTAATTATAAATAGTGGCATTATTTATATGATCAGGACTTACGCAGTGCTGCTAGATATGATGTGTGTTTGATAGATTTTTTACATATTTAGGGTTTGCTGATTAATTATAAAAGCATTGACTTATATTGGCTTTAGTCTTATTTTGTCAGCAAAAAGTACCAGCTTTTCAGTTGTAAAATGCTGAAAAAGTTAGGATTTCGGACGCTCCCATGGTAGAAAAATCAAGGGACCAGTATACCCAACTACCTCATCTATACCTTCCCTGTTCCTTTGTAGGGACGTTGCATAACAAAAATACGCTTCATGTCGCTAAGCGTTACGTCCCTACCTAATCCTGTGCTCCTTAAAATGCTTTTTCAGCAAACCCTATTTAAACTATAATTTGTGGGACTTATACCATTTCTCAAAAAGATAGCTGCCACTCGGCTCTGCCAACGCTAACCTCTTAAGGCTCAGTAGAATCAAACAAAGATTAATCCTAGCAGTAGAATTTTCCAGGGTTTTTTCAAAATTTTTGGTCAAGCTTTTACACCTCTCCATCCAGGAATTGCTTCTTTCAATGATCCAACTGACTGTGACGCGAACTTACCCTGTTTTTTCTCTGCTTTTGATAGTTTTGGTGATAATTTCAACCGAATTTTGGTCTGTATCGCAGGATAGATTTTTTTTACTTCTGTATGATTTTTTTGGGGTGGTATCCATGATTAAGTAATACCAATTACCAGAAATTTTGCTATATTTGAATTTTATATTTATAAATATTATTAGTTCGAGCAAATGCTTGATATTGGGTAACTTCGGTTATCAAAAAAAGCAATTTTGTCAGGTTTTAAGTATAGCAAGACTTTTGAGAAATGATATTATTTGCTCTCTTTGTGCAATAAAGCCTTCTGATGCTGTAAAATATGAGAATATAAAATATACTACTACTAATTATTAAGCGATCACTATGTTAAAACGCCCTATATATCTCGACTGCAATGCCACTACTCCCCTTGATGAACGAGTATTAAAAACAATGCTGCCCTACTTCACAGAACATTTTGGTAATCCTGCCAGCATCACTCATCAATATGGTTGGGAAGCAGAAGCAGCAGTGAAAAAATCTAGAGAAATTTTGGCTACAGCTATTAACTCTACTCCTGAAGAAATTATCTTTACCAGTGGTGCGACAGAAGCAAATAATTTAGCAATCAAAGGAGTAGCTGAAGCTTATTTTAATAAAGGCAAACATATTATTACGATCGCTACTGAACATAATGCAGTTCTCGACCCCTGTGCATATTTACAAAATTTGGGATTTGAAGTTACTTATTTGCCTATAAATAGAGATGGAATTATTGATCTAACTTCCCTAGAAACAGCTTTGCGTAATGATACAATTCTCGTATCTGTTATGGCAGCCAATAATGAAATTGGTGTCTTACAACCCTTGGCAAAAATAGGAGAAATGTGCAAAGAAAATTCCATTATTTTTCATACTGATTCAGCACAAGCTATTGGTAAAATTCCCCTTGATGTACAGGCAATGAATATCGATCTAATGTCATTAACTGCCCACAAAATTTACGGGCCAAAAGGTATTGGTGCGATCTATGTGCGTCGTCGTCATCCGAGAGTAAAACTAGCGTCTCAAATACATGGAGGTGGGCACGAACGAGGAATACGTTCTGGTACTTTATGTACACCTCAAATAGTTGGTTTTGGCAAAGCAGTGGAAGTGGCATTAACAGAAATGGAGTCGGAGACAAAACGGTTAACCAGTTTGCGACAACAGTTATGGGAGAAATTGCAAACATTGGAAAATATATTTATCAACGGACATCCTACGGAGCGCTTGCCAGGAAATTTGAATATTAGTGTTGAGGGTGTGGATGGGCAAGCGTTATTGTTGGGATTGCAAAGTGTGATGGCAGTTTCTTCTGGTTCTGCTTGCACTTCAGCAAAAATTGCTCCTTCTCATGTTTTACAAGCATTGGGGCGTTCCGAACAGTTAGCTTATGCTTCTGTGCGTTTTGGTATTGGCCGATTTAATACTGTTGAAGAAATAGATATAGTAGCAGAACAGGCGATCGCTACTATTAAATCTTTACACCAAGCAACTATAAGTGTTAAATAATAGTAATGGACTGTTTCAACTAAAAAAGAATGTTATACGAAATTTAATAAATCATCAATTTGGACAAAAAAAATAATAAAAAAACTAGATAAAAATGGTTAATAATTAACAAGAAATATCTATAATACTATAAAACTTGTAAAAAATGGCTATCTAAAGGAGTTAGGGTTGGCGGAGCCTAGGGGCAGCTAAATCGCTACCTTAAAGATAGTTACAGCAAGTGCTGAAGAATTTTTGGAGATGTCTACTACAAAAAAACTAAAGTATCAAACATTAGGAATTAGGGACATATTATCCCCAACTCCTTTCTAGTTTCTATGACCAGAGCACTTGTAACCTTTCTACTACTACTCTCTGATAAATTTCATCTGTTTGTTTTGCTATCCTACCCCAAGAAAATTTATGTTTTAATTCCTGATAAGCATTATTCACCAACTCTTGGACAAAGCTATAATCTTTCAAAACTTCTAGAATACCCAATGCTAAGGAATTAGGATTACCAACCTTGGTAATAATACCTGTCCTACCATGTTCTACCACTTCTGGCAAACCACCTGTATCCGAAACCACCACTGGCACCCTTGCTGCAAAACTTTCTAGGGCAACAATGCCAAATGGTTCGTATAAACTTGGGAATACTGCACAATCAGCAATAGCTTGGAACTTATCTAAATCTTCCTCAGACATAAACCCCGTGAAATAGAATCTCTCCGAAATTCCTAAATTCCTGATTTCTTGTTTCCAATGGTCAGTTTTGCCGCCACCAATCATAATAAATTTTACCCTATCTCCCATTTCTTCAATTACTTTCGGTGCTGCATTAATTAGTATTGACAAACCTTTTTCTGGAGTCATTCTACCTAAATAGTACACGATTTTGTCTTGATCTGCTGCAAAATGCCGACGGAAATGTAGAGCATTAAACTGATCTCGACTTGGCTTTTTTTCAGGACAAATTCCATTGTAAATTACATCTATTTTGTCTTTGGGAATATCTAAGGTTCGTGTTACATCTTCTCGCATATATGTAGAGCAAACAATAACTCTCCAAGCATTATAAACTAGCTCTCTTTCTTTTTGATGAACATACTGTTGAGTATGATTATGAATACCGTTATGGCGACCATTTTCTGTGGCATGAATAGTAGCTATTAGTGGTAGTTTAAAGATATGTTTGAGAGCCATTGCCGCATCTGCAACTAGCCAATCATGGGCATGAACTATATCAAAATTTTTCTCCTTTGCAATTAGCTTTCCTCCATGACGACCCATAGCTTCATTCATATTTGCTATCCAATGAAAGAAGTTTTGGCTTGGCCCAACTGGCACTCTATGGACTTTTATTCCATCTACAATTTCATACATTGGTGCTTCGCCAGACTTAACTGTAAGTAAATGAACTTCATATCCTAATTTCACCAATTCCGGGTATAGTTCTGCAACATGACGTGCTATTCCTCCTATAATTCTTGGTGGAAACTCCCAACTCAATACTAAAACCTTCATAACTGCTAACTCCCAAATTTTGACTATTTTTACAATTCCTGTTAATTGCTTGATGATGGTATGAAACTCTTCTATTTTACATCTGGTTTATAACTTAAATTGCAGATCTAAATATAGAGGATTAATTAAAATCATTAGTCACTATTGGACTTACGTCGGACAAGTACCTCTTTCAGAGAAGTTCCGCTATCAATTTTTTGGGAATATATTTGATTTCTGACTGTATCATCAAAAGTCAAACATCCGTCTGTAGTAGTTTCAATTTCTTTTTTCACATTTGGCCAAAAAACTTTACTTCTGTGTTTCAATATTTTTTAAATTCAGGATTAATCCGGTTATAACTTACTTTTTAATGATAATTCGCAATATTTGTGATACTATAATTTTTATAACTATTTATTAAGTGTTGACAATATTGTATATAATAAAAGTCCATTTTATAAAATTATTTGTCAAACTTTTTTAAGTATACACCATAATTCTTAATAATCTAGATAGACTTGACCCAATTTTTTTCATATTGAAATGTTTTGTTGATGAAAGGATACCATAGTGCAACAAATGTTCTCTACCGACAGAATAACAGAGTTTAAAGATAGTCAAAATTCACTAACTAAGTACAGACATATCGTAATTATTAAACACTATATAGCAATCCCAAATAGGTAGTAATAGATATAATATTAATAATAACATTTCCAGTCAAAAGACAAAAAATGAATATTATAGATGAACTAGATAATTTTATTAATCAAACATGCATAGGCGAAAGAACTTAAAAGAACCTTGGCAGTAAAAATGATTTTGCCTGCAAAATTATACCATGAAGTCAAAGAATTATTAAAGGTTTCTCAAAGTTTGATTAGTGAATGAAAAAACCAAGCACTTTTTAAGTTTTTTGCGGATGGTCAAATCTTCGAGTTCCCAAAACTTTTTCAGTATGGAATTTTGCCACAACCTACGCGCGGATTGCTATATATCCCTATTCACTCTTTCAATTTATTCAAAACTTTTTATCCATTCCACAATTCCATCTGCTAATGTTTTTGCCAACTTCTGTTGTTCTTGAGAATTCATAATCCATTCAAACTCATAAGGATTAATCATGAATCCTAATTCCAACAATACGGAAGGAGTTATAGTTGGACGAGTTAAGGCTAAATTATTCCAAAATACTCCATAAGAAGGTCGGTTTAATTTTTCCACTAAATAATTATGTAAAAATACTGCCAAACTATGAGCTTGAGGATGATACCAAAAAGTACCAATTCCCTGAGTTTTTAGCGCATCTCCATAATCAGGTAAGGCATTATAATGAACAGAAAGTGCTAAATCTGGCACTTGTTGATTAATCATTTCTACACGGTCTTTAGGATATAAATCCTCCTCTGCTTTCCGTGTCATATACACCGAAGCTCCTCGCCTAATTAACTCATCCTGTAATAGCTTCGACATAATTAATGTCACATTTTTTTCAGGATAACCAGTCGGACCTCTTGCCCCTAGATCATTCTCACTGCCATGTCCCGCATCAATTAAAATTTTCATTCCAGTTAAAGGTTTATATGCAGAACTAATTCCACTTTTGACTGTCGGAGGATGCCGCAAAGTTAATAATAAAGTTGTACCAATGTATTGTAATTTATAACCCCATTGTTGATCGGTTTTTAAAGAAAATTTATATCTAATTCCCTGTTCATTTTGGGCTGTTGAAGTTAGAATTGGTTGCCAGTCTAATCGCTCAATTAAGGGGTCATCATCTAAGCGAATAGTATCAGTTTGAGCAGTAGTATTATGCAGAATTAAACTTAAATAGTTATCGCCCTGTTCAACTGTTACTGGCACCGGAACTTGCAGAGGAAACCTAATTTCTGTTGCACCTTGAACCTGACGAGCGATAGTACTTCGAATCACCGAACGCGGTGGTGCTGCATCCGTAAATATCCTGGTCTCATCTGCTTTTATCCACCCACCATAATCAAGACGTAAATAGTTTCCTTCTTTCCCTGTAATTAGAGCTTTAGTACCTTTTGGTAGGGGTGTCAAGCGAGAATAAGTAGTACTAGGTCCGGTTCTTGCAACTCCCTCTTCTGCTGTCACCTCCGCTACCTCAAACGTAGTAGGCGAAAGAATAGTCACTTTTCCCGGTGCTTTTTGAGTAACGGTTTTACCCTTGAGACTCAGTTGGAACTCAGGTTGACCTAAATCTCCTGGTTTTTCGACTTTTGCACAACCTTGATAATATTGTCCCCCAGAGGGAACAGGTTGATTGTCTCCTGTTAATACTGCCAAATTTTCTGGTAAATTTACTACTGAAGATTGAGAAAGTAGGGGAATATTTTGTGCAGCTAATAACACAGAAATATTGGCATTTGGAGGAGCGATCGCCTGAAAACAAATTAGCTCCCCTGGCATTCTGGTAATATCTTTTATCGGAGTCAAAGAGTCTTGACCAAAAGCTATCCCTACTGGTAAAGGTGGTTGATTTGAATTGCGTGTGATTTTTAAAATAATCTCTTCATTTTGATGTCGTAAAGTAAATATATTTTCCCCTATTTGTAATGGAAAAGTAGGAGCAAAATGGCCCGTTGTACTGCGCCTATTAATTGGTTTTCCATTAACAGTAACTTCCGCTTCTGGAGAAGCTGTACCAATTAAAAAAATTCTGTCTGAAGTAGTTTGATGATTGGGTAAAGGATAAGCAATAAATAGAGATTTTTTT
>JAKQYF010000151.1 GCA_023356535.1 Trichodesmium sp. MAG_R03 | reverse complement strand
TACCAAGTGTTCTAAAACACGAGGACCTGCTAAAGCACCATCTTTAGTTACATGACCAACTATTAATAAAGTAATATTTTCCCGCTTTGCCACTTGCATTAATGCTGAAGTACATTCCCGAACTTGAGCAACTGAACCAGGAGCGGAAGTCAAAGAAGCAAAATAGATAGTTTGGATACTGTCAATTACTGCTAGATATGGTTTGAGAGATTCCAACTCTCTCAAAATTACTTCTAAATCTGTTTCTGGCAATAAAAATAAATTTTCTTGAGAATCTGTACTAGAATCCTTTATAGGTTCAAAATTACCATTATTTTCTTGATTTTCATTTGAAGATAAATCCTTATCTATCTCAATATTTGAAACATTATCCTTATCCTCTACTTCTATTTCATTGAAGTTGGCAATTAAACGTTGTGAACGTAATTTCACCTGTTGTCCAGACTCTTCCGCCGACACATATAACACCCGACATCTACTAGACAACTGATTAGCTACTTGTAATAAAAGAGTAGATTTACCAATACCGGGTTCTCCACCAATTAATACCAAGGAACCAGGAACAATTCCACCTCCCAGCACTCGGTCCAACTCTTCAAACCCAGAAGGCATTCTAGACAACGCTTGCTCAGAGATCTGAGATAATAGAAAAGATGCTCTTGGTTGACCAGAAGAATTATCTGTTTCAGATGCTTCTTGAGAATTAATCCCAATATTACTTAGTCCCAGTCTTTGTAAAGCACTTACGTTTGTTTGTTCTATCTCCTCTTTTAGAGAATTCCAGGTATTACACCCAGGACATTTGCCCAGAAATTGTGTGGACTCATAGCCACATTCTTTACAAACATACTTGATTTTCTGTTTTGGCATTTCTTAAAATAAGTTAATAATCACAAGCAAATATCAAACATTCTAAAGTTGAACTAATTCTAAGCTTAGGAGTAATAAACAATAGTAATTTCTCTTGTTCTCTGGATGATAGAGTTAAAAAAATTAATATAATCATAAACCTTAGTTAAGGAGTGTGAGAAAAGTGGAATATAACAAAGAAAAAATATTGGTTGTTGATGATGAAGCAAGTATCCGTCGCATTTTAGAAACTCGCCTGTCAATGATTGGCTATGATGTTGTTACTGCCGCTGATGGAGAAGAAGCTTTGGAGACTTTTCACAATACAGACCCACATTTGGTCGTATTAGATGTTATGATGCCAAAATTAGATGGTTATGGTGTGTGTCAAGAGTTACGGAAAGAGTCAGATATTCCCATTATTATGCTAACTGCTTTGGGAGATGTTGCAGATAGAATTACAGGTTTAGAGTTAGGTGCTGATGATTATGTAGTCAAGCCTTTTTCTCCAAAAGAACTAGAGGCAAGAATTCGTTCTGTATTACGTCGGGTAGATAAAAATGGGGGTAATGGTATTCCTAGTTCTGGTGTTATCCAAGTCAGCACTATTAGAATTGATACTAATAAACGTCAGGTTTATAAGGGTGATGAAAGGATTAGACTAACTGGTATGGAGTTTAGTTTGTTGGAGTTATTGGTCAGTCGTTCTGGAGAACCTTTTTCTCGTTCTGAGATTTTACAGGAAGTATGGGGTTACACTCCAGAGCGTCATGTAGATACCCGAGTTGTTGATGTTCATATTTCTAGGCTCAGGGCAAAGTTGGAACAAGATCCAAGTAACCCAGACTTGATTTTAACTGCACGAGGTACTGGTTATCTATTTCAACGGATTATTGAATGTGATGAAGTTGGTTGACATAGATTTCTAACAACCCCAACAAAGCTAGAAAGAAATACGATTATGCTTATATGCTTAAGTATAAAGCAGAAAGGGAAGGTAAGGTTTATCAAGAAGTAGATTGATTTTGGTCCAGTTATTAAGAGGAGTAATAGTTACCAAAAACCTTAATAAACCTTTTCAAAGCTCCTAATATGTCATTATGTAACTTTCAAAAAGTTTTTCGAAATATCTATCAATTCTTTGACAAAAACTATTAAGTCAAGTATAATTTATTGTGGTTAGTAGTCTGTTTAACAAGGGAACACTCCCGTCTGGCCAAGAACTAAAATTTATCTTTGGATAAATGGTCGTAAGTTAAGGGACGTTCAATAATGGACAGTGAGACGCCACAGTGCGAATTAGATTATGCTTATAGCCTCCAAGCTGTTAAAACTATGGGTTCTGTTGTTTCACAACAAGGCAATGCCTGCAACAGCCATTGCTTTAACTGGTGTGCTATACAGATTCAAGGTGCATAGCTTTGCAGAGGTTAAATGTTGCATAAGTCATAAGTCATATTTGTTTAAATCAAGTTAGGAGTTTACCCCTTGATCTTAGACAATGGACTTGTAAAAATTGTCAAATAACACATGACAGGGATATCAACCCTGGCATTAATCTCAGAGATGAGGGACTACGAATTTTGACCTGTGAGACCCGGGATCAAGTCTATCGCCAGACTGTAAGTTCTAGTAATAGAGGAAGTAAGAAATCTACTACTATGTTGGTCTCTGGGTTTTTGTCTGCAATGTAGGCTTGCGTCAGCGTTGGGACAGTTAACTAGCACTTAAACTGATGATACATCAGGATTCTATATTTATTCAGTAAGCTTTAGTAATTTCCGCCAGAGCTACGGATAAATAAGAACTGAAAATATGACTCAATCTGATCAAAATAAAGTATTACGAATGCTCCCTATAATAGTAGGAGGATTAGGTGGAACTTTACTTATGATTAATAGATTTTTCACCCCTGATCTTTTAGCTTCCCAAGCTCGTTCTGATGTAGTAGGAGTAATTTTAAGTGCTTTTTTAATTTTGACTGGTTTACTTTGGCAACAAATACAACCACGGTCTCCTGATACTGTTAAATTAATTGGTGAATCTGGATTTGAATTATTACCTGAATTATCAGAGATGGTTAAAATTGAGCTGGCTTGGGCTTCTAGTTTACTATTAACTAATACAGTTACTAAAACTGTTATTATCTGGTATCAAGGGAAAGTCTTATTAAGAAGAGGAATTTTATCACCTGAATCACTAATAAAGCCAGGAGCTATTTTTAAGCGAGTTTTGGATAAACAAAAACCTATTTATTTAGTAGATTTAAAAGTTTATCCTGGTCGCATTGAGTTTAATTATTTGCCAGAAAATACTCAAGGTATAATTTGTCAACCTATTGGCAATAATGGTGTAATGATTTTGGGTGCAAATGCACCTCGCAGTTACACTAAACAAGATGAAAATTGGATTTCAGGAATCGCAGATAAATTGACCGATACCCTATCAAAAAAATTATAGTGCTGTTTGTTTTGTAAACTAGACAGTGGGAAGTTATGGGAATAACTATTACTAGTTAAGGTTTACAGCAATCTCTATTTAGAAATTCTCTGGCAAGAACTATAAGTGCTGTAAGCCAATTCCTGTAATACTTTCAGTTTTTAAAGCCAATAATTTTTTAGGAGAACTTTGTACTCTCCAGTTATTTTTCACATTTTTCAAACCAATTTCTTCTATCTTTTTTAAGATTAACTATTTCAAACACTAGACTTTCTTTTTTCTTTTTTAAGAACTTGCGTAAACTTGTTTATAGTAAGCTTGATACTCTTGAGACAATAATGGTTCCCACCAATCTCGGTTATTCAAAAACCATTCTACAGTCTGACGTAAGCCTTCTTCAACAGTTACCGAAGGTTGCCAACCTAACTCAGTTTTAATCTTTGTCGCATCAATAGCATAACGTTGATCGTGCCCAGGCCTATCCTTGACAAAAGTAATTAATTTTTCACAAGGTTTTACAGGTAAATCATTGGTCAACTCATCCATGATTTGACACAACATTTGTACTAAATCAATATTTTTTACTTCATTATTTCCACCAATATTATAAGTTTTTCCTGGTTGACCTTTATGGATTACTGTATCTAATGCTCGGCAATGATCTATTACATATAACCAATCTCTAATATTTTGCCCATCTCCATAAACTGGTAATTGTTTTCCCAATAACATATTGATGCACATTAGAGGAATTAACTTCTCAGGAAAATGATATGGTCCGTAGTTATTAGAACAATTAGTAATAATTGTCGGAATGCCATAAGTATGATAATAAGCTCTAGCAAAATGGTCACTTCCAGCTTTCGATGCAGAGTAAGGACTATTTGGAGCATAAGGTGTAGTTTCTGTAAATGCAGGGTCTTCAGGAGTTAAGCTACCATAAACTTCATCAGTTGATACATGGAGAAATATGCACCTACGGTTTAAATTTTGGGCTATAGTACGATAATGACTTCTGAATGCCTCTAATAAGGTAAAAGTACCTACAATATTAGTTTGGACAAAAGTTGTTGGCCCTAATATAGACCTATCGACATGAGATTCTGCTGCTAAGTGGGCTACTATATTTATTTCCTCTTCTTGGAGTAAGCTATCTACTAAAGAGCGATCGCAAATATCTCCTTGGACAAAACGAAAATTTGGCCTGTCTTGTAAATCTGCTAAAGTTTCCTTGTTACCAGCGTATGTGAGAGCGTCTAACACAACTACTCGATCATTAGGATAGGTCTTACACCAGTAATAGGTAAAATTAGAACCAATAAACCCAGCACCCCCAGTTATTAACAATCGATTTTCCATAATTTTCATCTCCTGAAGCTGCAATTATTAAACATATTAAACTAATCATCTGATACTCCCCGACTTTTATCCCAGGGGTTATCGATTTCTATGCATTACCAAAAAATTGGGTTTAAAGTCTCGCCCATAAGCGGGCGACTTTTTAGTTGATTTTTTTTTCACTGGTCTAGTCCTTGTTACTTTTTAGTTCACAGGAAATATATTAGTCGCGGGTGGGCTTACCGAGACAAACAACGGACGGGTCGGCAAGTGTAAGACTACTACCAAAGTAGCGGCAGCCCGTGAAACGTCAACCCGCTGAGGAGCTACGGCTCGATAGGAAACCCGGTGCCTTTAGGCCGGGGAGGATGTCAATTGCTCTATCACTTATTAAAAAATAGCAGGGGAAAACCTCAAAATTTAGGGAAAGGATACTCTTTGGGCTTTTTCCTTTTTTTTTTGCTAAGCCATATTAGCATAAATATATTACAGCGCTTTCCGTTGTTATGAGATACACCCACGCGGGCAAGATGCCCCCACTACAGGGTTTTTAGCATTTACCTTGTACTTCATTTGCCCGAAATCTGCTGTAAGTGTTTGGTCGATACTATGATATAGTCATTCCGAATAAGAATGGAAGACTTTTTCAGCTAAAAACCTTTTCACAGCAAGAAAATCTTGTCTCAATCTAAATCAGAATGACTATAGTTTTTGAGTAGCCTAAAATCCTGCAAAAAGGACTCAGTATCTTAGGGCATAGGGAAACTTATGCTTGGAGAGACACTTGATCTTAGCTATACTTGCTAACGAAGAGAAAAGTCATAGAACTAAGAATTCCATCGCCAATAGTTGCGGGGAGTATCAATAAATTTAGCCCATATTTCGGTGTGAGGAAAATATTATAGTGAGTCAGAAAGAAATATTGACACGAGCAAAACAAGGAGATACCACAGCGATAGAATTTCTAATCAACCAAGCATTAAATAATATAGGAATTCAAGCTAGAGCTAATACTCAGAAAAACAATCTGCATCTTTTACTAGAAGCATCTGAATTGCCAGATCAGCAAACTTGTATCATAGCAATTCATCAAGAAATGAAAGCTCTCAGAGTACCATCGATTGATTTTGTCAATATTTATGGACGAAGATTGGGTCATACAATTCCTGAGTGGACAGAAGTAATTGAACTACATCAACCTACAATATACTATCCAGCAGGAGTAGGAACAATTTGGTGGCAACCAGAAAATACAAACTCTTCCCAAAAATCTTTTACACTGACTCTACCTTACCCACCTAAAAAAGTAACTTTACATACTTCAGAAATAACCCAGAAAAAGCGAAAAGAAGAAGTAGATATTTCTGTTATTTATCCCAATCAACCTCCTAGAAAAAAAAGCAATTTGGCAATAACAGAAAAAATATTTTCTCCCTACGGTATTAAAAAGCAATCTTCAAATAAAAGTAACAAATTTATTTGGCTATTAGTTAGTATAATGTTGGTTCCCATATTCACTATAGTTGTTGATTCTAAAACTTCCAGATTAAATACTATTATTTCAAATATTTTTTTACCACACAAAAAATCTCATTTAAAGACATCAGTAGCAAAAGTTAGTAAGTCAGTTTCAGCAACTATATCTACTCGCAAAAATATACAAAATTCCCAAACTACACCCACTCAAAATCAACTTAACTTATCAGAAATTGCTGAGTTTATTTTATCATCAATTAAATCTCCTATAAACCCTGAGGCTAGAATCACTATTAAGGCTGTAGGTGATATTATTCCTGGTACTAATTATCCGAAAAATAAATTACACCCAAGAAAAAAAGAGCTATTTGCATCAGTAAAACCACTTTTGCAAAATGCTGATATTGTGTTTGGTAATTTTGAAAGTACCTTAACAAGTTATCCTAATAGTCGCAAAAAAATGGGTAGTGGTCGGGTATTTGCTTTTAGAACACCACCAGATTATAGACATTTATTGAAAGATGCTGGTTTTAATGTATTGAGTGTGGCAAATAATCATTCTTTCGATTTCTTCAAGAAAGGTTTTGAGGATACAATTGCAAATATTCAAACTACAGGAATACAGGCAGTTGGTGAAAAAGGAAAAATTGTTTATCGGAAAGTTAAAGGAATTAATATAGGCTTTATTGCTTTTAGTAATTACAATTATCATAATTCTATGCTTAACCTAAAGTCTGCTAAGAAACTTGTGAAGGAAGCAGATAAAAATGCAGATATTATTGTTATATCTGTTCATGGAGGTGCAGAAGGAACTAGAGCATTAAGAATCAAGAATAAAACAGAATATTTTTTTGGTGAAAATAGAGGCAATAAAGTTTTATTTGCCCATAAATTAATAGATGAAGGTGCAGATTTAATTTTGGGTCATGGTCCTCATGTACCAAGAGCAATGGAAATTTATCAAGGAAAATTAATTGCTTATTCTCTAGGAAATTTTATGGGTTATCGTACATTGTCTAGTAAAGGAAAGTTGGGATATTCTTTGGTTTTAGAGTTAGATATTAATTCTAGAGGAGATTTTGTTTCAGGTAAAATTTTGCCTGTGCGTTTGAATAGTAAAGGTATTCCTTATTATGATAAACGTGGTCGAAGTATTAAGTTAATTAAGGAATTAACACAAAAAGATTTTCCGAAAACAATGTTAGAAATTAATAGTAAGGGTGAGATTACAAGAAAGAAAGAATAAGTAATACTAATTCCTAACAATAATACTATACTTGAGTAAAACTTCAGTTATTAAATAATTAATATAAAGGAAATAACTTTTTTATTAATTTAAGCTAAGCACTAATATTACGCAGCTAAACGATATTTCAATAGTTTTAGGGATTAGTTGAGCAGGAAATATCAAGAGTTTCAGATGTAGGGTGCGTAATATTAGTTATTAAGTAATACCATTTCTCAAAAGTCTTGCTATACTTGGGAGCTGGCAAAATGGCTTTTCTTCATAACTGAAGTTCCCAAATATCAAGGATTTACTCGAACTAATAATATTTATAAATATAAAATTCAAATATAGCAAACTTTCTAGTAATTGGTATAACAAGTAAGTTTCAGTAATATTTTTAACAATTATAGGCAAAGGGCAAAGGTATATTATATTCAGATACTGCACCATTATTAAAAAAATCGCACAACCCCTATTTTTAAGGAATGAAACTCTTATAAACTCCTTCGTTACCATTGTATAAATAAAAATTTGGGGTTTTCACACCTTCGTGCAAGATATCGGTTATACCTAATTTCCTTACTGTTTATTTCCTATTCTCTATTCTCTATTCTTAAAATGACTAATCAAACAAATATAAATCGAAAAGTTTTAAATAATGGCATAGTTGTGGTTACACAAGAAAATACGGTTGCTGATATTGTATCAGCCAAAATATTCTTGAGAATAGGTAGTAGTTATGAAGCTAAAAACCAAGCTGGAATCTCACACTTATTAGCAGCAGTTTTGACAAAAGGAACAGAAAAATTATCCTCTTTAGATATTGCTAATAAAATTGAATCAGTAGGAGCAAGACTAGGAAGTAACACAACAGCAGATTATTTTTTGCTAAGTATGAAAACAGTATCAGAAGATTTTGATGATATCTTTCAATTATCAGGAGAAATAATCCGATATCCCTCCTTTCCAGAACAAGAAATTGAGTTAGAAAAACGCATTACTATTCAAAGTATTCGTGCCCAACTAGAACAACCTTTTACTGTGGCATTCTCTCAATTGCGAGAGATGATGTATCAAAACCATCCTTATGCTTTATCAACTTTAGGCACAGAAAATACCGTATCTCAGATCACCCGCTACGACATTCAAAAATTTTATCAAACTTACTTTCGTCCAGATTGTATAGTGATATCTATAGTAGGCAAAATTAGTAATGTAAAAGCCATCGCTTTAGTTGAACAAACTTATGGAGATTGGCAACCACCAATAACACCTATATCAACTTTAAATTTACCAAAAATAACTCCTCAAGCTTTCACAGCAAAAAAATATCAAGAAACTCAACAATCTATTATTATGCTTGGGTATTTGGCAGCAAGTGTTAATAGTCCTGACTATGCTCCTCTGAAATTACTTAATACTTATTTGGGAAATGGTTTATCAAGTCGTTTATTTGTAGAACTAAGAGAAAAAAGAGGTTTAGCTTACGATGTTTCTGCATTTTATCCTACCCGTCTTTATACCTCTAACTTTACAGTTTATATAGGCACAGCAGCCGAAAATACAGCGATCGCCCAAGCTAGATTGAAAGCAGAAGTAGAACGGTTAGTTACTGATTTACTCAGTGAAGAAGAATTAGAAATATCCAAAAACAAATTATTAGGTCAGTATACTTTGGGCAAGCAAACAAATTCACAAATAGCTCAAATTTTAGGATGGTATGAAATCTTACATTTGGGCATAGATTTTGATGTCAGATTTCAAAAAAACCTGTTCATGGTAACGACTTTGGAAGCACAAGAAGTTGCTAGTAAATATTTTATTGAACCTTACATTTCAATTGTTGGAAAGGAAAAATAATGACTAACAACTGATAAAATATTATAAGTATTCAGTCAAACCTGCTTCTACTATTTTTAGGTCATAAATTATCTTTTTTCTCAAATAGACATATTCTATAAAGTCTTTTTCTCCCTGTTACTATTCGTAACATTCTGTTTTGGAATTGCTATAATATTAATTGGCCAATTCTCAAAATTGGTATGAGAGATGATGCAGTCAGAGGGTTACAACAATTTCTAAAGGCTAAAGGATTTTTTAAGGTAAAAGTTGATGGAGTTTTTGACCTGAAAACTCGAGCTGCTGTTAAGAATACTCAAAGAAAATATCAACAAGAGTTAAATGGAATTGTAGATACAGCAGATTTCGTGCCAATGATATACAGGGTAAATGGTGAAAATTATGTAGTGCGGGTATCTTGCCCGTGTGGGTGTGCCTCATAACAACGGAAAGCCCTATATTTCTCTGTGGATAACTTTACTACGTTAAACATGAGGATTTGATTATCTACACAAGTTAAATTGCCATTCGTCTATATCAACTGAGTTCTTTCAAAAAATTCTGGACTTTATTTAATTCTCATTCCTTAATCAAAAAACTCGTCAAATGTGGTACAATTAATAAGATTGTCGTCTAACTTAAAATAAGAAACTTTGTGTGCCAAAATCAGAACGTAAAATTTTACTAGATTTTGAAAAGCCTCTGGCAGAATTGGAAAACCGTATAAATCAGATTCGTGAGCTAGCTAAAGATTGCGATAGTGTAGATGTTTCTGAGCAAATTCATCAACTAGAAGCAAAAGCAACTCAACTACGTCAAGAAATTTTTAGTAGTCTTTCCCCTGTACAAAAACTACAGTTGGCCCGTCATCCGAGACGACCAACTACTCTCGATTATATTCAAGCAATCAGTGATGAGTGGATAGAATTGCATGGTGACCGTGGCGGTAGTGATGACCCAGCAATAGTAGGAGGTTTGGCCAGAATAAATGGCATATCTGTAGTAATTATTGGTCATCAAAAAGGACGAGATACAAAAGATAATGTAGCTCGTAATTTCGGTATGGCTTCAGCAGGAGGATATCGAAAATCAATGAGATTTATGGAGCATGGCAATCGGTTTGGAATGCCAATTTTGACATTTATTGATACTCCAGGGGCATGGCCAGGAGTAGAAGCTGAAAAATTAGGACAAGGAGAAGCGATCGCCTATAATCTACGAGAAATGTTTCATCTGGACGTACCAATAATTTGTACAGTAATTGGAGAAGGTGGTTCAGGTGGAGCATTAGGTGTGGGAGTAGGCGATCGGTTAATGATGCTAGAACATTCTATATATACAGTTGCTAGCCCCGAAGCTTGTGCGGCTATTCTCTGGAAAGATGCCAGCAAAGCTTCCCAAGCAGCAGAGGCTTTGAAGATAACTTCTTGGGATTTAAAAAATATAGGAATTATTGATGATATAGTTCTAGAACCAAATGGTGGCGCTCATGCTAACCCCTTACAGGCAGCAAAAAACCTAAAAATGGCCATAGTTAAAAGTCTAGATGATTTAAGCCAGTTAACTAGTCAACAACGCCGAAAACAGCGTTATCAAAAATTCCGTTCTATGGGAGTATTTTTGGAAATGTAACATACTTCCACACTAATTATAGGTTATAGTTTAGACTTGTTGCTTCCCAGTTCCATTGCCTTGGGTTTTATATTTCTGGCTGTGTTTAGATGGCTATAAGTCACAATGCCTCTGTGCAGGCAGGCATTGATTCTCTTTGAGGATTTTTGATAATGAAAGTAATCTGACAGTAAATTTTAGATCAATTCAGATAACTGATGTTACGCAAAAATAGAATTAGTTGTTGATTTAAGGTGTTAGGTGTTAGGTGTTAGGTTTAAATATTACTAAAGTTCACTCTTTTTTTTTGCTTAGTTTTTCCATTAAAATATGTAGCATTCTGACAATTTCTGCACATTGCTTTAAGACGACTTTTAATTCTTCTTATTTAACATAGGCTAATTGTCCAAAAATCATAAAATTAGTGTCTAGTTTTTTGAGTGGGCCATTGGGAAGGGAAAGATGATGGATATGATCACCCAAATGATTTCTTCCTTTTCCTTATTAACCGACATTCCGCAGATATTCATATATCTTTATGTATATTTACATTTTCAAAGAGACTTATAGGAAAAATCTTCGTTCTAGAACTCAATATCAATAAAGTTTATCAATCACTAATGTTTTATGAGAAAATTAGTTACAATTCTTTATAACAGTAAAAATCAATGTCCATAGCTATAAGGCTTTCAGGGAGTGCATTCGGGGCGATAGATTAATAAGACTTATCAATTTAATGTTAAGAAGTGGGGAATGTGGGTTATTAACCTTAAAATCAATTATTCCTAGTTTTCTTAATGCTCCTCTCTAGGATCAAGAAACTTATAGGGATCAATCTTAACTGCTAGATTATGATAAAATTCTAAGTATACTAGACAATGCGAAGTTCTTGGAAGAATTATTGCGAGCTTTGGCTTACAGCTATCTTAAGGTTAGAAACTTTCTCAAAAGAACTATAAGTGCTGTAAGACAATTCCTATAATACTTTCAGTCTTTAAAGCAAATAGTTGTTTAGGATAACTTTGTACTCTGCAGTAAGTATAGTTGAGTATTCAATTCTCAATGCTTTCCTGATACCAAATTCAGACAGTAATTATTTACCTATTTTCTGATAACTAATAACTCATCAAAATGGATTCTTGGTCAGTATCAAAACTTACAGGTAGAAAAATTGAAAAATCTTAATTGGTTATAGTTCATTGCTTATTAGTAACTAAAACTGATTAGCATAATAAAGTTTAGTAACTATCAATGAACAAAGAATTATAGTCTAAGCTAAATGGTCTAGCCTAATTTTAGGTCAATATGTAACTTGCTTTTTTTAAAATCTGATCCGAATTTATTATGACTCAAACTTTTTCCAACGGTTCCAATCTTAATAAAACAGTTAGCATGAATGAAGTGAAAACTTCTAATGCAGATATAACTGGTAAAATTTCCTATAGACCTGACCATATCTCTTCATCCAATGGTCAATCAATAATTAGGGAAGAACCTCCTGTTCAAGAGAGCAACGAGGAAATGATTGAGGCAGTGCGGACAATGCTACTATCAGTAGGAGAAAATCCTGAGCGAGAAGGATTACTCAAAACTCCCAAGCGGGTTGCGGAAGCAATGCGGTTTCTGACTAGTGGCTACAATCAATCCCTTGAAGAAATTGTGAATGGTGCTATCTTTGATGAGGGTCATAACGAAATGGTTCTAGTTAGAGATATCAATCTTTTTAGTCTTTGTGAACATCATATGCTACCCTTTATGGGAAAAGCTCATGTAGCCTATATTCCTAATGAGAAAGTAGTAGGTCTTAGTAAGCTAGCTCGGATTGTCGAAATGTTCTCTCGTAGGTTGCAAGTCCAGGAGAGACTAAATCGTCAAATTGCTGAGGCAATTCAAACAATTTTGCAACCAAAGGGTGTAGCAGTTGTAATTGAGGCTACTCATATGTGTATGGTAATGCGAGGGGTTCAAAAGCCTGGTTCTTGGACTGTTACCAGTGCTATGATTGGTGTTTTTGAAGAAGATCAGAAAACAAGGGAAGAATATCTAAGCTTAATTCGCCATCAACCTGCATTCTTTTAATAAGGTAGTAAGAGCTTTTCACTGAACTCATACATTCACAAGTCAAAAAATAAGATGATTTGGCCTGAAAGCCTTAGTTTTTAAGTTTTTCAGGCGATTATTTCACATTGCAGCAGGGTCAAATTATTTGTGGCGTTATTTGAGTGAATTGGTATAATTTTTATGAATCTATCCCACTAATAGTCAAATGATGATATACTGATAAGTGTTACTCAGTGTATATATTGGGAAAAAAATGGCAGGTAGATTTGAAGGATTAAGTGACATAGAATGGAAG
>JAKQYF010000150.1 GCA_023356535.1 Trichodesmium sp. MAG_R03 | reverse complement strand
TAGGTATTAGGTATTAGGTGTTAGGTATTAGGTTTTAGGTTTTAGGTATTAGGTATTAGGTTTTAGGTTTTAGGTTTTAGGTATTAGGTTTTAGGTTTTAGGTTTTAGGTGTAAAACTTCACCAAGATATTTCTGTCCAAGGATTTTTCCTAAGTAGCGATCGCCCAACTCAAGTTACCCCTAGTCATCACCAAAACCTTGTAGGGACGTTGCATAAAAAAATAGGTATTAGGTGTTAGGTGTTAGGTGTTAGGTATTAGGTGTTAGGTTTTAGGTTTTAGGTATTAGGTATTAGGTGTTAGGTGTTAGGTATTAGGTATTAGGTGTTAGGTTTTAGGTTTTAGGTGTAAAACTTCACCAAAATATTTCTGCCCAAGGATTTTTCCTAAGTAGCGATCGCCCAATTCAAGTTACCCCTAGTCATCACCAAAACCTTGTAGGGACGTTGCATGCAACCTCCCTACTGTGGTCGACCGACATCAAAACTGCTGTCAGCGATCGCTCAGCTCCCTAAAAATTAAAATATTAACAAAACATCTTCCTTGTTTTAATCACAAAACACTCCTAGTCATCTTCAAATAGTCTATTTCTTAGTATTCCCTTAGAGAAATCTAAGCATTTTGCTCATCAGGCGATCGCGCTTCTCCCAATAACTCATATAACTCCTCTCCTTCTATGACTTCTTTTTCCAAAATCTGCTGAGAAATCTTTTCCAACAAATCTCGATTAGAATTCAAAATCTCCAAAGCTTGCTGATGAGCTTTTTCCACAATTTCTTTCACCTCATTATCAATTGCCTCTGCAGTTTTTTCACTAACTAAACGACGAGGGTTAATACCTTCATTACTTAAAAATTCTCCTTGGGCACGGCGTTCATAAGCCAAAGGTCCTAACACTTTACTCATACCATAAGTTGTAACCATTTGTTCAGCAAAATCCGTAGCCTTTTGTAAATCTCCTGAAGCTCCAGTCGTAATATTTCCAAATACAATTTCCTCCGCAGCACGACCTCCTAAAAAAGTTGCAATTTGACCCCTAATTTCAGCTTCATCTCTTAAAAATCTCTCCTCAGTTGGTAACTGTAAAGTATACCCTAAAGCTGCCATTCCCCTTGGCACAATTGAAATTTTTTCCACCTTCCCAGTACCAGGCATTAATGCACTAACTAAAGCATGACCAACTTCATGATAAGCTACTATTTCTTTTTCACGGTCGCTCAAAACCCGACTTCTTTTTTCCAAACCAGCAACCACCCTTTCAATAGCTTCCGAAAAATCTACTTGTGCAACAGTTTCTCGTTTATTTCTAGCAGCTAATAAAGCAGCTTCATTCACAAGATTAGCTAAATCTGCTCCTCCAAAACCAGGAGTTCTAACTGCTATTTTATGCAAATCAATATCCTCTCCCAACTTAACTTTTTTAACATAAATATTTAAAATTGCTTCCCGACCAACTAAGTCTGGCCGGTCAACTAATACCTGTCTATCAAATCTTCCCGGACGTAATAAAGCTGCATCTAAAGCTTCAGGCCTATTAGTCGCTGCTAAAACAATAACAGTTAAACCTCCTGCTCCAAAACCATCCATTTCAGCTAACAGTTGATTTAAAGTTTGTTCCCGTTCATCATTACCACCACTATAGAAATTTCCACTAGTTCTAGACTTACCAATTGCATCTATTTCATCAATAAAAATAATACAAGGAGCTTTCTTTTTTGCCTGTTCAAACAAATCACGTACTCTAGCAGCACCAGTACCAACAAATAGTTCTACAAACTCCGAACCAGAAATACTAAAAAATGGCACTCCTGCTTCTCCAGCAACTGCTTTTGCTAATAAAGTTTTACCTGTTCCTGGAGGTCCGACTAATAACAAACCTTTAGGAATTCTCGCACCAATTTCAGTAAAGCGTTTTGGCGATTTTAAGAAATCTACAATTTCAGTTAATTCTGTCTTTGCTTCTTCTACCCCAGCAATATTAGCAAAAGTAATTTTTTCTGATTCTCCTTCTACATAAACTTTAGCTTTACTCTTACTAATTGATAGGGAACCTTGAGGTCCGCGATTCATAAAAAACTGTAATGCTGCTACTAATATAATTGGTGGAATTACCCAATTTAAAAGAATAGCAAGCCAAGGATTTTTAGGGGGTGCAGCCTGAAATGTAACTTTATTATCTTCTAAACGTTTAAGTAATTCAGGATCATTTATTGTCGTAGTAATAAGCAAAGGTCCGAGTTTATCTTCTTCTCCTTTGAGGCGATATACAATTTTTTTGTTATCTATTTGAACCCCTAATACTTGTCCTTTTTCTACTTGTTGAATAAATCGACTATAAGGAACTCGAGGAGCTTTGCGACGTGGCATGAAAAAATATACTGCTAATAACACACCTGTCAAAATTAATAAGGCACTTCCAATTTGACGCTTACGGTAATTTTTCGGATTATTTTTAATACTCATATTTATTGCTGGAACGTTCTGTTACTTTAATTCAACTTAACTATTAACTACTACTTACACTCAACCAAATTACCAGCAGAAACAAACCCCCATAAAGGATAACTAATTTTCACCCACATACGTTTTTCACCATTTTTATCACGAATGAATCGATAATTTTCTATTAAAGTCAGCTGACTATTAACAGGTACTTTTCCTCTATACTTGGAATTTCTAGAAGCATCCCCACGTACTGCTAAACCTCGTGGTGCTTTTTTACGATCAATTTCACGACATAAACTGTCATATGTTTCTGTTCCAGAGCCAGATACAACTTCAAAACATTCTATTAAATTAGTCTCATTGTCAGGAAAACCCCTGGACACAAATCCCGAAATAGGATAAATAATTTCTACCCAAGTGCGGCCAGCAGGTCCTCTAATATTTCGATAACCTTCAATTAATGTCACCTGTTGATTAGGGTCTACAGTTCCAACTTTAGGAGAGTTAGGAGTAGGTCTTTTTTGAACTGTTAAACCTGCTGCTTTATTAACTTGACGACATAAGCCAGCACTTTTTTGAGATATTTGAGCAGTTTCTGAAGATACCTGAGAAGTGTTGATGGTTGTAGTAGCTTTTTTAGCAGCACTAACAACTATCATGAAAGTTAATATTAATAATGCCACTGATTGACGCATACTTATTAAATCAAAAATTATATCAAGTGTGTAATAAATCTTTGTTCCAAATAATAGGGATGTTGCATATAACATCCCTAAAGAATAAGGAGGAGGGAAGAAGAAGTAAATTTTGAAAAAAAAAGGGAAAAATTATTGAGTTTTCACTCTTTTCAAGTCAAGCTAGTTAAAATTGCTGCAAAAAGCGTAAGTCACTAGCATAAACACGCCGAATATCGTCAATTTGGTGTAGCACCATAGCAAATCTTTCTACCCCAAAACCTGCTGCAAAACCTGTATATTTTTCCGGATCATAACCTACTTCTTGTAAAACATTGGGATCTACCATGCCACAACCTAAGACTTCTAACCATTTGCCATTCCATTCTAAATCTACTTCTGCTGAAGGCTCGGTAAATGGGAAATAGCTAGGGCGAAAACGAATAGGTAAATCTCCAAACATTTGTCGGAGAAATTCTTTGATAGTTCCTTTGAGGTCAGAAAATCTCAATCCTTCATCCACTGCCAAGAGTTCAATTTGATGGAACACTGCAGCGTGGGTTGCGTCTACGGTATCTCGACGATAAACACGACCAGGGGCAATAACTCGGATGGGCGGTTCATGTTTTTCCATGTATCGGATCTGGACTGAAGATGTGTGAGTCCGCATTAAATTTCCATCCGACAAGTAAAAAGTATCCTGCATATCTCTTGCGGGGTGGTCTGGCGGAGTATTTAGAGCTTCAAAGTTGTAGTAGTCATTTTCCATTTCTGGGCCGGTGGAGATTGTGTACCCTAAACCAACAAAAATATCAAGGGCACGGTCTATAAGGCCATTCAAGGGGTGAATTTTTCCTTGGGAGCGATATACTCCTGGCATACTAACATCTAAAGTTTCGCTTTTAAGTTGGGCGGCAATTTGTATTGCTTGTAAGTTGCTACGTTTTTTATCTAGGTTAGTTTGGATGCCTTGTTTAATTGTGTTGGCGATCGCTCCTACTTTTGGTCGTTCTTCTGGGCTGAGTTTACCCATCGTACCAAGAATTTTGGACACTTGACCTTTTTTACCTAGATAGTTAATCCGTAAGTCTTCTAATTTTTCTAAGCTTTCTACTGTGGCGATCGCTTCTTTTGCTCCTTGGTGCAACTGCTCTAGTTGTGCTATTATATCATTTATCTGAATCATGGGCGAACTAAAATTTACAATATTTTATTTTTGAGTGATTGTAATTTGTAGTCTAATTTTATCATTTGAATCTCCCTATCTCAACATTCCCCAATCTCCCTATTTATTTTGGTAGCAAATATTAATGTATTTAACATTAGTAGTTAGGAGAGTAGTCAGTTTGACAACGTAGAATTAGAAATAAGATATATTTTGGTTGAGCAATATGGGTAAAATCAAGACTGAGGAAAGATTTTTCCCTATTCCCATAATTACTATCCCCTTGGAAAAATGAAAATATTGGTTAGTAACGACGATGGCATTTTTGCGGAAGGCATCCAGAGTTTAGCTAATGGTTTAGCAGCAGTAGGCCATGAAGTTATTGTTGTTTGTCCTGACAAAGAACGTTCAGCCACAGGCCATGGGCTAACATTAAATCAACCAATTCGGGCCGAAATTGTCAAATCAATTTTTGATGATGGGATAACAGCTTGGGCTTGTTCTGGCACTCCTGCTGACTGTATAAAGCTAGCTCTATTTGGCTTATTACAAACTCAGCCAGATTTAGTATTAGCAGGAATTAATCATGGCCCAAATTTAGGAACAGATATTTTATATTCTGGTACTGTTTCTGCAGCAATGGAAGGAATAGTTGAAAATATTCCTTCCATTGCTTTTAGTCTTGGCAGTTACACTTCTAGAAAATTTGAAGTTGCTGTCAATTTTGCTCAGAGTTTAGTTCAGAAAATAGAAAGCCAACCTTTAGATAATTTAATGTTACTTAATGTAAATATTCCAGCCATCGAAAAAAGAGAAGTAGCAGGAGTAAAAATTACCCGTCAAGGGACTCCTCGATACATAAATCGACTTGAAAAACGGGTCGATCCACGAGGTCAAACCTACTATTGGCTAGCTGGAGAATTACGGGAAGATGCAGAAGAAACTAAGGATCAACCCTTAGTAGAAAAATTGCCAACAGATATTCAGGCAATGGGGGAAAAATATATCACAATTACTCCCTTGCAATACGATCTAACCTATACTAGACAATTAAGCTATCTGCAAAAGTGGAAAATTGATAATTTTAGTTAATAGTTAATATTAATAGATAATAGAACATAAAATAAGGCTACGCTAAAAATAAGGCTACACTATATAAACAATAGGCTAGATATTTCATATCGCAGATTAAAAAACTTGGCTCTGCTAGAGTGGTTATAGTCAATTAGCAATTTAAATGAGCTTAAACCCTTAAATAGCAAAGGATTCAATTAAATCAATATCCCTTTTTTTCAGAATTGCTTTTTTGTTTTCCTATAATCCTTGCTTAGCAAAGGTTATGGAGTTTGCTTGATCATAATTTATCATAATTACTCTAGAAGAGCTCAAAACTTCAGCTATCTAAACTGGTAATAATTTTCGTTGATTTTTCAAAAACAAATATGAATGCTCCTCCATCTAAAAGTAATTATGTAATTTGTCCAATTTGCAATCGCTCCAGTATTGCACAACCAATAGAAATGTTTAATGGGCTATTTACTTGTCCATACTGTCATTCCCATCTGGTAATAAGTTGGAGTGGCCATTATGTCAGAGACCCCTTGGCAATTCAACAGCTAGATATTGGACAAATGCTAAGACGACAAAGTAGACCTTTGGCCAGGTTACGCCGTGATTTGACTCGTCAGTATCTGCCAATAGTTGCAATAATTAGTAGTGCAATATTTTTGGGAGGAGCGATCACTACTTTAAGTATATTGGATTTTAAGTTTGATATATTTGATGGAGCATTAGAGTGGGTAAGAGAAAAAGACTTGTTGAATAATGAGAATAATCCGTAGTCATATCAAATCTGCATAATTAATAGATAGATCCAATTGCTTGATCATCAGGACTTTAGCTATAAGCTAATACTTATTTAAAATGGGTATTAGTAAACTATAATCTAAAATTTAGAAGGTTTTTTCTCTGAACAAGGCGTACAACAATAAATTGTTTAAATGCATAAAAACTTACCCTGCCTAAATTATTATATAAAATCACTAATTTGAGATTACTTTCAAATTGCTCAAAGAGCTAAAGTACGAATTTTTAGTAGCTAAATTGGAAGCTACTGGAAATATATTGCAGAACATTTTTAGGAAGCATGAGTTTAAATACAAATATTCTATAAATTACCAGAGTTATGAATAAAAAGGAAGAAAAATATTTGAGGAAATAAAGGAGCATAAAAGTTTGATTTTAATGGATAAAGTTCTAATACCAAATCCGCTTTAATAAGGATATATTCACAAAATTTCCAACCCTTGCCTGATAAAGATTTGAGTACTTAGCTGAAGTTGCTCTTGAGCATTATTGTACTCATCTTTTGCCTTCTCTTGTCACTAAGGCCCATCCTTCCACAGTGTTTAAAACATGAAAATTGTTTAGGGGAAGACTATTTAGAGTTGATTCTTTAACTAACAGATAGGGTTGAGTTGGACTTTGCCATTGCTGTTGAATTTTCTCTGGCCCAACACGTTTAATTAGGCGATCGCTATAAAAATTTAAGGAGGGACGGTTTCTGGTACCAAAAGAATAAATAATCTGGCCTGGGGGTGTATTTTTTTGAATCATTTCTCCGACTGGTTTTACAGGATAATCTTCTTCCAACTCCCATATCCAATGAGGGGAGCTAACAAAAATTAGCAGTGAAAGATATATTCCCCAAATCAAAATCAATAAAAACTGACGGTCTCGTTGATTCAATAGTAGAGTTACCATTGTTATTGTTAGAGCAACAGCGAGAGAAATGAACTGTAAGGGCAAATTAGGTTTTGCCAAGTTTGACTCCCCTATATGAGAAACATCACTAAAGTAAACAGAGGCAACCCAAGCTATTATTGCTAGTAGTGCAAATAGAGCTACTACTAAACGATGATAAACAGTGGGAATACTCCAGGGATGTTTTTTATTATCTTTGTGAATAGGAAGATATTTATCAGTTGGAAACCAAAAATATCCTAAATCTAGTGGAAATTGATACCAAATTTCTGTTAAATAACTACCCACTGCTAAAGCAAAAGCTGGGTAAATAGGCAACACATACCAAGGAAGTTTAGTATTCATTAATGAAATAGCTAATAAATAGACTCCACTCCAAACTAAAACTAATTTTCCCCAACTCAGATTACGATTTTTCCAACTCAAATATAATCCTGGTAACCAGAAAAACAACCAAGGAAAACTATACTCAATAATTTCCAATAAATAATACCAAATAGGTCCATTATGATTACCTACAGGTTGCCAAATGCGTTTAAGAGATTGATGGAAAAAGTTGGCGTGGAAAAATTCCACACCGTAATGAAAAAATTGAGCTGTGTACCATAGAAAAACTGGCAACATACCTAGTAGGATACCACTCCAAAAATATTTACTACTTAATAGTCGAGGAGTGTCCCACCAGAGAAACAAAAAAGCGATCGTTCCTAAAAGGAATCCTAAAATAATTCCTTTGCTGAGGGAAACTAAAGCAAAACTAATACCAATAGCGAGACAATAGCCGAGGTTGTGCCGCGAGCGCAACACACACCAAATCATCAGTAAAAAAAAACAAATTACTGCTCCATCCAACATTGCTAAACGCCCATGTCTTACTACTGGTAATAAGGTTAAGTAAACCAAAGCAGTAAAAATTGCCGGGGTGCGTGGACGAAATAATTCTCGACCAACGCCGTAAATTAAAGGTACAGAACATGCTGTTAATAAAGCGGGAGATAAACGGGCAGTTAATTCACTGACTCCTGCAATACTATAGACAAAGGCAATAGACCAATGTATTAATGGCGGTTTATTCAAATAGGGGGTATTATTGATAGTAGGATAAAGCCAATTCCACTTTTCTCGACTAATTTCTCTAGCTACTTGGGCAACTATTCCTTCATCCCAGTCTCGTAAAGGCAAGGTTCCTAAATTAGCTAAAAAAAGTACCACTGCTGCTAATAACAAACCTAGTATTACCAGTAAATCTATGTGGGAATGTAAATTTTTCTTTGTTAATATTTTGTTAAGCATCAAATTATTTGATTAATTAATTGATATTAATAGCATTTATATAGAAATCTGAATTATGAGATGAAATTTCGCTAAAGAGCGAAAAACAATAATCCCAGCAATAAACCAGGCTTCTTAATAGGGTACATAAGTCTTGTCGTAAGTTAATATAACTTTTCTCAAGCTAATAAGGTATACTTATGTTTTTTCTGTCCTTAAACTAACTATTTAACATGAACTTACCTGTAATTTTAGATATTGTCATTGGTTTAATCTTTATTTACCTTAGTTTCAGTTTACTATCTAGTGAAATTCAATCAATTTTGACAACTATTTTGCAATGGAGGGCAGCCCATTTAAAAAAATCAATTGAAGAATTAATAATTGGTCAAACTTATATTAGCCAGAATAATTTAGAATCAAATGTAGAAATTAAAAAAGTAAAGCAACTAGCTAATTCTTTATATCAAAATCCATTAATTAAAGCTCTTAACTACAGTGGAGGAAAAGGTGGATTAGAAAGAGCATTTCGGAGAATAACTGAGATAATTGGTAGTGTAATTCGTCTTGTAACTAGAAGTGAAAGCATTTTTGACAAAGAAAAAACTGCTCCTTCTCATATTCCATCAAATAAATTTGCTGCTAGTTTAAGTGATACTTTAAAAATACCAGAATTAATCAAAACAATTAGTGATTATAAACTTGAAGATTTCAAAAATCAAAAGCTGCTAAAAATCCAGATAATTTTAAATGAATTGAATCTAGAAGAACCAAGTAAAAAGCAGATTATTGAAGCTGATTTCCAGAATTTACATAAAGAGTTAGATATTATTTTTAATGACTATAAAAAAAATGATTCAGCAAATATAAATATGGCTTTAGACAGAATATTAGATCGGTTAAATTTATATACAAAAAAATCTTTAACGGATTTACCAGAAACAGTTCAATCTAAATTTGAGGAGCAAATGATTTTAGTCAAGCAAGTATTAACAAATCCTCAGGAGAGAGAATTTTTAATCAGTGAAATTGAACCAAGTTTCTCCAATCTATTAGATTTCTGGAAAAAGTTGATCGAAATAGGGAAAGTTTCTCAAGTTGATTTTCAAAGTAAAAACGGAAAAATATATCAAAAAATTCAGGAAATGCTGGAATTACTACCTAAATCTTTACAAAATAATTTATATACTCTGGCTAAACAAGCTAGAGTAAAAATTACTAAAGAAAGTGATGCTTTAAATCAATTTCACAAAGAAATTGAGCAATGGTTTGATCATGGCATTGAAAGAGCTTCTGGTGTTTACAAGCGTAATGCTAGAGGAGTTGCTTTTTTGATTGGTATTACTATTGCTATAGTTGCTAATGTTGATTCGTTACATATAATAAATAGTTTATCAACAGATTCTTTGTTGCGGACAACTATTAATCATTATTCTGAAGAGTTAATAAATAATAATCCTAATTCTAGTGAGTTGAAGATAGAAGATATTAAAAATCAGGTTAATGCTGCATCAGATGATTTAAAATTGCCTATTGGTTGGGGTCAAAAACTAACGGATAAACCAGGAGAAAATAAATCATTAGTATGGGTAAAAAAAATCTTGGGTTGGATAATTAGTGGAATAGCAATATCTATGGGAGCTGATTTTTGGTTTAATTTATTGAAAAAGATTGTTGATGTAAAAAAATAGGTGCTATACTAAATCCTGTTTAGAGGGTAGCAAAACACATGAAAGTAAGGTATAAAAGAAAAGGTTTAGAAAGCAATTTTAAAAAATTACCTTATGTGGATAATTATATTACCTAATATTAACTATTATCTCTTCCCTATTTCCTATTCTTTAACTCTAACTAAAAAATAAAAATAACTTGTAAATACCAATTGATGTCTTGACGAATAATTTCTATTTTGCTGATAAATTCGCGCAAGTAAAATCTACGTTCTGATTCAGATAAATCCCACCAAAATTGAGATATAGAAACTGCTTTTGCAGTTTCTAATAAATTGACTGGTGGTAGTTGATTAAGTTTGCTTTCCAATTGAGAAATTTCTGTTTTTAATTTGTAAGTGCGGAGGTCAGCAGTTTCTTGGTCAAAAATGTCTTTAGTTATCAAATTTGGTAGTTGGGAAAGAATCTCTTGTTTCTCAGAAATATTCTGTTTAATCTTGCTCTTAATTCCATCCATATTTGAGGTTTCTAAAGCAGCAACAGCAAGAGGTAACTCTCGACAAATTATTTCTATAGTTTGCTCTAAAATTTTTTGATAAGCTAAAGCTTTACATTTTCGTTGACGAGAGCAACTTTTGGGCCGTAAGTAAAGATATTGTTTATCTTTCCGAAAGGTAGTAACTCTGGCCGTAATCATTGGAGACTCACATTCTGTGCAGACAACTAAACCTGCCAAAGAATGAGGGGCGCTAGCAGTGCGCGGAGGCATTTGGCGGTTCCTTCGGAGCAAACGCTCGATTTGAGCAGCTTCTTCTCTAGAAATAATGGGAAGATGGGTATTAGAGATGACTTCACCATTTTGATATCGTAAGTCACCGCGATAAACTGGGTTGGTTAACCAACGTCGTCCAGTGGTAACTGATATTTTTTTGCCGTATTTTTTCTCAATATGACGAACGGCACCACGGAGAGATCCAAATAACAGAAAGCTTTCAAAAAAGTCTTTGACAACGGGGGCAGCGCTTCTGTCGAGAGCGTAGCGGTCTTTCCCCCGGCGATATCCATAGGGTGCTTGACCTGGTGGGGGTATCGCTTTGATGCGGTTGCGGGCGTAAGCTTGACGAATTTTCCGACTATGTTGGTTTTGGCGAATTTGGTTGAGGAGTTTGAGTAGGTCAGCTTTGGTTGCTTGGGTGTTGATAAGTGTGGGTTCGTTGATTTTGATGTCTGATTTCAGGGGGATAATTTTAATGTTGAGGAATTCGAGTTGAGTGAGGCGATCGCACACTTCTTCTACAGAGTTTCCTAATTCTTCAAGTTGACGAATTAGAAGATAATCAACGGGTTGGGTGTGGCAGTCTTGGAGAAGTTGTTGGAGTTGTTGGCGATCGCCCAGGTCTTGATATATTTTGTCAATTTCCCATCCCCAAATTGTCTGGTCTGGTGCAGTTTCCCACAGAGGATTTGTGTATAAATAGGCAATAATTTTCACAGGTTATACTATGACAAAAAAACAATATTACAAATAGTATATATAATTAGGGAAATAGGAATGGTCAAATACACGATATTTTTCACTTTTCATCCTTGGTATTATTTATTTTTGATTTAGCTCTATAATATTACCATTAGGGTCTTGGGTAAATAATGCGGCACAACCGGAGACACTTATTTGGATTAGTCAATTATTTGGCTTTGTTGCATAATGAAGCTTATAGTGTCATTTTGACAATATGTAGCACAATAGCTTACACAAAAGTAAATGTGAGTAAGTCCCAGTCCAAATCAAAGTCCAAGTAACATCTTAGCAACTGGCAAGAATATAATGGGCGGAACAGACACAGCAAATTTAGATTTCGGGCAAATCATGTACAGAGTAAAAAATGCCATCTGCGCTGTAAGTGTACCTAGCTAATAACAGAAAACAAATTAATCCTAGTTATCTTGAAGATGACTTCTACTATGAGCCAAGAAATTTATTTCTTGGCGGAACAGATACTAATTCACTAATAATATCAGGATTTACCCACGGGCACTACACGAGGGTGAGAGGGAATGCCACTCGCCTCTACATATGGCGTCTTCAAGGTTAATTTGCGTAAGTCCTGAATATTTGATCTAGGTCGTAGAAATAGAAATACCATGACTTACCCATGAAAGCTATTGGTAGGGTGTGTTTTGCTGAGGCAAAGCGTTCGCTCCGCTTTGCGACTTGAATTGCGCACTTCGTAACGCACCCAGAATCTATATATAGTGCCTTTGCTTTCCTGAATTAGATTTCGGGCAAATAATGCTTGTAGTAATTTATAAAGTGACCGCGCTTATTCCTAAGTCTTTACTAATTCACTAATCATATGTGATCTAGGTCGTATAAGTAGGAATACAAAAGGTTTATCTTGAATATAGAAGAGATATAAAATACATAAGGAAATATAAAGATGTTCTCAACAACAAAAATGACTGAGACTTTTGTCATGGCTACAACAACTGAAAATAAAAAAGGAGAATACGAGGAACAGGAATGGCAGGAACTAGATCAAGTATCTGCAAGTTTCTTGAGTAAAGTATGGGAGATTCTAGCAGACCAAGGTGACGCCACAGGGTCGTGGAATACTTTGGAAGAAAGTTATACTACTGTTCAAGAAGAATTGAGAGAAGAATTTGAAAACTGGTTTGAGTTTGAAGATCTTAAAAATTTATGAAAAAAGAGCTGTATCAGTGGAAAACAAATTAATCCTAGTCATCTTGAAGATGACAGGACTTACGCAACAGCACTAATTGTAGTGGTAATATCTTGAAAAATACGAATTTATGACCCATATATAGCGGTACTGCGTAAGTCCTGGATGATTTAGTCATCTTCAAGATGACTTCTGCTATGAGCCAAGAAATTTATTTCTTGGCGGAAATGATGTAATATTACGTCCGGATGATTCGTGATGATTAAGCATTTCTAGTTTGAGGCAAAGAGTGAAAACAGGTTAACCCCCGAACAAATTCCTGCTGTTCCATAATTTTCTGGCAGCAATAGACGAGGGCAGCAATAGACCAGCAGATATTCTAATTCATCTAAGTTTTCTGGTGAGTGGTTAGGGCTCGCGGAGCGAAACGGAGTTTGATCGCCTCATTATTAATCATTAGCTATGATGACTATGCTGGGAAAATTGGAAATGTTCTTGGGGAGATCGCAATTCATAATCTATTTTCAAACCAGGAATTTGAAATTTAGCAATAGTAGCTTCAATTATT
>JAKQYF010000015.1 GCA_023356535.1 Trichodesmium sp. MAG_R03 | reverse complement strand
CGCCTTCAAAAGAGAAGACTTTCCCACTCCACCCTCCCCAATAATAGCAACACTACTCCCACTATTAAGCACCTCAAAAATGCTATTAATTTCTCCCTCTCTATTAAAAAATAACCAGGGACTATCTATAGTTCCACTTAATGGAATAAAAGGATTAGAAACTTTATTTTCAGGTTCTGGTGGAAGCTTAGTAATTTGTTTTTGATATTCTTGTTTTAACCATTCTAATAAGATTGGAAACTTATCTCTTCCATCATGATTTATGATTTCTTTAAATTTATTATATACCTGACTCTTTCGTTTTTTATAAGCCTCCTCATTATCATCACCCATTACAAGAATACAAATATCTCTATCACTTTTATCCAAATTTTCCTTTGCAAATCTTGTCAAAAAGAACTCTTTTTGTGCTAGAGTCAAATTATATTCAGAAGCAATTATTTTCAGAAAATCATCCCATTGTAGTCCATTATCCATCAGCCCAACTTGTATTTTGTCCTACTTAGTATAGCTAAAAATATACTTTCTAATACCAATTCATTCTTATCTTACCTTTCTAAATTCTAAATTCTAAATTCTAAATTCTAACTTCTAACTTCTAACTTCTAACTTTTGGCTTTCGTAAAACAGCAGAAAAAAAGGGGAATATTATTTCCCCCTAATTCCCCCGGACTAAATTTTTCAAGGGTAAGTTTTTGTGGCTGAAATAATCAAGAAATATTTCATATCTTGAAATTGTAAGTTGATTTAAAAGAACAAAAATTATGCCAAAGCAAAAATTATGTCAAAAATGCTACTGTTTATTTATTCCAGAAAATAGTAATAATAACTATTATATTGTAGGACTTAAGCAAAAAGCAGATTATCAGACAAAAAGTCGTGATTTGAAAAACAATAATCAGGGCAATAAACCAGATTTATTGTTGGAGTGCCCAAATCATGATATTTATTTTATTTATTTCAAATGTAGTCAAAAATACTTATCAAAAAAACCAAAAGTTAAATGGAATAAATTACTAAAAATAGGAATAGCAATTATAACTGCCTTATTAACCAGTTTAACTCCTGTAAATCAAGAAACATTAGATACCCAAGATACCCAGACCCAAACTATCCAAATTCTCCAAAATTACGTAATAATTACTAGACTAATTTTGCAATTTTATGGTAAATAAACCCACAATCAAAAAGTTCTATAGTGGACAATTTTGAAATTAATATACAAATGGGACATTTTAATAAAATGTTCTTATCAGTTACCCAACAAAATGTCAGTTTAATTTTTGCAGATGTTTACATTTAGAGATTTTGTAACAAGATCATGGAGTTGAGTCATAAGAGAGTCAAAAAAATTACTAATCAAGCTAAAATTTAAGAGTAAATAAAACTACGCGCCAGTCAAAATTCAAGCCCCCTTAGGCCCTTAAGGGGCCAAGCAAAAGGCAAAAGTAATCTATGACTGAGGCTCATAATTTGCCTATGTCCACGGCCTAAATGCGTAGCACTTGACAATTAACTTTGGTCAGTAGCAAATTACCGTGACTGATACTGAGTTAATTCCCCAGTTTTACAAAGGTGCTGTTAAAAGCACTAAATTGCCAGATCAGACCTAGGGAGAATAATTGTGGCCAAAAAAGACAAAATTAAAAAGTCTAATCTTCTCTACCAAAGGCTAGAAGAAGCATTAGAAAATGGTAATAAAGTTCGCATTGAAGCGGAGGAAAGCTATTATGGTTTCCCTGTTTCTTTAACAAAAGATTTTGTAGAAATTATGGTCCTAGTGCCACCAGATGAATATGACGAAGAAGATGATTCTTTTAAGCAGGTGACATGGTTAATCAGACTTTCGTCTATTTTTGCGATCGCCTACCCTACAGAATACTGGTCAACGGCAAGATTAGATAAATTGTTGGAAGTAGGTTCAAATCAAGTAGGGTAGTAGATACAAGGAAGTCAGTAGGGTTTGCTGATTAATTATAAAACCACTAACAGATAAAGGCTTTAGTCTTATTTGGGTGTCAAAAAGTACCAGCTTTTTTGTCGTTTAAACTGAAAAAGTTAGGATTTTAGGCAGACCATGACAGAAAACTCCAGGGACAATTCTTACTACCACCTCCTCTGTAATTCCCATTTCTCCTAACTCCTAGACTCCCTATGCCCTCCCTGAAAATACTTTTTCAGCAAACCCTCAGTAGTTCTATTCCCTTTTCCCTACAAAAGTGGAATTGTGCATTGTAATAGTTATCCATTGTCATACCAATTTCATAAACTTAGACTATACTGATTATCTTAATATTTATCAAATGTTGACATATGATGTGTAAGCATACTTGAGGAAATTGGTATAATTATTTTTGTGCTCAGGCACATTAGTGGGAGGATCTTGCTCCAGTATTCCCGTGCAGGAAGACAGCACTAAACATTGCTTATTCCTATGAAAAATATTGACAATTAACAACTAATAACTGACAACTGAAAACTGATAACTGAAAAGAGCCTATTTTGTAGATGACTCAGATGACTCAGGAGCTTGTGGAAATTTATATTCGTTAGGATCGACAGTTCTGGCTGGAGTAGCTTCTTGTTCAGAGCCAAAGGGAGTAACCGAGTCCCCAGAAATATCGTTAGCACCAGTAGTCCCTTTTGGAGTATTTTTTTTGTCCTGTTCAGAGACAGTAACAGACTGATCAGAAGTCTTGCCAGAAGAAGTTTCAGGCGAACCCGGTAAAGTTGCTAGAGCTACGCGATCGCCTCCCACTTCTCGCAACAAATCTAAAACTTGTACAACATCATTGTATCTTGCCTCTTTAGGAGCATATAATACAACAACCCCCCTAGGATTAACCCGATTATATCTACGCACAAACTTTTCCAGTTCCAAAGCATTCACAGGTTGTTGTTCAATAAAAGTTTTTCCCAACTCATCCACACTCACCAGTAACATATCTTGTGATTGAGGCTTGCCTGTGCTAGCCTTTGGTAAATTAACATTAATTGCTTGCTGACGGGTTAACTGCAAAGCAGCTAAAAGAAAGAAAGTCAGAATACAAAAAATTACATCAATTAGAGGTATTAACTCAATCCTAACTTCTTCACTAGCCAGTTCTTGATTAAGTTTCATAATTTTTTGGTTTAGATAAATGATCAATTATAGTCTTATACCCAAGTCATACTAAATACACAAATGTACTATATAGAGCCTTGGTCCATGAGGCTAAGGCTAGAGCTTCTCATGTCCCAAAGGGAAACACATCCTCATCCTACCAATAGGCTTCATAGGTAAGTCCTAACTCATTTAAAATGGGTATTAGCTTAGTTAGAATTTAGAATTCAGAATTTAGACTTTAGAACGGTTTTTTCTTTAAACAAGGCACACAACAATAAGTCGTTATAAATGCAGAAAAGCTTAGGAGACAGAAGGATGATCAGAATTTCGACAAAGTAGCTTTTAATCAGCATATTTTGTATCAAAAGTCATCTCTGACAAAATATAAAATTTTCTGCCCCTTTCAAGGTAATGATTATTCTTTTACTAATAATTGATCCCTGAAAATTAAATATTATTTTACTTCAATAAATAAGCAAATTTTTGGCTCTAATTGCTAGATTTTTAGTAAGTTATTATTAGACTTATTTAGAGTTTATTCAACATCACTTTCCGATGAAAAATCTCTTGGGTTTTTATCCTGTTCTAAAGTATCTAAAGTATTCTGAGAATTCTGAAGCAATGAAGGAGGAAAATAAGGATTTTTATCTGGTGAATTACTTAAAAATACCTGCTGCCAATATTGTCGGTAAAGCAATTCCAACTCATTGCCAGCTTTCCGAAAAACCTTCATTTGATTAAATAATAAACTTTGAAATAATCGATAAAATACTAGAGTAAAAATAGCTACTACCAAACCAACAGCCGTACTAATTAAAGCTTCACCAATACCTACTGTTACCCCAGCAGTTGAAGAAGTACCCAAATCCCCCAGGCGAATCGAACTCAAAGAACCAATGAGCCCCAAAACAGTACCCAGTAACCCTAACATGGGAGCTAAAGCAATTACCCCTTCCAATAACTTATCTCCCTTTCGCATTGAGGCCAACTCATCATCAGCAGCAGCCTCCAGTGCCAACTTAAATACTTCCGGTTCTGGATTGTGTAGTAGTAAAGCTGCGTATAAAAAACGACCTATAGGTTGTTTCAGAGTACGTCTTGCCATTTCCGTTGCTATACTCCAGTCACGACGTGCTGCCTCTAATACTCGGTTAACTGTTTGTTTTTCTTTAATTAATAGATTTGTCCAGAACCAGAGGCGGTCAATTATGGTACTTAGGGACAAAATTGATAAAATTAACAAAGGCCACATAGCAGGGCCTCCCTTCTGAATCAGCTCTTCAAAAGTCACAGTATATTCACTCCAGCAGTTTTTAACTCATTATTTTCTTGATACTTTAACTACCAAATTTTAATATACTATAGCAATATATGTTGACTAAATTTATGAGATAATGATATCATAAATAATGATTAAATATTAATTTTTATCAAAAAATGGGTTTAAAGCCCCGCCAATCTCTGAAACAAGATAAATTTTAAGGTATAGTTACAGTATTGTCCATTGGTGAGCTGGCTTTAACAATGTAGTACCCAGTTTAAAATCTGCCTCCAATGCCAAGATTCAACAAAGAAAAACATAATCACCAAATGTAGAGATGGGGTCAACTAAAGTAGTAAAATTAGTTGTGAATCATAGTCTTAAATATAGAATTGGAGGATTGTTTTTCAATGGAATAAGCAGCAAAATGATGGTATTAATATGGAAGTAAAAAAACTCAAAGTTTGTAAAAATCAAGAATTCTCGCTCTTCAGGAAAGAAAATATCAAATAAAGTTTCAGTATCTTTTCAACACTTACTTAGACAAAAAATTAATATATCAAGCCTCTAGTGTCATTCTGAGATACTGATAACTAATAACTAGAATGACGACGAGTCTAATAAAGAATTAAATCATCAGGTGCAAACTACATTAGTTACACATTTTTTTCAAACTGAACTCCTTATAATATATACCTCATATAATTAGGGTAGGTAAACAATTTTGTTTAGGTGCTTATTCTGGAAATAAGGTTAGGTATAACCTAAGAGTTATATTATTCCCAGCAAAGGAAACGTCTCAAATTGCATTATTCGAGGCCAAAACTCATATTCATAATTTTTAGCCAACACAATTCAGAGTAATTGTCAGATGTTTATTCCCTCTATCAGTCAAGTTATTGATTACCATCCCCTTACCGCTACAGCAGAAACTGCTGTAGAAGATGTAATTCTCTCCATGAGTAGTACAGGCTCAAGTTGTGTGCTAATTATAGAAAAACCATCTGATGCTAATTCTATAACAATAGTGCCCCCAGGCCATCCCAGTCCTTCGTCCCCAGACCGAAGTCAAAATTCCAATTCTGCAGATACAAAGGTACAATCTTTAGGACCAATTCTTGGTATATTTACTGAGCAGGACTTAGTACAGTTAGCCTCTATTGGCGATTCTCTCAATGGATTTCCGATTGCTAACATTATGATTAGGTCTATAATAACAGCTCACCTATCAGACATTCCAGATATCTTTGCTCTCTTTGCACTATTGGAAGAACATAATATCAACCATCTACCAATCGTTGATAACTCAAAAGAACTTATTGGCCTAGTGACTGGCCGCAGTTTTATTTTAAATTTGCCTGAAATAAAATACCAGGATAAAAAAATCACCCCTCCCTTACCTTCCCTAGGGAGTGAAATCAAAAGGACAAAACAATTATCTATAAATCAAAATGATACTGTAAATAAAAGTTTAGAACTTAAGGATAATTTACCAAAAAATAAGCATAATCCACCATTACCCATAAAAATAACTTGCAACTCATTCTTACAATTACCAGATAACTTAATCCAAATTAATCAGCTAGAACAAATCGATGAATCTAAAGTTATTCAAGCTTCATTGTCTTTTTCAATTAGACAAATTACCCAACTGATGCTTATCCATAAAGTTAATTTTATTCTGATTATCGAAGCCCAAGAAAAAAAATCTAACAATCAGACTGATATTAACCAAAACCAACAAAATTCACAGCCTCAAAAATCAAACAAAATCATAGGTACAATTAGCAGTAGAGATATAGTACAACTACAAGCATTAAAAATAGACTTTAATAAAACTAAAGTGGAGATGGTTTGTAACAACTTACCATTGGTAGTAAGCTCCAAAGCTAGCCTAGAAGTAGCTTTAGGCTTCATGAAAAAAAGTTATTGCCTACTACCCCTAATTGTGCAAACTTCTATAGACAAGATCGATAATCTTATTACTCCTAGAAAAATTATTCAACAAATACTTCGAAGTAAGTTATTATTTCAATTATTAATTTCCTTTCATAGTTATATAAAACAAACATCTATACAATTGCATCAAGAGAATGAAAAACTTAAAGAATTCGCCATTGAACGAAAAAATTCAGAAAAAAGCTATTTAAAAACCCAAGAAACTACCGCCTTAGCTATTGAAGCCAATCAAGATGGTATTTGGGATTGGAATATCAAAACTAACGAAATTTTCTATTCTCCTCAGTGGAAAAAAATGTTAGGTTACAAAGAGGATGAAATTTCTAATAAAATTGATGAATGGTTAAATCGAATTCACCCAGAGGATATAGACAGAGTTAGTAATGCTGTTCAAGAATACTTAGATAAAAAAAATACTGCTTATCGAATAGAATATCGAATTAAATGCAAAGATAATCGTTTTATCTGGATTCTTGACAGGGGGAAAGCCATATGGCAATCAGGAAGACCAGAGAGAATGGTGGGAATTTTCGTTGATATTACTCAGTCAAAAGAAACAGAAATAGAACAACGGTCTCAAATAGAAAAGTATAGCCAAGTCATTAATAATTTACCAGAAATAGTTTGGCAAACTGATGCTAAAGGCAACTTAATATTTTTAAATGATGCATGGGAAAAAATGACAGGCTTTACTCCAGAAAATAGCTTAGGTAAAAATTTTTTAGACTATATTCATCCAGAAGATATAAATAAGTTAAATTCTCTCGCAGAAAATCATCCAGAAAATACAGAGTTAGCTTTTATTCATAACAAATTAGTTGCCGGTTGCTATCAACTAAAGTTGTTAACCAAAACCGGAAACTATTGTCCAATAGAAATGAAAAGTACATTGGTGCTTGATGGGGAAAACAACATTACTGATATGGTAAGTACCCTAACTGATATTTCTGAGAAGATCTACACTCAACAACAATTACAAGCTAGTCAAAAAGCAATCAAAGAACTCTATGAAGTAACTGCAGGGGCAGATAGCTCCTTTGAAGGCAAAATAGTTGCATTACTCGAAATGGGGTGCCATCGTTTTGGTATGGAGATAGGTTTATTAGGGCAAGTTTTAGGAGAACGTTATGAAGTTATTGCAGCTCATCTACCAGAAGATTTCGTATTTGGAATAGCTAAAGGAGATGCATTTACTCTGGAACAAACATTTGACCGGGAAGCATTACGATACAATGAACCTCTTGTAATTGAATCAGCTAAAAATTCACAATGGCGACATCATCCGGCTTACACAGTGCGTCGTGTCGAATCTTATATTGGTACTAAAATTTTTGCCTCAGGAAGAGTTTATGGCACCCTTAGTTTTACCAGTCGTTTTACCAAGAATAAATGGAATTCAATAGATATAGAAGTTTTAAAACTAATGGCAACTTATATTGGTGGTGAATTGTTGCGACAAGATGAGATAGAAGCTTTACAAACAAAATATCAGCACTTTTTGTTATTCAAACAAATAACTCAAGAAATTCGCTCTAAGTTAGATACTAAAGAAATTTTTCAGACTACTGCTAAGCAAATTGGACGAGTATTTGAAGTTAACCGTTGTTCAATTCATAGTTATTTTACTGAGCCTTATCCACACCTGCCTTGTGTCGCTGAATATTTGGAAACAAACTATGAATCAACATTGGATTTAGATATTGCTGTTACTTACAATTCTTATACAGAAAAATTATTAGCAGAAGACAAAGCGATCGCCTCTCCAGATGTATTCTCAGATCCTCTATTAAAATCATCTGCACCGATGTACCGGAGACTAAAAGTTAGGTCAATATTGGCAGTTCGTACCTCCTATCAAGGAAAACCAAATGGCATTATTAATTTACATCAATGTGATTATATGCGTCAGTGGAAACAGGATGAAATAGACTTCTTGGAAGAAGTGGCATCTCAGGTAGGATTAACATTAGCTCAGGCAGAAATATTAGAGTCAGAAGTTACTCATAAACAAGAATTAGAAACTCATAATAAAGCTCTAGAACAAGCACGAGAAGCAGCAGAAATAGCTAACAGTACTAAAAGCGAATTCCTAGCAATGATGAGTCACGAAATTCGGACCCCAATGAATGGTATAATTGGGATGACAAGTTTGTTATTAGATCTGGAATTAACTCCTGAACAACGAAATTTTGTGGAGACTATTCGCGTTAGTGGGGATGCACTACTAACTATTATTAATGATATTCTTGATTTTACTAAAATTGAATCTAGGAAACTAGAATTAGAAGAAAGTTCTTTGGATATTAGAAATTGTGTTGAAGATGCACTAGAGTTATTAGCACCAAAGGCAGCAAACAAAAATTTAGAACTAGCTTTTTTCATTGATGACTCAGTACCAGAAGTGATTCTGGGAGACGTCACAAGGCTACGTCAAGTACTAGTAAATTTATTGGGAAATGCTGTGAAATTCACAGAAACAGGAGAAGTGGTTGTCTATATCAGCGCTAAAAAAATTTCTCAAGATTATCAAGAAGATAGTCTCTTAGAAGAAATCAATTATGAAGAAAGATCTAATTTGAAAGCTCCCGGTAAAATCACAGGTAACTATGAAATACAATTTGCTGTTAAGGATACAGGTATTGGTATTCCTGCAGACCGGATGGATCGCTTATTTAAAGCTTTTTCTCAATTAGATGCTTCCACAACTAGACAATATGGTGGTACAGGTTTAGGATTGGCTATTAGTCAAAGATTGAGTGAAATGATGGGTGGTCAAATGTGGGTGACTTCTCAGTTAGTAGAAAGCAAAAATTTACTCGCACAAAAAAAACAAAAATATGTGTTAAAAATTGATAACAACTCCGACACTAGTTATAACACAAATCAAGCAAATATTATTGATAATTTTGATCCTAATGAACCGATAGTAAGTATTGCAGGAACTCCACCAGAGGACTTTGCTAAACCAAAAGTAGGTAATAGAGGTTCGATATTTTATTTTACTATTAAAGCCAAGGCAATTGCAATGTCTTCTCCTAAAAAAGCTAATAGTTGCTTAAAAGGCAAGAAAATATTAGTTGTAGAAAGTAATACTATTAATCAAGAGGTAATTAAACGACAAGTTAAGTCGTGGAAAATGATACCTGTAATTGTTTCTTCTGCTACCAAAGCTTTCAGGTTTTTGGAAGAGGGAAGGGCTTTTGATATTGGAATTATCGCCATGAATCTTTCAGATATGGATGGATTAACATTAGCTAAAAAGATTCGCAAATTGGAAGCTGAACAAAACTCCAAACAAAATAAGAATTCTGAGTTATATTTACCATTAATAATATTTACTTATATTGCCAAAGCAGAAATTTTCCACGAATTTCAGGCGGCAAAAATTAATTTGGCTGGATTTTTGAACAAACCAATCAAACAGTCTCAATTTTATAATGTTTTACTCCAAGTATTTGGGACTACAGAAGAAAGAGAAGTTAACGCGAAAACTCCTAGTTTAGGTGTACAATATTTTAAAGATTTAAGTGAAAAAAGTAGCGATCACTCTGTTCTGAGCATCTTGTTAGCAGAAGATAATGTAGTTAATCAGAAAGTAGCAGTACATTTACTAAAAAGAATTGGTTATCGTGCAGATGTAGTTGCTAACGGAATAGAAGTTTTAGATGCTCTCGAACGAGTACCCTACGATGTAATATTAATGGATTTGGAAATGCCTAATATGGATGGAATAGAAGTAACCTCTCAAATATCTCAAAAATACCCAGAAGAAAAACGCCCTTGGATTATTGCTATGACAGCTAATGCAATGCAGGGCGATCGTGAGAAGTGTCTAAATGCTGGTATGGATGATTATGTAACTAAACCAATTCATCGCGAAAAATTAGCACAAGTTTTAAACAAATTCAAGTCAATACGAAACAAAAAATCACAATCCAAAACTGATTCAGACAATAAATTTAGTAGTTATTCATCTGTAACTGATTCAGACAATAAATTTAGTAGTTATTCATCTGTTGCAGAGTCAACATTAGTACAAATTAACTCTCCTAACCAAGCAGTTACTCAGGAACCGAATTTTACTTACTCTAAAGTAGAGTCAACTTCTCAATGCAACACAGAAAAAGACTTACAGAAATCAGAGGATATGTTACAACCAAAAGATGATCAAAAACTAGCCATCAATTCTAAAATTATAGAAAACTTGTACAATCTTTATAATGATGAATCAGATGAACTAATTCTTATGATCAAAGACTATCTTGCTGATAGTAATATATATATAAGTATAATTATAAAGTCTATCAAAAAACTTGATTTTAATGCATTAAAAGTAGCTGCTCATACATTAAAGTCTACCAGTGCTCTATTAGGGGCAATTAATTTGTCTAAACTATGTAAAAGTTTAGAATATATGGCTCGTGCTATGATTGAGTTTAGAGAAGATTTTGATTTAGAAAAAGCTACGGAAATTCTCTTACAAATCGAAAATGAATGGGCAAAAGTTGAAAAAGAGTTAAGGCAAAAAATAAATTTCTAGCACTTTCCTACAGAAACAGCACATTAATTATGATGCTGCTGAATAGCTTGATAACAATCAGAAACAGAGGCTCTTTCTTTCATGGCCTTTACTAAAGCTTTATAGGCAGACTGATGATTTTCTAACAAACTACGAGCTTGCAAAGATGCCCAACTTTGTTTTAGTTTAGACTCTCTAGGACGTTTTAATTGTGTCAAAATTGCTGTAATCTTACTCCTATCTTCTGCTCCACCTTCAGCATTACCATAAGTTAAATCTTCTGCAGCAATACCCGCCATCCATACAGTACAATATCGGTCTACAAGTTGCTCAGAAATTATGCCTCTCTGTAACTGAGCAGTTAACTTTTGGTCATCAAATCTAACTCCCCCTTGGGATGACTGACCTTGCCGAAATGCTTCCCATGCACTCAGAGCATACCCGCCAATAGGAATTTCTAATAAATAAGCTACCAAGAAGTGTCCTGCTTCGTGACAAATAATTCGATCACGTCTTTCTGAAGATGTTCCTTCCACTAAATCTACAATAATCATACTTCCCTGACCCTGCAATGCCAGAGTATCTATCGTTGCTAATACCAGCACAGAAAAAGTGGCGATCGCGCTGTAGACTGGAGACACATTAAATATCGGTCCAAGTAAACTAGACATGGTAATAACAAAAATACCAATAGCAATAATGTTGAGTGAAGTTTGTCTCATAATTAAATATAATGATAATTTAATTGAAATTCTTTACAAGCAATATTTTTGAGTTGAGATGATAGCTGAATACTTAAAGCTATCACCTTAATGTTCAGTTTGGGGACTTGCCCATATGTCAGTTTTGAGTTTGCTGCTCTTTCTCAAGTGACCTCGCCTCCTCAAAAGTCTTTAAACTATGATTATCTCCTACAAACCGCCAATGCCAAGGTTCATAACTAATACCTTGAGGATTATCTTTGGGAAACGATAACTCAAAACCATAATTACTCGCATTTTCTTGCAACCACTGGAAAGCTATTGTATTTTCAAAATTAACTTTGAGGTCAGTTTCTGGCATTCTAGCATCGCCAATATCAATAGCGTAACCTGTATGATGTTCGCTGTAACCAGGAGGAGCACTAACTTCAGCTCTTTGAGATGTCTCCTCTCCCCGCTTTGCCTTCACTTCAAAAAATAAATACTTTTGATCTGCCAAAGTTCTAAACCCTGAGAGAGGAACCAAATAAATATTTGCAGACCAAGCTGCATCTGCCATGACATTAAAGTTTTCTGCTGCACTTAAACGCAGTTTAACATTTTGGCTGCCAAAAACTGGTGTCAATTCTTGCCAAGATGCTTCTTTGTAGGGTAAATGTCCGAGTATATTTTCTCTTTCCTGAATGGAAGGGCTCAGAGATCGCGAAGGTGAAGGTTTTTCTACAGGAGTTGGAGATAGTTCGACTATTTTTGTGTCCATATTTTGTTTCATTTGAGGGACAGAAGAATTGTCTAGAGTTTGGTTAAGTTGGAAGTGCACACCAATACTAATTATCAGAGGGATCGCCCCCATTACTAATAATTGCCAAACCTGCCATGTTCTCTGAGACTGAAAAGATTGCTGTTTTGCACCTTTGTATTCATCTCTTACAGCTTCAGGAATATCATCTATTGGCAATTTTACCTTGTCTGGTGTTTTTTTTAATAGACCCAACTTCTTCAAAATTTTCACTTCAAACTCCTCCGTCGTTTGGAAGCCTTTTTACTTGAGCAACAGTCTGAAAAATGCCCGACATCACTTTGCTCACACTCTCTATTGTGGGTTCAAACACCCTTTTCTAGAGTACAGTTTACCTTGCCAGTTTTATTGATCGGCTAATCTTTAACTAGCTATCAATTTTTAGCATTTCCGTAAGGCAATGCTCCACGAATAGCTAACCTTCTGGGTCGGAACCATGTTAACAGCTTTTAGCAGATAGTGGTTAACATCCCCAGAAACCTCAACCAACCCATGCTTTAAGAAGGGTTAAAATTCCCTTCAAAACTTTTAAAAAAATGATCCTACTATATTGTTGACCACAAAATAAGGTCTCAAGTCTTCCCTTTCAAAGGGATGAAAAAAATAAACTTCAGTATTTCAAGCCTTTGGCTTCAGCCAGAGGTACAGATAAATGATAACTGATAACTGAAATAATCGTTTATTTAATGGCCAGTTGCCGATTCTATAGTTTGTACCTCATTTAGTCCATTATTGTTTTCTATAACTTTTCTAGGTCTACCTGGTTTACGTTTGTGACGTTGACTAATAGATTTATCACTAGCCATAGCTAATTCTTCTGGAGTGCATTTTAAAATACCCAGAATTTCTAAGAACTTTTGAGGAGTCATCGTTGGTTCTGTACGCCCCGTCTCCCAGTTACGAACACTGGTTTCGCTGATACCTAGTTGATATGCTACCTCAAAACGGGTAAGCCCCGCACGTTCTCTCAGGGCTTCCATGTCCATACTTTTAATGTTTCCTCCGCCAATCATTTGTAATAATATAATATAGCCTTTTTTAAAAACTGATTAGATAATTAAATTAAACTACTTTATTGTAAACTTGTTAAAATTAAATTGTCTAGTTTTTTTTCAAAAGACTGAATTAAGGTAAGGTAGAATGTAGAAGACAGGGAGCAGAGGGCAGAACGAAGAGTATAGTAATAATATCAATTCTCAAAAGTTCTACTATAATTGCAAACTTGCAAAAATAACTTTCTTTCATAACCGAAGTTACCATTATATCGAGCATTTGCTCCAACAAATAAGATTTAGAAATAGAAAATCTAATAGAACTTACCCATGAACGCTATTGGTAGGGGGTGTTTTGCTGACGCCAAGGGGAGCGAACGCTTCGCGACATGAAAAGCAGACTTTGTAACGCACCAAGGCACTATATATAGAGCCCTTGCGTAAGTCCTGTCTAAGTATAGCAAAGTTTATAGTAATTGGTATAACCCTAATTAAGTTTGAGCATTTATTTTAACCTTACTTGAAAACCAGCACTCTTTTATAAGGGAGCGTCGGGATGAAAACTAATCAATATTGCAGTATTTACAGTAATATGCTGAACCATAAGAAAAAAGTTACTGGGCTAGCAGTTTCAGTTTATGGAGCAACCGTAATTAAGTCGTTTAAATGCACTAAAGCTTAGACAAAATTTCTGTTCAATATTACAACTCAGAAAATGCCTCTTTTGAGGAAACTAATATATCATACATATGTCATAAATAGGTTTGTAGATATTTGTATATATTTATAGGGATTCTTTTATTAATATTTATTGTATCTTTAATCTTCTTCTCACTCGAAGATTTAACAAAATCTATCCCTACATCTATATTTAGGTTTATTAGATATTTAGTTTGTACCATTGCTTTGTTGGCAAAAATGAGAGTTTAGATTTAAATTAATCAAATTATTGTACTTGATCACTCAATCAACATCAAGTTAACTTATCAAACTAAAAAAATCTATTTCCTTGAATTCGAGTATAAATTAGCTTGACTTTTCATCAGTTGAAAAATATTGTAAAAACCATTAGCACGAGAAGGAGTTAAACTTACCGTTAAACCTGTTTCCTGAATAAAATCTGGAGTAATTTCGGCAATTTCTTGAGGTGTTAATCCATTCAAGCCCTCAATCAATAAAGCGACTAATCCCTTAACTAACTGAGCATCAGAATACCCCTGATAACAAACTTTTCCATCATCTAAGTTGGCAATAATATATACCTGAGATTGACAACCATACACTTTATTTCCTGGTATCTTTTCGACTTCAGGAAAGTCAGGTAATTTTTTGGCATACCAAAGTAGCTGTTCATAACGTAACTTATTAGAAGATGCCCGTTGAAATTTTTGAACAATACGTTCTAGTGAAGATGGTAAAAACATAGATAAGACTCAAAAAAATTGGGAAGTAGGAAGTATAAATTGGAAATTGGGACTATAGTAGTCCTAAATCATTATGTAAAATAACATGCTTTCTTTAAAAATAGCTCTAGCTCTTATTCTTTTTGCATCCTGTCTTGTAGCCACCTATCTCTCTCGCAAATCAGATAGGATTGCTATAGGATAAGTAACAAGCAAAAAACATTTACTCTAGCAATTCTAACACATTAATCTAGAATCTAACGAACAACTTTATTTGTTTTGAAAACTGAGTTAAAGTTACTAATTGAAAGTTATATGCCAAAATAACGGTACAAGTTAAAGTTTCTTTAGGTGAGTAAGCTAATACTCATAGGACTTACCCATGAACACTATTGGTAGGGTCTGTTCGCTTTGCGACATGAAAAGCGCACTTCGTAACGCACCAAGGACCTATATATAGTACCTTTGCGTAAGTCCTGACTCATTTAAAATGCATATTAGTAAACTAGAATTTAGAATTTAGTGGGGCTTTCCACCGAATAGCTACAACTCAGTAGCAATTGCCGCGCTTTCAGGCCGGAGACAATGTTAAAAGATTAGTGATCGCATACTTGTAAGAGTTGAAATTTGGACAATCATTCTTTCTTTCACTTTTCACTTTTCAATTTTTAATTTTCAATAACTATAGCACTATGTAAATAGGGCACAAACATTTATAAATACTTAAACTCAGTCAGGGATTACTTCTAACTTCTAACTTCTGACTTGCGCGTACCGCTATAGTGCCTACAATAGTCCCGATATCAGCTACAATAGTTAAATAAACTTAACACTAATATTAGTAATAGAAACCTCTTATGTCTATTCCTATTCGCAACGTAGCCATCATCGCCCACGTTGACCACGGGAAAACCACCCTAGTTGACTCACTGCTCAAGCAATCTGGTATCTTCCGGGAAGGGGAAGAAGTTCCTGATTGTGTCATGGACTCCAACGACCTAGAACGGGAACGTGGGATTACAATTCTCTCCAAAAATACGGCCGTTAGATACAAAGATACTTTGATAAATATTGTCGATACTCCTGGTCACGCTGACTTTGGTGGGGAAGTAGAACGAGTCCTCGGTATGGTAGACGGTTGTTTACTAATTGTGGATGCCAATGAAGGCCCAATGCCACAAACTCGCTTTGTCCTCAAAAAAGCTCTAGAAAAAGGTTTACGGCCCATTATTATCGTCAACAAAATTGATCGTCCCAGAGCTGATCCCCATAGTGCTGTTGATAAAGTTCTCGACCTATTTATCGAACTGGGCGCAGATGATGACCAATGCGATTTTCCTTATCTATTTGCCTCTGGTTTAGCAGGTTACGCAAAAAAAGACCTGGAAACAGAATCACAGGATATGCAGTGTTTATTCGATGCTATTTTAGACCATGTTCCCCCTCCAGTGGGAGACCCTGAAAAACCTCTCCAGTTACAAGTAACTACTCTGGACTATTCAGAATACTTGGGCAGAATAGTAGTAGGTCGTATTCACAATGGTGTGATTAAATCTGGGCAACCGGCTGCCATTGTAAGAGAAGATGGCACAATTGTCAAATCAAAAATCTCGAAATTAATGGGATTTGAAGGGTTAGCACGCATTGAAGTGGAAGAAGCTGCTGCTGGTAATATTGTGGCAGTTGCTGGTTTTAGTGATGCTAATATTGGTGAAACTATTACTTGTCCTAACGAACCTCAAGCTCTACCTCTGATAAAAGTAGATGAACCTACTCTACAAATGACTTTTTCTGTAAATGATTCTCCATTTGCAGGTCAGGAAGGAAAATTTGTAACTTCTCGACAAGTTCGCGATCGCCTGGTGCGAGAGCTAGAAACTAATGTTGCATTACGAGTAGAAGAAACCGACTCACCAGAGAAGTTTTCAGTTTCTGGTCGTGGGGAATTGCATTTAGGTATTTTGATTGAAACTATGCGTCGAGAAGGTTATGAGTTTCAAGTTTCTCAACCTCAAGTTATTTACCGGGAAGTCAGCGGTCAACCATGTGAACCATTTGAACTGTTAGTGATGGATGTTCCCGAAGATGCTGTCGGTGGTTGCATCGAAAGAATAGGTCAGCGCAAAGGGGAAATGCAGAATATGCAGGTGGGTACAAATGGTCGGACTCAGTTAGATTTTTCTGTTCCTGCTCGTGGTTTAATTGGTTTTCGGGGTGAATTTATGCGTCTTACCCGTGGGGAAGGTATTATGAATCACAGTTTCTTAGATTATCGTCCCTTAGTTGGTGAAATTGAAGCTCGACGTAATGGGGTGATTATTGTATTTGAGGAAGGTGTGGCGACTTTTTATGCCTTGAAAAATGCTGAAGACCGTGGGGTATTTTTTATTACCCCTGGTATAAAAGTTTATAAAGGTATGATTGTGGGAGAGCATAACCGCCCTCAAGATTTGGATTTAAATGTGTGTAAAACTAAGCAGTTGACTAATCATCGTTCTGCAACTGGTGATGAATTGGTCCAGTTGCAAGCGCCTGTGGAAATGAGTTTGGAGCGGGCGTTGGAATATATCGGACAGGATGAGTTGGTGGAGATTACGCCAAAGTCAATTCGGTTGCGGAAGATGAGTAAGAAATTGGTGAAGCGCTAAAACAGTTATCAGTTAACTGACTAGTTATAAGAGCAAAATTTTTAGGGTGCGTTATACGGTGAAAACTTAGATTGTGAACGAAATTTAAGAATCCGTTGTCACGCACCATTTGAGATGTAACAGAACAGAATATATTGTCACTAACCAGTTTTTTCTGGATAAACTCTGATCTTTTGAGATTTGAGATGAATACTTTCGGAGTCCCTACAATCTGGCTGAGAAACAGTGGAGGATTGAAAGAATGTCTTCAACCATTTCTCTTTGGGGAGAAAGCTCAACTTTGTGGAGAACCAGGATTTCGCAAGAGTGTTTGGCACAACACCACTGCACCTCAACCAATCATCAAAAGATGTGTAGCATTTGAATCAGAATTTTTAGATGAACCAATTGAATTTAAAAAGAAAGTAGAGTTAACACTCAAACAATGGAGCCAAAAGGCAGACTATGAAGCCGGGAAACTATTACGAAGTTTGAAGTTGAAAGCAGATCAATGGTGGTATTTTCTAGTTAACCCAGAAATTCCGTCTGATAATAATCTGGCAGAACGTTCATCAAGGTTGGCAATTCCCCTTGCGAAAAGTTAGGAATGGGGATCAAATATGATCCACAAATATTGGCGCTTGAGTATCGCACTGAAATGGTCCTGTGCAAAAAATCATCGAAGTTAATAAATCCTTATTCCCTAGTGGAGGTTCCAGAAGTATGGAAAGATTTCAACCCACAGCTAATTTATTAACTTTGCTACAAACCTGTCGTCGTCAGGGGCTTCCTGTAATTGAATTTTTGAGCAGTCTCTGGTAGTCAATGTTGTAGGTTATCACTTATCAAGTCTTTCTCTTAATTCCTATTTTGCATACCTGAATTCTTACTTAAAAACTGTGAATAATTACAAATCATTCCATTCTTTGTATTTACTTGAGAAACTATAGGTATAAGATCATCTTTTTTCAAACTTTCCATGCATAAAGAGTAAAAAATTCTTTTATTCACTTTTAACTTTGTAAGCTCTATCTTAATTTTTTGACCTAATCGAGAAGAAAAGATTGCTTCTTGTTTTTCTTTTTCTACTGCAATGCATAAAGAAGTAGAGTTCTCTTGTAAATAAAATTTTAATTCTTTTGCACTATGAAAAATTTTTTCTTGAGAGCAAGAAAGAGGAAAGAAGTATTCTAGAAAAGTATTATCAATAGGGAAATCATAATTTTTTTTCTTTATGAAAACATTCCAACCATCTTTTTCATGAATTTTTATTTTAATCGAAAAAGAATTTTTTCTTAGTTTAATAATATGTGGTAAGCACTCGTTAATAAAATAATAATCTATCTTTTGAACAAGCTTAATATCAGTTTTATTCTTCAAGAGAGAGTGTATTTTTATATGATTCCAAAACTTTAACTCCCAGAAAATTCTCCACTCAAATGTGCTAGTTAGTTTCATAAAACTTATTAGTAGTCATGTACAAGTAGTAATTTTGTGCAATTAATTTAGTACCGTATTAAGCCTTAAATGTTGTATTAGAATTTTGGAAAAAATACAATATAATATATAGCTTAGATTTTTTGTGGCTACTTACTTAGAATTATGACATTGAAAAGGGTTTACTTATAAACGTCACTAAATCTATAAGACCACCATTATTTCATTCTATTAGATAGACATCATCTTTAATGCAAGTCATTTACTAGTAGTAATTGTAGAATAAATCCTAGTAAGATGTTGTTAATTTAAGATTTTGTTAATTTTTGTTCAATAAATTGACTAAATAATCTAGTTATTAAACAATAATAAAAATATCTGATTATTAGAAGTTAGGAGTAGTTAATTGTGTCTATTTTAATCCGCAAAGTTAACAATTCTCGAGAATAAGTTATTGTACTGATGACCCAAGAGATTGACAAAAAACCTAAAATAGATCATGTTTAAAAAATGATTCTTAATCCTATAAACCATAAGAAAATAATATTTAAAACTACCAGGACTTATGCACGGGCACGTCCTTCTAGTGAGGGCCAATGCCATTCGCCACTACATATGGCGTTTTCAAGGTTAATTGGCGTAAGTCCTGTATATATTAAAGGAAATAGGTTGCAACACTACACTAGTTTATTGTCCCAAGATTTAGATATGCTCCTATCTTTGTTCCATCTGATCATAGTATTTGGGAAAATAGGTTTTTTTGCCTTTGGTGGAGGTAATTCAATGATATTACTCATTGAAGAGGAAGTTGTGGAAAACTATGGGTGGATTAGCTCAGGTGACTTTTCTGCTATGGTGGGAGCTACTTTTTTATTTCCAGGATTAACAGCGGTAAAGCTTTCAGGATTGATAGGTTATCGTGTCGGAGGTGTTTTAGGTTTACTCTGTTCTGTTTTAGCTCTTAACCTTCCTGGATTAATCTTGGCCTTATTGTTTTTTCAGATTTTATCAAACAATGCAGAGCACCGTATTATAGCAAAAATATTGCTATCTATGCGTTATGCTGCAGTTGCAATGATTGGAAGTGTTCTTTTTTCTTTTACTCTAGTTCTTGTAAAGATGAATCTGCAGTGGATCCCCATAATATTGACGGGTATTTTTTTTACGTTGATCACTTTTTTCAATTGGAATGTAATACTTTGTTTAATAGCATTCATTATTTTATTCATTGTGATTACTTAAATAATATCAACAGGACTTATGTACTACCGCTATATATAGGATCTTGTTGGTAATTAGGGTTTGCTGAAAAAGTCTTTTTGGTCTACAAACCGGAATTCTTCTAGAAATAAGTTCTTGGAATCTTTCCGCTCAATATCTGGCCACATAATTTCCTTTTTAGTGTCTATAATTGTAAAAAACTACCATTACTTTACTTATTACATAATATAGGAGTCTACAATGAAAATTTCAGATCAAAAAAATCCAGCTAGACCTCAAATAGGTGGTTATGTAGTCGCTATAGCTGTAAGTACAGGTTTGACTTTAACTGCCATACGTGCTTTTCCTAGAGTATTTCTACCCACAGACAACAAGGAAACGACTCAAAATAAACCTCAAAGTCAGCTTGTGGTAAATACAAAAATGCCTAAGATAGCACAAGTAGCCGTGAAAGCTGATAGTTTTGTCGCCACTGCAGTTGAGAAAGTAGGACCGGCTGTAGTGCGCATAGATACAGAACGTACAGTAGCGCGTAATTTACCCAATTTTTTTAATGACCCATTTTTCCGTCGCTTTTTTGGAAATGATAGTTTTTCCCAAGCTCCCAAGAAGTTTCAACAACAGGGACAAGGCTCTGGTTTTATTACTGATAGTGGTGGTATTATTTTGACTAATGCCCATGTTGTTAAAGGTGTAGATTCAGTTACAGTTAAGCTGAAAGATGGGCGTAGCTTTGAAGGAGAAGTAAGAGGTCTTGATGAACCTTCTGATTTAGCAGTGATCAAAATTGATGGAGACAAGTTACCTGTTGCATCTTTAGGAAATTCTGATATCGTAAAAGTCGGGGATTGGGCGATCGCTGTTGGTAATCCCCTGGGATTAGATAATACAGTGACTTTGGGTATTGTTAGTTCCCTAAAGCGCGCCAGTTCCGAAGTTGGTATTCCTGAGAAACGTCTTGATTTTATTCAAACTGATGCTGCCATTAATCCTGGTAATTCTGGAGGTCCTTTGGTAAATTCTCAGGGAGAAGTTATTGGTATTAATACAGCTATTCGTGCTGACGGGCAAGGTATTGGATTTGCTATACCTATAGATGAAGCAAAGGTGATTCAAGAAAAGTTAGTTAAAGGTGAAAGTATACCTCGTCCTTATATTGGGGTGCGGATGGTTACTTTGACTCCAGAAATTATTGAAAAAATTAATAAAAATCCCAATTCCTCAATACAACTGCCTGACACTGATGGTGTTTTAATAGCACAAGTAATTTCTAATAGTCCAGCAGCCAAAGGGGGTTTACGACTTGGGGATGTGATTACAGAAATTGGCGGTCAAAAAATTGCCTCTGCTGAAGAATTACAGAATATAGTTCAGAAAAGTCAAATTGGTAAACCTCTAAAAATTACGGTCAAACGTGGTAAAGATACTCAAACATTTTCTGTGAGTCCACAGGAATTACAGGATGCTAGTTAATCCAAATTATTTCTTAATTTCTTAATTATCATTAGGTGATATCAAATCCGGTTACTTTCGAATTGGGAGATTCTACTATCATGACAAAAATTCCAAGTAGGGATTTTGTTTTGTTGACAAAATCCCTATTAGGCATTGATTGTACTGATACTACCAGATTTGATATTACTGTTTAGCACAGTAGAGATAGTAAAGGTAGAGTGAGCAGCTCTGAACAGATTGACTATAAACCTAGAGCCATAACTATGTTGCCACCTGTTTACCTGCTTTATAAAACCGATATCAAACCAGGACTTGGGCAGAACTACCTTATATTATGGGGGTCAACGAACGTTAATTCCTACAGATAGTGTATACATTTTATCTGCATAGGTAGGTCCTTTCAAACCTCAAAATCAGTGATATTTTAATGTTTCTTTCCTACTCCAACTGACGCCCTAGGCGGTTACTCATCCACAAAAATAAACTCTCAAGGATACCGCATTTTTCAGTCTACCTAAAAGTCGTTGTTTACTAACGCCTTTTCTTGAATGAACCTGCCAGATATACACCGACTAAACCCAAAGCAGCTATTGTTGTGGGTTCGGGAATGTTTTTTGTGGGTTCGGGAATGCTTTTTGCTCTAATCTGAGCATATAACATTGCCTCTGCTATTGATTCTTCTGGGGAGTCAAATTCACTGACGAAAGTATTACCACCATCACTAGAAAAACCCATTAACATTAGATCGTAATCTACTCCATCAAAATTAAAAGTATCACCTGTTAAACCATTAGTTGGAAATTTGAGAATATCTGCATCTAATACAGGATCATTATGGATATTCCTAGTTTGCTCATAGTTGAAAGTATATTGGAACTGTTCATCACCTACGAGAGGATTAGTAAAAGACAGCTTTACATCTAAAGGGAGATCTCCTGTAAAATTATGACTTCTTGAGAAGGTAGTACCATTACGAAAGGTAAAATTACCAACGGCAAATAGGGTATCTAAATCTGTGCTGAAAGCTAAACCATCATACTGAATATAATTTGTGAAAGATCCATGTGCAGGATCGCCCCAAGTCATTCTGTTATTTGTCCCACCGTCTTCATTTGATAGGGATGCACCAAATGTTCCCGCAGGCAAACTAATGGAAGCAGATGATGTTCCAGCAAAACTAATAGCTTCAACCTTTGCTGTTGTTGCAAACAACATTGTAGTAGTTGCTATTAACGTTGGTAAAAATTTCGTTCTATTCATCATGTAATCCTCTATTTTTTCTTGTTTTCACCCCTGATTTTCTTAACCTTTTTGTCTTGATGTCATCTAATGTAGTCCTCTTTAATCCCAAATCTGTTGTCTTCCGGGTAATATAATTTCTTTGATGGGTAGGAGGTGCTTTCCTTTGGAGTGCTCCACAGAATGTTTTTGTCGCATCTATGGCCATTTTGCTCCGCAATATGAAATGATCCCTACAATATAGACTCTTATATCTACAGTAATGTCGGAACTAGTAAGGTATCAAGTTTTATCACTTTAGAAAATAGGGAAGAGAGATTACTTTTTGAGTGTATGTCACTATTATCAAAAGTTCTGTAATACTTAATAACTATAGATGCTACCAGATTTGATACTAGTAGTTATATTATTTACAACTTAGCCTGGATTCCTAGATATTATCAGACTAAGTTCATTATAGCATAATTAATTGTTTATGTATGCTTTTATAAGTAAAAAGATAGATATTTTCAGACAAAATACAGATATTTTTGCTGAAAAGCAGAAGGTACTTATGCTCAGGAAATATGTTTTGTAGTATGCCTTTGTGAAAACTGCTGTTGTTTGGTTATACTCATAACTTTCTTTGTCTCTTCTAGGATGGCCAAAATATAGATTGCTGCTGATGAAGCAAAGGTGATTCAGGAAAAGTTAATTAAAGGTAGAAAGTATACCTCGTCTTTATATTGGGGTGCGAAAGAATCAAAATTAAAGACTTTCCACCAGACAAAAAAGTGAAAATATTTTGGGCTACTGTGTCTCCCAACAGAACAGAATATATTGTCACTAACGACATGAATCAATATCAATCTGGACTGATAAGGGTTTTAGCTATTTGTGGGGGGCTTAATTCCCAACAACCCTAATAGATTACATCACTTCTCTTTTAGAATCCCGAACCTCTTTTACCATTTGGCAACACCGTCCACCAATTAGTTTTTGCCGTTTCTAGTTGACGATTACTTACCATTGCATTTGTAAGATTAGCACCACACAAATTTGCACCCCTTAAATTTGCACCATTCAAAAAAGCATTTTTCATATCTGCATCCTGCAAGTTACAATCTGCCAAACTAGCTGTACTTAAATAAGCTTTAGTCAAATTTGCATTTTTAAGAATAGTATCAGTTAAATTAGCATGACCAAGATTAGCATCAGATAAATCTGCACCTTGCAAATTAGTTTCACACAAATTTGCCCCATAAAAATTCGCTCCAGATAATCTAGCATTACGCAAATCCAAGCGACTTAAATTACAATCAGCAAAATCTCTTTTACCTTTCAAATAAGCACTGCGCAAGTTTGCAGCAGTCCATTTTGTGGGAGTTTTTTGACCCAATTGTGTTGTATTAGTTGCTTTGCTTTTTGAAGGTATTGTAGTCAAATATCCTTTAGTAATTTCTTGCCTCATCTTAACAGAATGAGGTTGAACTTTATTTGTAGAGTTTTTTTCTAAACGAGACTTACGTTCCCGAATTTTTTGAGCAATGTTAGTACTGGGAGATATCCATGAAGGATCATTTTTATTGTCATTAAAAACTGTAGGTTCATCTCGAAATACAGTTTGAACAGTATTATCTGGGTTAGATTGTATCTGTTTTTTCTCAGTTTTTTTTGTCTTCAAAGCTTCTGAAAGTTCTCCTACTGATTGGAAACGATGGCGAACAGAAACTTCTACCATTTTATCCAATATTCCCCCAAACCAATCACTAATATTAACTTGAGGACGCCAGAGAATTTCACCATTAATCTGATCATAACCAAAATTAGTTGGATTTTTTCCTGTCAATAGGAAAATAGTGGTTACTCCCAAAGCATAAATATCACTTGCATATACAGGTCGCAAAGCCATTTGCTCTGGTGGTGCAAAACCAGAAGTACCAATAGAGATGTTTGTAAAAGCAGTTTCTCCTGTACCATCTGATATGTAACTTTGGTTCACATGATCTTTGACAGCACCAAAGTCAATCATAACTAAATGACCATCTTGACTCCGCCGGATAATGTTTGCAGGTTTAATATCCCGGTGGATTACTCCTTGAGTATGAATATAATCTATCACTGGCAAAATTTCAATGATAAATTTTTTCGCTTGTTCTTCAGTAAAGATACCGTGTTTTTTGACTTCCTGTTTTAAGGTTGAACCGCTTACATATTCTTGAACTAGATGAAAATGTTTCTTCCATTCAAAATAACCTAATAATCTGGGAATTTGGGGATGGTGACCAATTTTTCCTAGTGTTTCTGCCTCTCGCTCAAATAGTTTTCTAGCCATCTCTAATACACTTGCTGTTGTAGTAGATGGACATAATTCTTTAATTACACAAATGGGATCTCCTGGCAAAGATATATCTTTAGCTAGAAAAGTTGATCCAAAACCCCCTTTACCAAGAGGTTTAATAATTTTATAGCGATCACGCAAAATTAACGCAGAACCACAAGCTTGGCATTTCTTAACACTATTTGGATTTTGAGGCTGAGGACAGTCCGGATTGATACAATAGCTCATCTTAATATATAATAATACTAGTTAAATTTTTTCTTTAAACAATCAATCTTTTCATTTCAGTTATTAGTTATCCCTACCCACTGTTGAAGTTAGAGCCTTAAAAATACTAAAGTTTATTTTTTTCATCCCTATTCACGGGCAGGGGGCTTGAGAGCTTATTTTGTTGTCATATTAAAATTATACTTATACCAATTTACTCAAGTATGGCTACACATCATATGTCAACATTTGATAAATATTCAGACAAGCAGTGTAGTCTAAGTTTATGAAATTGGTATTATCTATAATATATGAATCACAATCTATAGTTTTTTCCAAAAACATCTTCACATAAAAAAAATGTTGATTAAAACTCAGCTCTTAAGAGGGAGGTTTGATCTTAATTTTATCTTTTAAGTTATCACTACAATGTTAACAAAAAATACACTCTTATGATAGTAGAAAACTATAACTCTTAAGTATTAAATATTGATAAATTTCTACGAAGTAGAAATATTGAGCTGCTTAAAAGCACTTTGGAATTTTTAGCTTGAGTGTAGTGAGTTGACCAAAGAGAGTTTGAAAGGAAGCCAGTCTCTATAAACACAAAGCTTGCAATACCATTTCTCAAAAACTTTTCTACCCGTATCTTGAGCAGGGGACCTACCCCTTACTGCTACAATGAGGGAGAGGACATAGCCCTAACCTATCCTTGGAGGGAGAGCACTCACCCCTCACCCCTCCTTGGAGGGGAAAATAAGAGAGAAGTAAACATAAGAATAATTAATATTAACTTGCTCAGGACTTACCCACGGGCACTACACAAGGGTGAGAGCGAATGCCATTCGCCCCTACATATGGCGTTTTCAAGGTGTAATTTGCGTAAGTCCTGTTGTTAATAAGATTGCAAAAAGGTTACTCCCTTCGTGTTAATTATTTAATCACTAAAGTGTTATCTAAGTATAGCATGAATGTATGGGAATTAGTATATCATTCTTAGATTAAATTGCTATAACCTATTAGACTGACACAACTAAAATGTTGTATTACGAAAGATTTCTAACAGGACTTTCACAGCTTATAACAGTTTTCATTAATATATACATACCTTACAAATTTTGCTTGTGACTTCTGATTTCGTTAAAACCTCAACCACGAGAGAGATAAAATGTTACTTGAGGTCATAAAGTAAGTACCTGGATAGAATTAATTGTGCATTTTTGATTGTTCTGTCATAGATCCATCAAAGGATCAACAACAAATTTATATACAAATAATTTTGTCCACAAGACTTACGCAGAACCAACTAATATATTAGTGATGAATGGTCCTTTACCACTACAGATGGTTTATGATTTAATATTTTGCGTAAGTCCTGGTCTACCTACTTATGGTCTCAGAGAACAAGATATTTGTTCACTAGCCAGTAAAACTTGAAAATGTGGGTTGAAAAAAAACTAACCCTCCAACCCCCTTCCCTCCAAGGAGGGGGATTTCAGGAAAGGTCTAAAACTTACCCACAAAATAAATCTAGACAGGCTGCTACTATGGCTAAAGATTGGGAATTATTAAAGAATGCGTATCTCTCTGAAATGGCTGCAGGAACTGGTAGATATCAACATGACTCCAGAAGAGCTAGCTAAAACTCTAACAATGGCAGGCTTCGAAGTAGAAAAAATAGAAGATCGAAGCACTTGGTCAGCAGGGGTAGTTTTAGGAAAAATACTAGAAGCTAACAAACACCCCAATGCCGATAAACTTAAAGTTTGCCAAGTGGACATTGGTACTTCTGCTCCATTAAATATTGTCTGTGGAGCTTCTAATGCCAAACCAGGTATCTATGTTGCGGTAGCTACCATCGGCGCTTATTTGGCTGCTATTGACTTAAAAATCAAAAAGAGTAAACTTCGGGGAGTCCCCTCCGAAGGAATGATTTGCTCCTTGTCAGAACTGGGCCTTACAAAAGATTCTGAAGGAATTCATATATTTGATCTAGAAAACCCTCAGTTAGGCAGTGATGTAGGTCCTTTGCTCGGCCTAGATGATGTAATTTTAGACTTGACAACAACGGCAAATCGTGCTGATGCCTTGAGTATGATTGGTGTAGCCCGGGAAGTTGCCGCCGTGACCGGAGCATCTCTAAGAATACCATATGTTCCTGATGTTATTATCCCAGACCAAAAGAAAGATAGTAGTATCAAAATAGATATCTCAGAATCGCAAGCTTGCCCTATTTATATTGGTACTGTCATCGAAGGAGTAAAAATTGGTCCTTCACCAGAATGGTTAAAACAGCGATTGGAAGCTACAGGCATAAGAGCTATCAATAACGTAGTGGATATTACCAACTATATTCTGTTAGAGTGGGGTCAGCCACTTCATGGATTTGACAAAGATAAAATTCAAGCTATCACGGGTAATAAGTTTTTGACAATTGGAGTTCGTTATGCTTCAATTAATGAAGCTATCATTACTTTGGATAGTCAACTGCGAAATTTGGAAACTGAAACTTTATTAATTACGGCCAATGAAAAACCAGTGGCCTTAGCAGGAGTAATGGGCGGCGAAAAAACTGAGGTGAGTGATAACACTACAAACCTATTATTGGAAGCTGCAATTTTTGCTCCTATTGCCATCCGCCGTTCAGCTCGAACTCAAGGTCTACGGACAGAAGCTTCTACTAGATTTGAACGGGGTGTTAATCAAGCAGAATTAATATTAGCTTGTCGTCGGGCTATTCATTTAATTACTGAATTAGGGGGTGGAAAGGTTAGTTATCAAGATACTTTTGCTACTAAAGCAGATAGTATTATAGCAACTCGTAAATTATCTCTCAGTCTTGACCGTATTAATTCAATTTTAGGACCACTTAAGCCTTCGGAAGATACTTTACATGAATTTTTTCTGCAACCAGAAGAGGTTGAAGGTATTCTCAAGTCTTTAGGATGTGATTTGAGTAAAATTGAAACTAAAGAAGCAGTAGTGTGGAATGTTACAGTACCTCCTTATCGTTACCGAGACCTAGAGCGAGAAATAGACTTGATCGAAGAAGTTGCGCGTTTGTACGGGTATGATAATTTTTGTGAAACTCTACCAACTAAAAGTGCAGCAGGTTATTTGCCACCAGAACAGTTGGCCGTTCGTAGTATTCGTGGTGCTTTGCGGGGTGCAGGGTTGACAGAATTGATGCACTATTCTTTGGTTAAACAAAGAGAAGCAAATCAAATAGCGATCGCTAACCCTCTATTTGTAGAATATTCTGGCCTCCGTACAGAACTTTTAACTGGACTTATTGATGCTTTTCAATATAACTTAGAACAAGGAAATGGAGTATTAAATGGGTTTGAAATAGGTCGTATCTTCTGGAAAGAGGAAGAAAAATATCAAGAAGCAGAGGCGATCGCCGGAATTATCAGTAATGGTAGCAAAAGTTGGATCCGAGATGGTAAGGAACAACCTCTGAATTGGTTTGAAGCTAAAGGTCTTTTAGAACAAGTTTTTGAACAACTCTATTTGGCAGTTAAGTACAAGCCAGACTCAGAGAATTCTCTACTGCATCCAGGTCGGACAGCATCATTATGGTTACAAGGTAAATCTCTTGGTGTTTTTGGGCAACTACATCCTCAGCTACGGCAAGAGCGAGAATTGCTAGATGAGGTTTATGTTTTTCAACTTGACTTAGGGGTGTTGGTCTCAGCAATGACTCAAGGAAATATTAGGAAACGCAAGTTTAGCATTTATTCTACTTTTCCTCCTGCTGATCGGGATATTGCTTTCTTTGTGCCAGTTACTGTATCAGTGGATGAGATTAAACGGGTAATTTCTCAAGCTGCTGGCAAATTATTGGAGTCTATCGAATTGTTTGATGAATATCGCGGTGACAATGTACCCGATGGTAAAAGAAGTTTAGCTTTTCGGTTAATTTACCGAGTTGGCGATCGAACTCTTACTGATGCTGATGTTGATCCGGTGCAGGAAAAAATTAGAAATGCTTTGGTTGATAAACTTCAAGTTAATCTCAGAAGTTAAGATATAGCTGAGTCGAGACTTCAAGTTTATATCACATATATCCTCTGGGAGAGCTACTCTTGCTCCTTCCAGGGGAGATATATCTGAACTTGAGGAAAAAATAGGTTAAAAATTAGCTCAAAATTTCATAACATTTCCCGAACTTAATGCTTTCTTAGAAGGTAGTCAAAATAACTTGACAAATTATAGAGATTATTTCCTCATACAATTGAGTCAATAAATAGCATTTGGAAATAGAAAATCCAAGTATAAAGTATAGTAAAGTTTCTGAGAATTAGTATCATAAGGTATCATCAAGTAATGTTTTGAGATTCAATCAACTATTTTGTTGATAGATCTAGCTTTCAAGCTCTTTTTAGCCTTTTAAGGTGTTTCCCTTCCTAATACTGGGTTTGAAGCTATTTTCGGTGTGACAAATCTCATTATATTTAAACACGCTTCAGATTAGACAAAAACTCCTATGATATGGAACCATTAGATAGGTTTTTCAGAACAGGATTTATGCAATAGCACTAATTGTAGTGGCAATATCTTGAAAAAGAGGAATTTATGCGCCATATATAGCGGCGCTGCGTAAGTCTTGAAGAATACAGAATTGCAAAAAAAATCCTTAACTAAACTGTATTGGATTATATCGGAAAAAACAAGAGGTGAACTACATGAACTTTTTCCAGAAGAATAACAAATCGTCAAAAATTATTAATCCCAAATTTATATTGGGAATTATGTTCTTAATTATACTAGGTTACTTAGGTAACGTTTTCACAATACATTTGTTTTTTGGAGTAGATTTTATTTTCGGTAGTATAGCAAGCTTAATAGTAGTTTATCTCTATGGAAGTAAATGGGGTACTTTAGCAGCCTTTGTTGTGAGTATCCACACATACTTCTTATGGGATCATCCTTATGCAATTATTATTTTTACTCTAGAAGCAATATTTGTTGGCATAATCTTAAATCGGCAATATTCCCAAAATATAGTATTACTAGATGGAATATACTGGATTTTGCTAGGGATACCTTTAGTCGGATTCTTTTATAGATTTGTATTGAATTTAAGTACAATACAAACTGTGTTAATCGTTTTAAAGCAATCAGTTAATGGTTTATTTAATGCCTTAATTGCTAACTTAATTATCACTTATTTACCAATATATAAAATTTTTGGTTTTTCTAGACAAAAAAAATATTCTTCATTTCAACAAACTATCTTTAATTTTTTCATAGCATTTATTTTATTTATAGCTTTAACAATGACCATGTTTAATGGTCAATATACATTATATCATATTGAGAACGAGATTCAAAAAGAACTAATAATTGCACAACTACCTGTAATAAATAACTTAAAATATTGGTATGAAGAAAATTTTCATGTTATAGCAAAATTAGCAAAAACAGTAACTCAAGCAGCTAATAAAGAAACAGCAACTTTACAACAAAGCATATCAGTAATCAAAAAAATATTTCCCTCTTTTCTGAAAATTTATGTAACTGATGCTAGTGGTAAAATAATTGCTGCTGAACTAGGACTTAACGAAATTGGAGAATCAATTTTTAACTTAAATACACTTGATAAGGATCATTGGATGGAGATAGAAAAAAAAATGGAACCAGAAATTATAGATGTCCATCCAGATATAGTTTCTATGACCACTTATATTAGTATTATAATACCAGTAGTAAGAAATAATCAGTTTGAAGGAATTACTTATGGCTTCCTAGACTATAGTCACATCAGTAAATTTCTTCAACTAAATACCCAAGTGGATAGAATGGAAGCAATACTTGTAGATGGTGACAACTATATAATTGCTGACAATAATTCAGTAAGAACTATTCGGGAAAAATTCGACTTATTAGAAACAGGAAATATCTACTACGATGGAGATTTTTTTAAGTGGCAGCCAAAAATAGCAGGAAGATCAAAAATGAAAAGTTGGAAACAATCCTTCTATGGAGTCAAGGTCAAGATTAGTCACGATCTTCCCTGGTATTTATATATCAAACAACCAACAGCACCCTATATTGACTATTTACATACGAGTTACATTATACATCTAACCGTAATGGAAATACTTATATTCTTAGGAATAATCATATCAGCCTGGATTAGCAAAAGATTAGTAGTACCGATTTTACAACTGACTCAAGTAACTACAGACTTACCTCAAAAACTTCTGTCTGAATCAAATTCTATAGATTTGCCACAAAGTAGAATTGCAGAGATTAATACTCTCACTGTCAACTTTCAGTTAATGAAAGCAGCACTACAGCAAAAGTTTATAGAAAAAACTGAGGAATTAAAGAAAAAAAATGAAGCTTTAAGTATAGAAATTCTCGAGCGTTCTCGAATAGAATCGATTTTGAGTGTACGGGAAGAGCGCTATGAAGTTGCTGTCTCAGGTACAAACGATGGCATTTGGGATTGGAATCTACAAACAAATGAAGTTTATTACTCACCCACATGGATGAGAATTCTTGGTTACGAAGACAACCCACTTCCTCATATTTTATCTACTTGGGCTGATAATGTACATCCGGACGATCTAGAAGTAGCAATTCAAGCCATAGAAACATATTTAGAAGAAAAAACAGAACTTTATGAGAATACTCATAGGATGAAACATCGGGATGGGCATTATCTATGGATATTTGCTAAAGGCAAATGTATTCGTGACAAGCAAAATCAACCCTCTCGTCTTGTTGGTACAATAACAGATATTACAGAGAAGAAACAAGTAGAAGATGAATTGAGAATTGCTAAAGAAGAAGCAGAAATTGTGAATCGAACTAAGAGTGAATTCCTCGCAATAATGAGCCACGAAATTCGTACCCCTATGAATGCAATCATTGGGATGACAGGTTTACTATTGGATACACCCCTCAACCGACAACAGCAAGATTTTGTGGAAATTATCCGTAACAGTGGGGATTCTTTGTTAATCTTAATTAATGATATTCTTGATTTCTCCAAAATTGAGTCTGGCAAATTAGATTTAGAGGAACAACCCTTTAATCTCCGAACTTGCATAGAAGATTGTCTAGATTTATTAGCACCAAAAGCAGCAGACAAAAACTTAGAGCTAGCTTATTTTATAGATTCACAAACTCCTGAAATTATAATTGGAGATATAACTCGCTTGCGCCAAATATTAGTTAATCTTCTCAGTAATGGGATAAAGTTTACAGAGACTGGAGAAATAGTTGTATCAGTTTCAGTTACTGCTTCAACTCAAAACCTAGAGTTAAACTCTGCTGAAAATCGGCGTTGTCCTGTTCGCGATCAAACAGAATCTACTCAAACAAATAGTTCCTGTCCTATCTGCTACACAATACAATTCGCGGTTAAAGATACTGGTATTGGTCTTTCATCCGATTCTATGAATTATCTATTTAAGGCCTTTAGTCAAGTTGATGCTTCTATAAGTCGTCACTACGGCGGCACAGGATTGGGATTAGCTATCAGCAAGCGGTTAACTAAAATGATGGGAGGAAAAATATGGGTAGAGAGTGAATTAGGTGTTGGTTCCACTTTTTTCTTCACGATAGTATCTTATGCTATTTCTAATAGTTTATCTCTTGAGCAGGACAATGAAACCGAGAAATTATTACATAATAAACGTTTGTTAATTGTTGATGATAATGCTACGAATAGGCAATTGCTGACACTTCAATCAGAATCCATGGGGATGATTTCCCAAGCTGTAAGTAGTGGGCAAGAAGCGATCAATATACTACAGTCAGGGGAGAAGTTTGATGTTGCTATTTTAGATTTACAAATGCCTGGGATGGATGGTATAACTTTAACTAGAGAAATTCAGAAACTTTCCTGTTGTCAGGGGTTACTCATAATTTTTCTCAGTTCTTTAGCTCAAGAATCATTAAATATTAGAACTAATATCAATGCTGCTACTTATTTAAATAAGCCAATTAAGCAATCTCAACTTAAGAAAGTGTTAGTAGGACTTTTTCAAGAAAATAGTGTTGATCGTAAACAAAAATTAAAAATTGAATCAAATGTCAAGCTAGCACAAAGATTACCTCTGAAAATTCTCTTAGCTGAGGATAATGTCGTTAACCAAAAAGTGGCAATTAATATTCTAAAAAATTTAGGATATCGAGCTGATATTGCAGCAAATGGTTTAGAGGTATTAGTAAATTTACGTCGTCAGTCTTATGATGTAGTGCTGATGGATATACGAATGCCACAAATGGATGGTTTGACTGCTACACGTCAAATATGTGCTGAATGGGCAAAAGAGAAACGCCCTCGCATTATTGCTATGACTGCTAATGCTATGCAAGGCGATCGCGAAAAATGTCTAAGCGCTGGTATGGATGACTATATTACTAAACCAGTTTGTCGAGAAGCATTGATGACGGCTTTAAGGAAATGTGTTCTATTAGAAGGAAAAATGGTAAAACAAGAAAAAGTAGATATAGTCGAGGTAGAAAGAGTGCTCGATATAGCAGTATTGCAAGACTTAAAGAAAATGGCAGGAAACGCTCCTGAACTACTTGTAGATGTAATTAATTCTTATCTGGAAGGTACGCCAATGCTTTTAGATGGAATTGGTCAAGCCATTAAAGAAAAGCAGCCAAAATTGCTACAAATATCTGCTCACAGCGTGAAGTCTAGTAGTGCTTCTCTGGGTGCCACAAAGTTGTCTGAGCTTTGCAAGGAGCTAGAATCTATTGGTCATAGGGGAACTACTGAAGGCGCAGATGTGATTTTATCTCAGGTAAAGGCGGAATATGAAATGGTTGAGACTGCTTTGCAAAAAGAAGTGTCGGCTTATATATAGAACTCCTTAATCAAAAGTAAGAATTTTTAAGTTAAAAGCAATACGGTTCAGTTAAGGCTGAAAGCATGATTAGTAATAGGAAAAGAAGGAGGTTCCATCTGCCGATAACTACCTCAGTGTTTTGGTTTTTTAGAACGAAATTTAGATACAGGTTTTTTGATAACTCTGGGATTATATTTAGGGACTCGTTCGGGTAATAACGTATCTAAAATTTCTACTCTCAACCAATCAAAAAAAGCGGTATTTCTTCTTCATTAAGACGTTGAAATTTCTGATTTGTATCTTTGGTTTATCAATTACTGCTTGTGATCATCCTCAGCAGTCCACTAATAGTAGCGTTTCTGTAAGTAGTCAAGAAGATTCTGTCTCTGAAGTTAAAAGAGTAGTCTCTCTTACTTCCTTAAGTAGCTAATTCTGTTCCAAATTCTTGTTGAAGTCTTTTCCGTCTATCGAAGAAGATGCCAAGAACACGATCATAAAACTTTTGAAGGCTTTAAAGCCTTCTACAACTCTTCTGTGGCTTATAAGTCTTGATGAGGTTTCGCGATGGCTAATTTAGCGAAAGAATCAACTCAATCAGAATTTAGCCAACAAAAATGTCATTTCCGTTAACTATTACATTGGTAATGTTAACTTCAGTGTCGTTAAAATCATTTGGCTTTTCAACGTCTATTCCCAGCCATTTTCCACTAGAACCATCTTCAAATCCTAAGGAAACAAGACCCCAGGGAAATGTATTTATAGAAGCAGATTCAGGAGATTTTGAACTCAAGGTTAAGCCTCCTGCCAGATCAGTTATACCTCTGTCAAAGGAATTTCTTCCTACACGAGTTTCAAACTCTAGTTCAGTACCTATAGGGAATGCTCCTACGGACACCCACTTACCTGCATCATTATTAAGACCACTTATACTATTTGGCGGAGTGCCAATAAATTTTTCTTCTGGAGAAACTAAGTATAATTTAGTTAAAGCCCAAGGATTTCCGTCTGGCTGAAAATATACTTCTACCTCCTTTTTATCGCATGCATAAAGCCCTAAACTCTCACGAATTTTCTGCATCAAATCCCTAGGTTTTTTAGTGTTTGATTTTTTGTTAGCAATTAATGTTGAGGTTTTTAAAATTGAACTAACGAAATCATAAGTCTTTGTTCCTAATTTTTCACCTTTTTTGCCAAGATAAAAATCTTCCATATCTTTAAAAGGATTTTTCCCAACAGCAACAGCAGGCTGAAAAAAATCTTGGTCGTATTTCTTGTTGATTACTTGACGAACCTGCTTGCGAGTTTGACCAGCAACAGTCTTAAATAATCTCTTTCCTATTCCGCGCAAAATAGAACCAGATGCTTCGTCTATTAAAGTATTAACCAAACTGGAGTCATTACCATACAACATCAGGCAGCCATATCCAAAAGCTTTAGCACCAAGAGCTACAGCTCCTAAAGCTCCTGAAACAACAGCTCCAACACCAGTAGGCGCAGTAAGAACAGTTAGCCCTGCTAAGCCAGTAGCAACATTACCCATAATTTCTATACCTTTGCAGATATCTTGACCTGCTTTACACAATGCTTGAGTAACAGATTGCTCTACATCTGAACTCACTTCTTCGTCGACATCAACTCTTGCTATTTCTTTTGCTCCTTGTGCCGTTCTTTTGGAAATAATCACAATGTCTCTAAAATTGTTGTCAAGTACATAAGATTCTGAAGCTCCATCAAACTTTAATTCAATTCGATCACCCTCTGAATTAATTTCAGCAGTAAATGGTTTTTGTCCTTTGCGTTTTTCTGAAGGAGAAGGCGTATATCGCACCGATTCTGGATACGCTTCTGTAGGAGTGTTTATAATATTAATAGTAAAACTACTTTTATCGCTACCAGTTAACTTCATTTCATAAAAATCAGCATAATCATTGGAAGATTTTAGTTGAACAGTAGGAGCCTTAAAAGTTACCCGATTTTCAATTACATTAGGTTTACCATTTATAGATGTAAAATTCCACTTGAGGTCTTTAGGTTTAACACCTTTCACGATACCTAAAATCTTACCTGTTTGTTTGACCTTAATTACAGTCGAATCACCAGATAACTGTAAATTAAGATTATTTTCAGTCAAACCGTTATCTAAGCCAATTGAGTCAAAATTTGGCTTAAAGTCTGTAATTATATCAGCAGCTGACTTTTTGTCAACTGCACTATTTTGTTTTAAAAAAAATACATCATCTCCTGTACCGCCAGTTAAAATGTCTTTACCAAAATTGCCTACCAATACATCATTACCACTATTGCCAGTTAGTATATCATTGCCCTTTCCACCGTCTAAGAAATCGTTACCAGAACCACCAATTAAATTATCTTGAGCATTGCCACCATTTAAAGTATCTTTACCTTCACTACCATTGAGTTGATCATTACCACCTCCACCATTAATTTTATCATTACCACCTCCACCGTTTAAAATATCTTTGCCAGCGCCACCATTAATTTTATCATTACCACCTCCACCATTAATTTTATCATTGCCACCTCCACCGTTTAAAATATCTTTGCCAGCGCCACCATTAATTTTGTCATTACCACCTCCACCATTAATTTTGTCATTACCACCCTTTCCATTAATGAAATCTTTTTTAGCAGTTCCTTTGAGATTGTCTTTTTTATTAGTGCCTTTTAAAAAAACCATAATTATTTTCTTTGTATTTTATAGTCTTATCTTTAGTTATAAGTACACAAAACGTCAAGTCCTAATGTCAACCGATAATTCATATACTTTTGTTCAGTATCGTAACACACTATCAACACACTTTATTCTGAAAAAAATAACCGATCGCACAAACAAGAAAAATTAAACTAATAAATCTGAAATATTCTGCTATCACCACACTATTATTCTACTTGAAAAGTCCTGCCAAAAACTCCTTGTCCGATAATTTTTAGAGGGCGATAACGTTCTTTTAATACTAATTTTTCACCACAGCTAGTACAGAATTTTTTTTGTGCTTGGTTAACTTGTAAACAGTCAGGATTTAAACATTAAGTCATTTCAATTTTTAGTTATAAAATTATGCAGATAAATTATATAAGATTTAAACTATCTATTATCTATAGTTCTCACACAGCTTTATTGTCAGCACTCTTAAAGTGGTGTGATTATTAATTTTTTCTTTCTTAGTTTTCTATTTTGATGATTTTCCAATACCCGTTAGGTACAATATGAGACTTATCTGCATGGATAAGATTTGGCATTGTTAACAATTCTTCATAATAAGGACCTGTTATAGTACAAACTTTCCCATACTTTTTTTGTTTTAATGTTCCTACTGAGAGAAAATTACGATAAAATCTAGAATCAGAGTTAATTGAGAGGTGGCGATCGCCTTTCAATAGAGAATCTTGGAAGTGGTGGGGACAGCCTTTTTAGTAAATATTTACAAGCTTTTCTCTGTCTTTGAGTGTGTATAAGCAAGGTTTGAAAAGCTATGATAATCTAATTATTAGACTCTACATTTTGTAGACACCTTTAAAAATTAATAGTGTAAAAAATTAACGATAAAATACTTTTAAGATGCTCTTAGTTATTCTTTTATAGGATAAATCAGCTTAAGATAATAGTAATTCATGTTTTAAATTTGTTGATAACTAAATTTTATATAATTTTAAAAGCTATAAGACTTTAGGGTTTAGTTTTTTTAAAGAGGGTGCGATCGCTGGACTATTTCAATAAAGAAATGATGTATAAAATAATTTAAATTCTGTACAATAACAGAAATATTTTCACTTTTGATTATTTGGTCTATTTACGAATAAAAAGAGGCAGCACAATTATACTTTGTACTGCCTCTTTTTGTTTTTATTAATTTGTTTCCAATAAGTCCTCATTAACCCAAGCGGGGGGGACAGCTATTGCAGCTGTGGTGCCTGGCGTAGTGGAGTTGTTTCCAATAAGTCCGCATTAACCCAAGCGGGGGGGGGACCATTATACGAAGTTATAAACCCAGAAGAGTTTTTTAAACAGTTTCCAATAAGTCCGCATTAACCCAAGCGGGGGGAGCTCGGTTTTAGAACCACGACACAGCAAGACTTTCAGACCCCCAAATCGACGAATTTTTTTTGATTAAAAAATCAACAAGGGAATTTTTGCCAAAATGACGACCTTCAAACCCAGTCCCAGTATGGCATCGACCCAGGTAAACGAAAGAATCAGGGTTTCAGCGATTCTCGGAGGTGCGTCGACGGGGTTTTCTTGAATACAAAAAACCACCTTCTACTCACTCTTAATATAATAAAAAATGACTAAAAAGATATAGCTATTTATTTTTCAAGGTTCTTCAAACTGTTTTTACTACTTTTAATAATAATTCTAAGAATACGAAATGTCAACCCCTAAATTTATATTTTTTCCCCGATTAAATTGGCCCTTATGCTGATAAAAATGACCATTATATAGAGCCAAAATTCTCAGAGAATCTCATTACTGGATACTTTTATTCATGAACAGACCGATCGCTAAGTGAAGAACAAAACCCATCTCAGCAAGCAAACAAATCATCGAAAAAAGAGAGACTCAGGCAATACTTACAACACCTTATCTAACTTATCCCTACTATTTTTTGACATTTTCAGAGTAGCATAACTCCTCTTTAATTGCCATAGTTTTTATGCGAATAACAATATCTGATTGACAGACATCATGTCCATCAAAAGGCCATTGCTGAGGTAGTGAGTTAACATCTCCTATATTTGCCTAGAAAGTTTAGGCTACTTTTGTATACACGCCCCCTACTAGGAATTAGAATTCATTGAGTAGTTGCGATCGCCTTTTTACCCAGCATATGGGAAGTAGTAGAGAAAGCCTTAATATCACCCTATCACCACAGCATTATTCTAACTGACCTCCCAACAAATTCTTAACAGACTGCAAAGCCTTTAAATACGTATCTCTTTGCTTCAGAGAGCCATATTTTCGTAGCTGTTCCTTAGTAAAGCCAAAACCATTACACAAATCTTTCAACTGTTGAATATTTCGCTCCTCAATAGGCTGATAATAAGCTCCAATAGACTTGGGCTCAGAATCATCAGACAAATTCTTTCCATTAGGAGAAACAGAACCATTAGAATTACCTTCTTTTTTTGACAGATTACTATTAGATTTCTTACTAACTGAAGAATTATTCTTATCTTTATCTGACTCTGCTTCAATAGTAATTATATCAATTAAACCCGAATCACTACCATCATTAGGATTATCAGGACGGTAAGGAGTATCTGATAAATCATCAGCATCTGGTAACTCTTTCAAATCAATAGAATCATAATCACCATTGCGAATCTTTTCTACCTCTTCCCAAAAACCTAATTCTAATTCACCTTCACCAGCAATTTTTGTAGCGTTAACAGCTTTAATAACCTGAACTAAACCAGATTCTAAAGCTCCCTTTAGTGTTTTCTGATTCTGATGTCTTTCTTCATTCGCACCGTGTTCATTTCTAAGCTTAACTAACTCTTGTTCAAGCTCTTCAATACGGGATTCAAGAGAAGCACGACTAGCATTAGTGGTAGAATTGATAGCTTCTTCAAGTCTAGTAAAAAACATAATTAGATATCTCCTGTCAATAATTAATAACTAACAACTAATAATTAATAAGCAAAGTTCTGATATTTGATTAGTCAACAAATATAGCTATAGTCAAAGCAGGAAAGCTTAGACATAGCCTAGCTAAATGGAATAATAATTATTCAGGTTAATCATCATTATAAGGTAGTTTTTTAATTTGACAAGACATCTTATATTTGACTGTTTTATGGGAATAATTATTGTTCGATAAGCAAAACTTATTAGTTGATAAAAAGGAATAACATTTGATGATTTTAGGAATACTAAAATCACAAAAATGAATAATATTTAATCTGCATTTTTTTCTTATAGTTTATGTTTAATTCTATTCGTTGAATTTTATATTACAGATATATTACATTGATTTGAAAAAAAATTTTCGACTCGCCAAAGGCGAGACTCATAAGAGAAAAAAAAAACATAGAGTAAAGGGCAAAAGAGGAAAAGAATAAAGGGTTAAAGAGCTCTCCCGCCATCGCAGACAACACGAAAACCAGTAACGTAGCTGTGGTCGTCGCGCCTAAGATAGAAGTCGCGAATCGCAGAGCGGCAAAAATTAGGATTGCTGTCCCAAGAACCGCCCCGCAGCGGTGATTTATCTTTGTCTCCATTTAGCCAAACACTGCCATCTGTAGGCGCACCAGCATAGTTCTCATGCCATTCATCCACACACCACTCCCTCACGTTTCCATGCATATCATACAAGCCAAAAGCATTAGCAGGAAATTGACCTACAGGAGTTGTTTGGTTTCTATATTCTCCTTTTGGTGCATTGCCGTAAGTAACGTTACCACAATAGTTAACTAACTCAGTTGTTATAGTCTTTCCAAAGTAGAAAGGTGTAGTTGTTCCTGCCCGACAAGCATATTCCCACTCTGCTTCACTGGGCAACCTATACTTCCTTCGTGTTAATTTCGATAGTCTTTTACAAAACTCTACTGCTTCGTACCAACTTACCATCTCAACTGGTCTCTTCCACCTATCTATATCTTTGTATGGTCCTTTAAAATAAGATGGTTCTGTTTCTAAGTCTAATTGTACTTTCAAGTCTGTTCGGGAGGCGATCGCTTTCCACTGTCCTTGAGTCACTACATACTTTCCCATCAAAAATTCTGGTACATCTACATAATGTTGCGGACCTTCATCACTATATCTTCTTGGTTCCGTATCTGGAGACCCCATTAGAAACCTACCTCCAGGAATTTTTACCATTTCTAGAGACACTCCATTACCCAAATCTTCAATTTTCTGTCTAGCGCTCCCTTGGCTACGATTAACAATACTTCCAGAGTTGTTAACTCTTACAACTTCAAAAGTAAATAGTTCTTCTTTCGATAATTCCTTTTCCAGCCTGATTTTTTTCTCAACCTCACGCTTAATTGTTTCCAAAATACCCAGAACAATCTTTTTATGTTCCGATGCCTCATTCCGACCCAAATCTATCGCTTGATTATAATCATCAAGTGCTTCTTGATATTTCCCTAAGTTATAATAAGCATGACCTCTAAAATGATGTGCTTCAGCGTGACTAGGATTTAAATCAACAACGTAACTGAAATCAATAATTGCTTCTTGATATTTTTCAATTTGTAAATTATTATTTGCCCGACAATAACAAGAATTTATAACATCTAAATTTTTCTGTTGGCCTAAGTTACTTAAACAACGATTAACTTTGCCTATGAATTCTTGGTCAAGAGGTAATAAGTTATCATCGACTATGTCAATTTTTTCTCTATTATTTTCTATCGAAATATGACGAGATTTCAACCAAGACTCTAAAGAAAAATCCAACATTCTTTCTGCCAAACTAGAATCAGATAAACTAGTCAAACTAAAAGCAACATCTGCTGCAAATCCTGGCACTAATTCGGAGCGATCTTCTATCATGGCCGTGAGACTACCAATATAACTCTCAACTACCATTTTAAATAAATTATCTCCAAGACGTTTTTCTATAAAAAATTCAGTTTCTAATTCTACTAATAATTCTGGTAACTTGGGTGATAAATTAGTGTTAATTAAATAATGAATATCAATAAATAGGGCAGCAATAATATTATGATATGCTCCTAATAAAGCTAATAATTTATCAAAATCATCACTATTAGTTTTGTAGTGACGTTCAAATTCTATTCCAGCTAGTTTGTCTTTTTCATATTTTCTGTAAACCTCTAGATTTAAAAGATTATCTTCTCCATATTCTTGATTTATTTCTTGTTCGCTTCTACCCTGTTTCAGGAGTTTCTGTTTAAGATTTACTTCCCAATCCAAAGCACGTTGAATGGCAAATTCATAGAGAACTTTCCGATAATCTAACTTAGAAATTATAGTTTTGTAAAAGGGTGATATTTCTTGTCCACCACTCCAATAGGCAACTGTGATATTAATTAAATCATTATTTACTCCTGATTCTATTAATAGTATTGGCTCAGATTTTAACCGACTAAATATAGTTTTAACTGCACTGCCTCCCGCAAAACGGTTACTATCCCAAGCATGGTCTATTAGTTCTGTGGGTCGCTTTTGATTTTCTAGGGGATAGTGTTTTTCTAGGAAATTTTTTAAGTGTTGAGAAAGAGGTTTTTCCACTTCAGAAAATGTGGAAGTTGAAGTTCTATTTAAACATTCAAAACGGTCAAAGTCTATTTTTGGAGGTGCCAGTATTACTTGTACTGGAATGGGGTCACGACCTTGATGAGATTTGAGGATTTGCCAAGAATAATTTCTGAGAGGCCAATTGTCTAATTCTTTCATTTCTAGGGTTGTTTCTCGTTGATATACTGCGTTGAGATATTGGCTTTCTCGGTTATATTGAGCTAATTCAATTTGATGCTGTTTTTCTTGTTTGAATAACCAAGCTTGAAATTCTTGGTTACTTTTAGCTATTTGCATATCTACCCCTTTAATAAATTCCTGAAGTTTTCGATTTTCTTGGCATTGGTATTCAACTATTTTCCCTTGAAATTCTTGGCGGGCAATTTCTAGTTTTTCTTGAAATTCTTGATTATTTTGCTGCAACTTAATCTGAGACATTGTACGCATATATTCAATCTCAAATTGAGCAGTTATTTGTTTTTCTTGTAATTCTTTTTGATGAACTAGTCGTTGCCCTTCTAAATTTTTTTGCATTGTTCTACCGGAGAAACCATTAAAGGCATTGACTATTCCATTGCATACTGTAGGTCCGATAGAAGTAACTAATGGAAATAAATGAAAAGGCATAAATTTTTCCTTCTTTTATTAGTTATTTATTAATTGAATTTGTAACTAAAGATTTTTCTCTAAAAAAAATCAAATTGCAACATAGTTAGAAATTACGCTGTTTACTAAATGGCACAATATTCCATGGAAACTCCCATAAGAATTCTTAATCCACAATAAACCTAGCTTATTAAAAGCAAGAAGTTAGATTTTTAGATATTTCTCACTATGAATCAATATTATATCTAATTCCAATATAGCTGTCCCTAGCTTTCACCAAAGCAAACTTTATAAAAAATAAGGAATATTAGTTCACCACCAGTTCAAACAAAAGCGCTAGGACTTGCTAGGACTCGCTGAGACTTACTGGAACTTGCTGAGGCTTAGAAACCGGGTTTCTAGAATAAGCCAGGCATCTCGCAGTTCACGTCTAGTTCACAATTTGTCTGAACTAGTTCACTACCAGTTCACAGTTAATCTGAACTAGTTCACTACCAGTTCACAATTAGCTTATCCAGTTCACGACTAGTTCACGACTAGTTCACGACTAGTTCACGATGATATGTTACAATAAAATTCACGATTAATTCACTATCAAAGGAAAAAGCCAAGAAAATGATTAGCGTTAGTGATTTACTTAAAAAAGTA
>JAKQYF010000149.1 GCA_023356535.1 Trichodesmium sp. MAG_R03 | reverse complement strand
TTAACAATAACTATCTCTAATACTATAAATATCATAAAAAATGACTATCTGGAGGAGCTGGCGATCGCTCTCTCAAAGATAGTTACAGTAAGTGCTTGATAATTTTTGGAGATGTCTATTAGTTTTAAAAGGCCACGAAGGAGACATTTTGTATGGCAGCTTCGATCCTAAAAATTCCAACCGAATTTTAACAACCAGTACCGACAAAACTGCTCGAGTCTGGAATTTGAACAATCCCACTCAACCGTTAATCTTAAATGAACATAACGGAATAGTAAAAATGGCTAGCTTTGATCCCAATAATTCTAATCGGGTATTGACGGTTAGTGAAGACGGTACAGCTAGGGTGTGGGATTTAAGTCAGCCAGAGAAACCTATAGTTTTAGGAGGTGGTGCAGGAAAGGTAGTTTATGGAGAATTCAAACCTGATAATTCCAATCAAGTTTTAACAGTTAGCCAAGATGGTAAAGCTCAGGTATGGGAACTAAAAGCAAAGGGTCAAAATGCTATTGTGAAGAACACACTGAATGGCCACCAAGCTGGCGTAAACTTGGGAATTTTTAATCCACACAACCCCAATCAAATCTTAACGGTTGGCAAAGATGCAGTAGGAAGAATTTGGGATGTTAGCAATCAAGCATTCTTTGAATTGCCTGAGAACCAAGGGACTATAATTTACGCTAATTTTTCCATCCAAGATTCAAAAAAACTTTTGACGGTTCACCGAGATGGAGTAATACAAGCATGGGATATCGCTCAATCCAAATTCACAAAAAAATCTTCTTTACAGACAGGTATTGATTCACTAAGATATGCAGATTTTCACCCAAGTAATCCCAGCAAAATAGTAACAGTTAACGTTAATGGTATTATCCAAATATGGGATATAAACAACCAAACAAATCCTGTCTTAGAACTACCCGAAACTAATGACAAAGCTGTTGCTTTTAAATTTGATACAAAAAACCCTGACAATTTGTTAATTCTTAATTCTAATGGTGTTGCAACCATTCGCAATGTGAAGAGAACCAATGAAGAACCATTGGTCGTATCAGTTTATCCCAATCAGATAAGTTATGGAGAATTTAACCCCAATAATTCCAATGAAATATTGACATCTAGTAACGATGGAGTAGTTCGCTTCTGGAATTTAGAAGATACCTTTGAACCTTTACTAGAAATTCCTACAACAAATAGAAACATTCTTTGGTATGCCAGTTTTGACCCTAATAATTCCAATCGTATTTTTGCAGGAGGTAGCGACAAAATAGGTCGAGTGTGGAGTCTATCGAAGAATGTTCAAGATCTAACTGTTCTTATGGGACATGAAGATACAAGCGATCGCTTTTAGAGGTCTCATTAGTGCAGAACTAACTAGAGATGAAAACAACAAAGATCAATGGCTAAACTGGCAGTGGTCTCCATATATTAAGAATTTGTTGGAAGAAGCTGTAGAAACGGATATGCATTTGTTGTCGAGCCTAGACCGTTTGGAATTGTTGGAACTAAGCAAAAAGTATCCAAATTCTAAATTTACTGAAGGGTGCAAAGAGTATACTAAATTGACGGATGGTGAGACTTACTTTGGTAATAACTTAAATGTTAAAAGCCCTCCTGTTTTTAGACAACCATTTAACCAAGTTAGAGAGCTTAAAGTTTGGCATGGTTTTATCAAAGATTACCCCAATCACCCCGGCACAAATGACGCTAGAAGGATGGAACACACCATTAAGACAAAAAGATTCTTGGGATGACCTCGCAATTAAAGCTTTTTATGATTTTGTCAATCAATTTCCTAAAAGCTCTATGGCAGATGACGCTCTTCTTTCGATAGCAACACTTACACTAGAAGAACAAGTCGTTGAAAAATTGATTGAAAAATTGATTAAAGACTATCCAAAAGGAGATAGAAGACAAGAAGCTGAAAAAATGCTAAGATAAAGTATTATAGTTGTTTGGAAATAAAAATTTAAAATGCTCAAAAGCTTACTCTATAAGGTTTTCAGGATTTTAGATCCGAAAATTACCATGAAGCTTGACTGATAAGGGTTTTAGCCATTTTTTTTTGCTTAATGCCCAACAACTCTATTACCTTGCTCCTCACATTAAAAAATCGTTTCCTGCTGCGAAATCAATCTTACTGGTGTCAGGGGGACTTGACATTTGAAAAGCTCTGTAAATATGAATTTCAGCCAAAACCTACTCCTAAAAAACGATCTTTTATCGGTGTAGATGTAGGCATAAATGCTCTAGCAACTTGTAGTGATGGAACAATATTTGCTAACGTCAAAGCCTACAAACAAGCTAAAAAAAGATTAACTCGTTATCAACGCCGTATCAAGAAAAAAGAGCCGGGTTCCAAGAATAGAGCTAAAGCCGTAAAAAAACTAGCCAAAGCTCATAAAAAAGTAGCTGATATCAGAGCCGATGCACTCCATAAACTCACGACCTGGTTAGCTAAAAACCACAGCACCATAGTCATAGAGGATTTGAATGTGAGTGGCATGCTCAAAAACCACAAGCTAGCAAGCGCCATAGCAGACTGTGGTTTTATGAGTTTAAGCGTCAGCTATCATATAAGTGTGATTGGTATGGTTCAAAGTTAGTAATAGTTGATAGATTTTATCCAAGTTCTCAATTGTGTTCTCACTGTGGGCAGAAACAGAAAATGCCATTACAGAAGAGAACTTATGAATGTAGCAACTGCGGTTTTACTGCGGATAGAGACTTTAAGGCTGCTATCAACCTAGAAAACTATGCGCGTCAGTAGGTGGAGTTCCCACCGATTTTAAGCCTGTGGAGAGGATAAGTTACAGACTGCGGTCAGTGGTCTTCAGTGAAACAGGAAGCTAGCTCTAAAGCTCATGCAATTCCGGCAGGGGTAAGTTTAGGTAAGTTTAGTAGAACTGCAATACGAACTGGCGATTTGGGGCACAAAAAAATAATCAAAAGATAGCAGTTTAAATTAAGAGTTTCTTAGCAAAATTATCAACTATTTATGAATTTTATACTGCCTTGGAACAGTTTATTAATTATCGGGCAGCACTAAGACAGGAAGAACCTGAACGAAGACTTTATTTGGCCGTGCCTATCATTACTTATAACAACTTTTTTCAACTTGAATTTCCTAAATTAATGCTGAACTAAAATCAAGTAAAATTAATCATTTATAACCAATATCAAGAGGTAATTACAGAATGGAAAAACTAGAAAAATATTGTCATTTAGTCCAAGGATTTTTATTAGAATATAGTCAAAATAAACCTGCTTATGGAGAAATTGAAATACAAACAATTTTTGATACTGTACGAGACCATTATCAGATTCTCCATCTTGTTTGGAAAAAAGAACATTTTATTCATAGTTGTTCGATTCATATTGATATTAAAGGTGAAAAAAATTGGATTCAGTGGAATGGAACTGAAGTAGATATTGCAGCAGAATTAGTAATAAATAGAGTCCCAAAAAAAGATATTGTTTTAGAATTTCAAACACCCTTTATGAGAAAATTTACAGAATATGCCGTGGATTAGTTTTCCCAAACTTAGCTTGATTTTTTAGCAAAAAAAAAATAGACAAAAACGGTGCGTGACGACGGATTGCTCAATCCCCTTCATCATCTGGATTTAGGCCGTCTGACGCACCCTACAGAACTTCTACATTTTGTCTGCGGAATCTAGGATTAAATGTTTCCAGTGCGGGCATCTTGCCCGCGATAGGTGTACCTCACCAAAGTTGAATCCGCTGTATTCTTGTGTGCCTCGTTCTTTTTCAGGGCTAATAGCTTGTCTAGCTTGGTTCTGGAATTGTAATATCTATAGAAGTAATTTCAATCCCATCTCCCAGACTACTGAGAGGCGGTTGAATTTCTGCTTCATTACCCACAACCAAAATTACCATTTTCTCTGGTTGCAAATATTTTTGAGCTACCCTTTGCACATCTGCAACCGTAATTTTTTCCAATTCCTGACGATAACGAAAAATGAAATCTTGAGGATAATCATAATATTCATATCGCATCAAACGAGATACAGTTTGAGATGGGTCTTGAAAGTTGAAAATAAATGAATTGAGGGTCGAATCTTTAGCCTGCTTAAGTTCCTCTTGTGTAATAGGTTGAGTGCGAATACGTTCAATTTCTTCATTCATAGACTGGATAAATGGCACAGTTGCATCAGAACGAGTTTGACCATCAGCAACGAATACTCCTGGATAATCATAATTAGCACTCCAATAAGCATAAACAGAATAACTTAAACCTTGGCGCGATCTAATATTATTAAACAAACGCCCTCCTAAACCATTCATGACCTTATTCATTACACTCAAAGCTGTATAATCAGGATTATCTAATTTTCCGCCTAAATGACCTATTTGTATATAGCTTTGATTTACCTGAGGTTGTTCCACAAAAAATATATTACCAACTTCAGCTTGAGTAACTTTTGGTAGACGAAGTTTCACTTTTTTACTACTTGGTTGCCAGTCCCCTAGTTGCTCTGTAATCAGCGATCGCATCTGTTGAGTATTAAAATCTCCCACTATTCCCAAAATCATATTCTCAGGATGAAAATATTTGCCATAGAAATCAATTAAATCTTCCTGGGAAATATTATTCAGAGTTTCATATTCAACAGTTCTAGCATAAGGACTTTCTTTTCCATAGATCAATTTTTGAAACTCCCGACTAGTAATAGATTCAGGATCGTCATTCCGACGAGCAATGCCACCTTGCAATTGTTGTTTGGCAAGGTCAAGTTTTTCCTCCATAAATATGGGTTCGCGAATGACTTCAGCAAATAATCCAAATACTTCTTTCAAGTCTTCAGTCAGGCAACCAAAACTAGCATGACCAGCAGTACCCCCGATACCTGTTTCTACCGTTGCTGCTTTTTGTTCGAGTAGTTGGTTGATTTGTTCAGGGGAGTGTTGACTTGTGCCTCCTGTGCGCATAACAGTTCCGGTTAAGTTGGCTAACCCTACTTGATTTTCGGGTTCAAATCTCGCACCTGTCCGAAATAAAGCACCTCCACTAATTAGGGGGAGTTCATGGTCTTCCATCAGATAGACAACTATACCATTCTCAAGTTGAAAGCGAGTGTATTCGGGTAGCTCTAATTTTGGTAATGGTGGAAATTCTAGTTCAGTGTAATGTTTTGGTGGTTCGATAGCTATAGCTGATATTCGTCCTAAAATAAATAACACCATTACTGTTACTAAAAATCCTGTTAAGAAAAGTTTTGAGCTAGTAATTTTATTTTGCTTAGAGAGCATAGTTTTTTGTTCTTAGATAAGACATAAAAGTTCATTATTTTTAGGGTGTGCTAAAAGGCTAAAATTAAAGCTGTAAAAGGTATTTAAGCATCAGTCGCTCGCACCATTTTAGCTACATTAGTCTAATAGTACTATTATCTACATAAATCTCTGATTTTCTCGCTTATATCAGTTCTATTCCTGTTTGACCCTGACACAGTCAGGGTTATCCAGTCCACAAGCTGTCATGGTACAACTGAGAACCATTAATTACTTTGTTCTACAAAGACCTAAATTTTTAGGCTTGTTATTCAACTATTAGACTGCTATTGAATTATATTCAATCCCCTTGGCAGTGGAGTGTTATATCAGTTACCATAAACTTTGCTACACTTAAATTTTCTATTTCTAAATCTTATTTGTTCGAGCAAAGGCTCCATAATTGCCTAACAATGCTTGGGAATTGAAAGTTATTTTTGCTAACTTTCAAGTATAGCAAGACTTTTGAGAATTAGCATTGTATTCTTATAGTAGTTTTTATTTCCCTAGACTATAGTAGGGAAAAATGGCCATTCCCTTCTAAAGGGTTTTACTGATGACAATGTGGTTCATTTATGTGTCAATGCTTTGATCAGAACTTACGCAAAGGTAATATATATAGAGCATTGGTCCCTGACCCTAGTGCTTTTCATGTCGCGAAGCAAAACATACCCTACCAATAGCGTTCATGGGTAAGTCCTATTTATATTTAATCAGTCAGCCCTATTTATATCGATACTACGGATTTAATATTACCAGGACTTACGCATAAATACTGTATATAGTCGAGGTGAACAAGGGTTTGCCTTCTACAGATAGTGTATGATTTAATGCTTTGTAAAATTATGATTACTTAGAAAGTAGTTTGCCAATAGTTCGGTTTTCTGGGATAAAAGTTTCTTGAGCTACTCGTTGAATATCTTCTTTCGTTACAGCATTAATAACATCCAAATCTTTAAATAAATTTTGCCACGAACCTGTTTTAACTTCGTAGTTCAAGAGAGCAGAGGCCATACCCATGTTAGACTCAAGAGAGTACAACAGACCTGCCCGGGCTTGAGTCTTTACCCGCTGTAACTCTTCCTCAGAAACTAGCTCTGTTTTCAACCTTTCAATTTCTATTTGTAAAGCTGCTCCTAATTCATCTATATTACTATTAGGAGCAATCATAGCATAGAATAGTATCAAATGTGGGTATTTATTTCCCGGATAACCACTAAAACCTTTGGCAATAAGTGCAATTTGTTGTTTCTCAACTAATGACTGATAGAGGCGAGAAGTACGACCATCACTCAGAATACTAGCAATTATATCATAAATCACACTGTCGGGATGATTCATTGCTGGTCGATGATAACCCTCTATATACCAAGGTTGGGATGACAACTTCATCGTTACTTCTCGGGTTTCAGTTTGGGTAGGTTCGACAATATTGAGTGTTGGGGGTTTTTGTTTGACTTTGTAGCGACCAAAATATATTTTTGCTAATTTTTTGACTTCTTCAGGATTAACATCTCCTACTATCCCTACAGTTAAATTATTCGGAACATAGTAAGTGTCAAAAAAATCCTGAATATTTTCTCTCGTTAAATTTTGTATTTCCTCTGAATAACCAATGATAGGGCGGCCATAAGGATGTACTAGGAAAGCTTGACTGAGGAATTTTTCTAACATTTGGGCAATTGGTGAATTTTCGGTGCGCGATCGCCTCTCTTCCAGAATTACTTGTTTTTCTTTATAAAATTCCCTAAATACTGGTTCTAGAAATCTTTCTGACTCTAAAGACATCCATAATTCTAGTCTATTGGCAGGTAAGCTGTAAAAGTATTTGGTGAAGTCTGCGGAGGTAGCAGCATTCAGTCCTACACCTCCTGCTTGTTGGACAATTTTCGAGAATTCATTTTGATTAATATATTCAGATGCTAATTGTTGAGTTTTCTCAAAGTTGGCTTTAAGTTGAGCAACTTGTTCAGTTTTGCCATCTATTCTACCTTGCTGAATTTGTGCGAATATTTGGTCTAACTTTTCCAAAATAGGTTTTTCTGCTTCATAGTCTTTTGTGCCGATTTTTTTTGTGCCTTTAAAAGCTAAATGTTCGAGGTAGTGAGCTACACCTGTTTTGCCATCTGGTTCGTTTGCTGAACCCACATCTGCATAAATGGCAAAGGATATGACAGGAGCATTATGTCGTTCTAGAACGATGAATTTCATGCCATTATTGAGGCGAAATTCTGTTACTTGTTTAATTACTCTGTCTAAGTAGGGTTTAATTGAGACTTCTCCTGAAGAAGGATATTCTCTAGCTAGGGCCATACTGGGTGTAAGGCCAAAACAGAAGAAACATAAAGTAGTTAGACAAAGGCTAAATTTGAGTGATTTGCGAAGTGATCCGTTAACGAATAGGCTATTAAAGTTGACTTTGTCGAGGAGGGAGCTGATTAATTTTTGAGGCCAGTAAAGAAATAATATAACTTGAGACAAAAAGTTTTTGAGCATATCCAATTGTTATTTAGGTTTTTTTGTGTTGGTTTAAGGCCAAATATCACTAATTAACAGGACTGACGCAAATTCACCTTGAAAACGCCATATTTAGGGGCGAATGGCATTCGCCCTCACCCTCGTTTAGTGCCCGTACGTAAGTCCTGATTAAATCAAATCAATTCAATTCAATCTATCTAAAATTATATTCTAGAGTATTGGGAAATTTATCAGGACTTACGCACCAAGCTCTATATCTAGTAGAGGCAACGGCCGTTAACCCCTGCAGTGGTGTATATTTTCATATTTTGCGTAAGTTCTGATTGATGTTTATCTGAGTGCTTAGAGTAAAATTTCTCTAGCTCTAACCTCTTGAAAACTAGAGGCCGAAGAAAGTAATTTATATGCTGGTTGTTATATGTTGGTTGCTTTCCTTATAATACTAAACATAGGTTATAGTTTAAGTCTCTAGGAACTAATTAATTGATGAACATAAATTTCCAATCATCCAATCCAGCTGCTTCTTTACCTTTGCCACCAGGTGATTTGGGATTACCTTTTATTGGACAAAACAAAACAATTATCAAAAATCCTCAAAAATTTATAGAAGAAATGTACCAAAAATATGGTTCTGTTTATAAAAGGAGGTTTCGAGGTAAAAATTATATTTACTTTCAAGGATATGAAGCTATTAAATTTGTTTTAACTAATGAAAATAAATACTTCACATATTTTCAGGGTTTTAGAAATTCTAAAACAATATTTGGTCAGAGTGACATGACATTATTAGCAGGCAAAGAACATAAAGATAGACAAAAATTATTGGCTAAAGCCATCAAAAGTAAAACTTTAAATAATTATGTTAATATCATTCATGATTTGAGTCAGAGCTATTTTTTAAAATGGATGAAATCTGATTATGTAGACTTATATTCTGAAATCAATAATTATACTTTAGATATCCTTTTGAAATTATTACTAGGTATAGATTATGCTTCACAAAGTGAGATAAATAATTCTTTAACAGATATGAAGTCAGGATTAAATACTGTGCCTGTGGCATTTCCTTGGACTAAATTAGGTCGTGCTTTAGAAAGTAAGAAGAAATTATTTAATCAATTTGAACAAATAATTGTCAGAAGAAAGAAAGAAAATGATTTTGGTTCAGATATATTAGGCATATTACTTACAGTTCAAGAACAAATTAATCAGGAACTAACTGCCAGAGAAATAGTAGAACAAATGGTTAATTTGTTATTTTTAGGCAGAAAGGAATTAAGTTCAGCATTAAGTTCTTTTTTAATCTTAACATCTGAACATTTAGATATTTTAAAATTACTTCAAATAGAACAAGAAAAATTGGATAGTTCAGAACCACTATCTTTAGCTAAATTAAAGAAAATGGTTTATCTAGAACAAGTAATCAAAGAAGTGTTAAGGCTAGCGCCTCCTGTTAGTGGTGGACTTCGACGAGTCATTGAAGATTGTTCTTTTCAAGGATTCCGAATACCTAAAGGGTGGCATATATATTATTACATTAGTTCGGTTCTTCAAGACTCAGAAATATATAAGGAACCAGAAAGATTTAATCCAGAAAGATTTAATTCAGTGAATGCTGAAGATAAAAAGAAACCTCTTTGTTATATTCCATTTGGAGGTGGCGCAAGGGAGTGTATAGGCAAAGAATTTGCTTATTTGGTCATCAAAATTTTTATATCTGCCTTAATGGATAATTGTAGTTGGAAATTTCAAGAGAATCAAGATTTGACAATTAATACATTTCCTGTTGCTCGCCCAGCTCATAAAATAGAAGCTTGCTTTAGACCAAGATAATCAGGGGTAGAACGGTTATGGAAGTGGTTAAATTTAGCTATAAGAGTAAAATTTATTCCGCGCTATGAGTGAAGGATCTTGACTGCTATGAATAAAATTTATGGCTTTGCATAAATGCCAGATGATTTTAATAGTTTTGGGGAATGGGTATCTTGCCTATTCCTTAGATTTTTGAGGGGTCAGAATGTCTACCCCACTTACATTCATATTGCCCTTCAACAATGCTAAATTTCTTGAGCCTTAAAATTTAAAGTTGTTTTCTCAACTATTCATCTAGTTGATTAGAAAATGTTAAGGTAAGGGATAAGTTTAGGTATTAACTATATAGGTATTAATTATTATGAAACTGTTAACTCAGTTGCAAACTCCAGAAACACGGACACGAAGCAGGATCTTACAAGCAGCTCAAAAATTGTTTGCTAAACATGGATATGATGGTACCACAGTTCGTGATTTAGCAAAACAAGCAGAAGTGGCAGAAAGTACCTTGTTTCATTATTTTACCAATAAAAAGGGGATTTTGATAGAGTTGGCTACGACAGGGTGGGTGGAAATTCTTACGGATTTATTGACAGAATTGAGCGAGATGTCTAGCTATAAAGCTGTGGCACAGGTAATGCGTCGCCGGATGTTAAATATTAGTCACAATGCAGATATAATGAAAGTCTGTTTCTTTGAAGCTCAGTTTCATCCTGAATTGAGAGATAGAATTCAATTGGAAGTTATTGGGAAAATGACCGATGTGGCCGAGGCTTTTTTTGCCACAGCGATGGAGCGGGGCATATATCGGCAAATGGATCCCAAGGTTGTGGCGCGGGTATTTTTAGGAATGTTTGCGATCGCTGGTTTTAGTCAAAAAACTTTATTAAGTCCTGATGCTTCTCCCCAAGCAATGCAAGAAATGGCGGAAGGATTAGCTGATATTTTTTTGAATGGTGTTTTGGCCTCTGAAGAAGGTGGTAAATGTTAGGTATTGGAGAAGTTCACAAATTATCAACTTTTTGTGAAGTCATTGTAGGGACTTTCCATGGAATTTCTCTACGTACTTTTGATTTTAATTGCGTGACACCAGAGCTTCTGGAAAGCCTGTATAACCTTTAATATCAGGATATTTTACAGTAAAAGGGCTAGTAACTGTTGGCTATAATTTGGTATAATCTATGTGGTTTTAGTTGTAAAGAATAATCTTGATTAGTTAGCTGAAGTCAAAGACTTAAAAGACTGAAGGTAATTTTTCTCTCAAAATAGCATAATTTAGTCAGGGAAATTCGAGCAACATAAAAACTTGATAAAATTAGGATAAAATTAGAAAATTTACTAAAAAACAAACCGATGAAATACAACAAACTTGGCGATAGTAACCTCAATGTATCAGAAATTTGTTTAGGCACTATGACTTATGGGCTACAAAATACCATTGAAGAAGCCCATCAACAACTTAATTATGCTGTTGCTGAAGGTATTAATTTTATCGATACAGCAGAAATGTATCCAGTGCCAACTAAAGCTGAGACTCAAGGAAAAACAGAAGAATATATTGGTGAATGGTTAGTTAAACAACAACGGGATAAATTAATTATTGCCACAAAAATTGCTGGCCCATCTCCTAAAATTACATGGATTCGTGGGGGAAATCTTAAAGTTAACCGAGCTAATATTCACCAAGCAATAGAAGATAGTTTGCGTCGTCTTCAAACTGACTATATTGACCTTTATCAAATCCATTGGCCTGACCGTTATGTGCCTCTATTTGGTGCTCCAGATTATGATCCAAAGAATGAGCGGGATTCGACACCTATTGCCGAGCAATTAGAGGTATTTGCAGAGTTAATTAAAGCTGGAAAAATTCGTTATTTAGGAATAAGTAATGAGACAGCTTGGGGAGTGTGTGAATTTTGTCATTTGGCAGAAAAATTAGGTTTACCAAAAATAGTTTCGATTCAAAATGCTTTTAGTTTAGTGAATCGTATTTTTCATATAGATATAGCTGAAGCTTGTCGATTTAATAATGTGGGATTAATGGCTTATAGTCCTCTAGCTTTTGGTCTTTTAACAGGTAAGTATTTGCATGGAGTTCCTAAAAATTCTCGTGTAGCTTTGTTCCCTGGATTTGAGCAACGTTATCGTAAACAAAATTTGACTGAGGCAATAACAGCTTATGTAGAAATTGCCCATAAAAATAATATGACTCCCGCACAATTAGCATTAGCTTATGTTGGTTCCCGATGGTTTGTAGCTAGTACAATTATTGGAGCAACAACTATGGAACAATTGAAGGAAAATATTAGTAGTGTAGAGATAAATTTGACTGAGGAAATTATTGCTGAAATTGATGCGGTTCATGCTAAATATCCTAATCCTACGCCTTAGAAGAAAATCTGAAATAGTCTGGTTAAAATTATTAAAGTTATAGCAGATTCCACCTTTGTGAGGTACACTAATCCCGATGAGGATGCCCGCACTACAAACATTTAATTGTTAATATCTATACTTGATATACTTGGAATTTACTGTAAGTTTTAGCTAGTCGATATAGGGATAAGAGCTCTATCTCTTTATTGAAGTATCACCTGTGTTAATTACTTAATAATTGAAGTGTCACCTAAGTATAGCATTAATGCATGGTAATTGGTCTTCTTAACAAGAGCGATCGCTCCTATTAAACAAATTAAGTTTAATTTATTAAACTATTATTACTATTTTAGGAAGCTTTAGGTCCCAGTCCGTCAGGATAGCAATCTTAAGGGTCAAAAACTGGTTCCTAATGGGTAAGTCCTAGTTATATTATATCAATCTGTTAATTAATTAGAACAAATAATTTATGGGTTTACATGACCCAAAATAATCAATTTAACAATTCACACAAAGGGAATAAATTTGATGGCTGACAACTAACAACTGGGAATTAATAACTGACAACTAACAAATGATGACTGAATTGAGTGGCGATCGCTACCCAAATTCTTGAAATGACTCTAATACTTATTCGTAGGTTGGGTTGAGGCAACGAAACCCAACATAGATTAATTAGGTTCGTAGTTGGACTTTAGTCCCTCTAAGAATATACTGATAACTCATAACGCATAATTGAAATGGCTGATATTAAAATTTTACACCTAATTAATCGTCTTAGTTTTGGACCGGCTCCTGGGCAAGTTGAAAAGATTAAAAATCTTGGTGTAGAAACTTATATTCAATCTCAACTGAAACCTGATTCTATTCTCTACCCAAAACTACTAATTCAAAAGCTCAAATATCTAGATACATTACCCCTAACTCCTAGTGAAATAATTACAGAATTACAACAACTTCAACAACGGGGAAAAGAGTTAAAATTAAACAGAAGAGCATTAAATAGAATCAAGGGACGTTTTGAGCAAAAGGTTTTTTTACAGGGGAGTAAAGGACGTTTTTTACGGAATCTAGAAAGTCCGCGTCATTTAGAGGAGGTGATGGTAGATTTTTGGTATAATCACTTTAATGTTTTTGGTCGTCAAGGACTGAATCGTTTATATTTTAGCTGTTACGAACAGCAGGCAATTAGACCTTATGCTTTGGGAAAGTTTAGAGCATTATTAGGCGCTACTGCTCATCATCCAGCTATGTTAATTTATTTAGATAATTGGCAAAGCCGTAGAGGTAGAATAAATGAAAATTATGCTAGAGAAT
>JAKQYF010000148.1 GCA_023356535.1 Trichodesmium sp. MAG_R03 | reverse complement strand
CTTACAATTTACTTCTTTACCATTTTGTCTAATTTTTCTCTAACAGATAACTGAAATACTGACTGTAATAGTAAAATCAATCCAAATACTGATAGAATAAAAACTATAATTGCAACTTTTATATAACCCCCTATTAAAAAAATAGAACCCGATAGTAAAGTAAAACCAGTTATACAAGTAAAAATCAAAATTTTCAAAGCTAAATTAATCCGTTTTAATAACCGATCATTTTCAATAGAACTTACCCTAAATTGAATTTCACCATCTTCAATTTTTGTTTCTAGTTGGCGGATTAAAATTTCACTTTTGCTTGGTTGTTGTAATTTATATTTAATAAAATTTGTTGTTTGTTTTGCCAGTTCACCCACAATTCTACCTCTACCTTGAGCAACAGTTAGACTTTTAACAAAAGGTTGAGAACAACTAATTAAACTATAGTCAGGGTCAAGTTCTCTAGCAATACCATCTAGAGTAGTTAGTGATTTAAGAATAAAAGTCATTTGAGAAGGAAGACGAAATGGTTGTTGCTCAAATAAAAGATAAATTTCTTCCTTTATTTCATCAAAATTATAAAAATCGACAGGTTTATCAGTAAAATTTTCCAATAAAAAATTAACTAATCTTCTGACAGGAATCATATCCGACATTGGTTCAATTAAACCAATAGTAATTAAAGTATTCAGCACCTGTTCAACATCTTTTCTTAAAATAGCAAAAAATGTTTTAATCATTTCTTCTTTAGTCAATGACTTCACCTCAGCCATCATGCCAAAATCATAAAAAATCATTGCTCCATCTAAACTAACTGCCAAGTTTCCTGGATGAGGGTCAGCTTGAAAAAAACCATCTAATAATAACTGTTTTAAATAACAACAAATTCCTATTTGATTAATCCGCTTCGGATTAAGATTATAAGTTTCTATTTGCCTCCGATTATTAATTTTTATTCCCGGTAAATACTCAAGAGTTATAACTTTTTCTGTAGTGTAACTCCAATAAATACGAGGCACTATTATTTCAGGATAACCCTTAAAGTTTTGGCGAAAACGCTCAGCATTTTTACCCTCATTTACATAGTCAATTTCTTGATATAAAATCGTAAAAAAATCATTATAAATAGCATCTAAATCATACTTCTTAGCCCAAGCAAAATACTTTTGACAAAAACGGATAACATTTTTGACAGCTTTCACATCTAAGTCAAATAAAACTTTTAATCCAGGACGTTGTATTTTAACAACAACTACTTCTCCCGTGTGTAAACTAGCTTTATGTACTTGTCCAAGACTAGCTGCAGCAATAGGACGTTCCTGAAAATCTCGATACAGAGAACAAAGAGAACGACCAAGTTCTGACTCAATAATAGCGATCGCCTCTGCAGCCTCAAAAGAAGGCACTTGGTCTTGTAATTTTCCAAGCTCCTCGACATATTCTTTGGGCAATATATCAGCTCGTGTAGATAGAGATTGACCTATTTTAATAAAAGTTGGGCCTAAATTTAGCATAGTCTTCACTAGCCATTCAGCCCGGCGCCTTCTAAGAGAAGAAGATTTACTTTGAAATAAATTATCCCACCATAAAAAGAAAAAAAATTTTCCAGCGGCACTAAAAACATCTATTTGTCTGGTCAGAGGAGAATATTGGGTGCGCTGCCAAGGTGGAGACTTAGAAGCATTTTTAGTGAGCATAATTACTAAAAATATAGAAAAATATTCCTACTAATGAGTGCTGAATTAAAACTGTGAGTTATATAAATCTATTTTGACATCTTCTGCAACCTCAAGGCACAGAGAGACTCATACCCAGCCAAAGCTCCTTATAGAGATAAAAAATGGCATATTATGTTGTAGCCTTGGTTAACTATATATAGTAAGTATCTTGGCATAGTTGCTAACTAAATTTTCTTAGGGGAGTTTTCATAATTCCTAGACTATAGCAGTTATTTTCCATAGTCTCTACAATGTTTGAATTGTAACGTATTTGGTTCATCAATCTAAAAAGCCTGGTAATTTCAAACTGCCAACCACCCCCTATTCTATTCCTAAAATTTTCTCTGCTTCTTTTTTGGCAATATCACTATGTTTCTGATAAACTTCAGCCCTATCTACTGCTATATCATACCGTGAATAACTAGGAGAAACAGAGGCCATCAGTTCTGCAGCTTGTTGCCATGCCTTCGCGATCGCCATCCACTCTTCTTGAGAGTGAGCAACTTTACCATCTGCAACAGCCTTTTGAGCCAGTCGGACTGCTTGAGTAAAAGCGGCTTTGGACTTAGGCTCAATTTCTTCTGAAGATTTTTTATTAGTGAAGGATGGAGACTGAGAAGCCGCATTTTCTAAAGCATTCATTTGAGAGACTCCGGATAAGTTGAGCCATTTATTAATTTGAATACCTAAAATTAGCATCAGCAGACTCAGAAAAAAAATGCCTATTACATCAAGTTGGGATTGATTTAGCTTTTGTACTCCCTTAGCATAAATACTTTTAGACAAAGGTATTTTAATTGCTGTAGGCTTATTTTTATAAAAATTATTTGCTATTTTTTTTAAAATATTAGGTTGAGTCAAAATAATTGTTTGCGACCAAAGTAATTTATTTGTTGTCTCTCTAGTAATATCCTCTAGCCAGAGTAATTGTTGTTCTTGAACTACTCTACTATTAATTCTTACTTGCTGAATATTATGAGGTGAAATTGTTTCAAGAATTTCTTTAACCTCTTCTACAATACTAGACTTTTTTAACTGTTGAACTTCTGATGCTTCACATAAGACTTGCAAAACACCATCAGAAAATATAGCTCTAATTCTTACGCCTAATTTAGCTAACTGTTCATTCATAATTTGAATAATTGCTATTATGTTACCGTGGCGTGCTTGCATAAATGTGTCATTAATTTGATTTGTCATTGATCTTAATAGTTACTGCAAGAGAATAGGGAATAAAGAAAGATACAATTATTTGTTGAGTGATTTTTTACCATAACTTTAGGATTATAAATGTAACTCCTTTGTGCCTGTAGAGCAATTCCCATCTATAAATACCAATTACCATAAACTTTGCTATACTTGAACTTTATATTTATAAATATTATTTGTTGGAGTAAATACTCAATCTTTTTGCCAACTTCGGTTATCCAAGAAAGTTATTTTTGTCAGTTTCTAAGTATAGCAAGACTTTTGAGAATTGGTATAACCTGATTTTAGCTTAAAGATCTAGTTGCTCCACAAACTTTTTAGACTTATTTTACCGAAAAATTGTATTTAAAGCCTCGCCCTTCTAGGACGACTTTTTAGTTTATTTTTTTCCACAGATTATGTTATCATGGTTTTGAGTTCACAAAAAATATATTAGTCCCGGGTGAGCTTACCGAGACAAAAAACAGACAGGTCGGCAAGCATAAGACTACTGCCAAAGTAGCAGACTGTGAGATGTCAACCCGCCGAGGGGCTAAGGCTCGATAGAAAACCCAGTGCCTTTAGGCCAGGGAAGATGTCAAAAATAGTCTCTAATAATTATTAGAATAGAATTTGGAACAGCATTAGAGGGAGAACAGGAAACTTACTATGGCCAAATCCCTAAGTGGCAAAATTTTTGTATTAGATGATAATATAGATACTGACCAAATTATACCCGCAGAGTATCTGACATTGGTTCCTTCAAAGCCAAATGAATATGATCAACTAGGAAGCTATGCTTTGTGTGGGTTACCTGATCGCTACGATAAATTTATTCAGCCAGGAGAAATGAAAACCCAATATCCTATTATCGTAGCTGGAGAAAATTTTGGTTGTGGCTCTTCGAGGGAACATGCACCCATTGCACTGGGTGCTTCTGGTGTCCAAGCAGTAGTTGCTCAATCTTATGCTCGTATATTTTTCCGCAATTGTTCTGCCACTGGAGAGTTATATCCTTGGGAGTCTAGCGATCGCCTGTGTGAGTTATTTGAAACTGGCCAGGAAGTTACTATTGATTTTGAAAAATATCAAATAATTAATCATACTCTTGGTAAGACTTATCAGTTGAAGTCTTTGGGAGAAGTAGGACCTGTGATTGATGCTGGGGGTCTTTTTGCTTATGCCCGTCAAACAGGTATGATTTCTCAAAAAGAAGGTTGAATTTTTTTTTGGAATTGGAGAGAGTAGCGATCGCCTCTTAGTTAATTATTGAAAAAAATTGAGAAATTCTGGATATCTGCTCAAATAAACTTAGACAAAAAAATAGCTATCTACAAATAGCACAAAATATTGTTGCAAGAGGTCTATGGAAAAAATAAAAATAAAAAGTCGCCCTAAAAGGGCGAGTCATCAGACTCAATTGTTCAGTGAAAAAAACAAAAATGAATAAGTTGCTGCATTTACCATCAATTAATTTAATTTTGCATAAATTTCTCTAGACCGCGAGTCATCATCTCAACAATTCCTCCTTTCTGTTGTTGATTAATTTCAGTCTTGGCCTCAATTTCTATACGCTCTACTACATGGGGTGAAATCTGAAGCAACTGCTTTAATTTTTGATAAGCAATTTCTTCCTTTTCATTGATATTTGGTTCATCAGGAGTACGAGCACTACAAGCAATTACTTCATAACCTAATTTTAGTACAAGTTCCCGTTCTTGTTGACTTTCTAATTTGGGAATTGATTCCTCCAATGGTATATTTTGCATAAGATAATCACGTAATTCCTCTTGAAGTTGTTTTTGGGAATCTCCTGTAGCAAATAAACTACTAAAACGATTCAACATGAGCTCAACTTCCTCTAGGGCCAGTTGTCCGTCCGACCATGCCATATAAGCAACAATTCGCAACAAATTCATCTGGCGTGGAGTAATAGATGGGGGTGGAGGTGGTTGGACTGCCATAAATTTTTCCTCAATTATTAGCTATTAATAACTCAAATTTTAAGCTATCATTAAAATAATAGTCATTATCCAATCGTTGACTAATGCTTTTATATTTAATCAGCAAGCCCTAGTTAGGGTTTGCTGAAAAATTATTTTTGCTTTTTTTGCGATTTTATTAATCAAATAGACTCTAATGAAACTCCCAACCACCCAGAAAAATTTTTCTCTTGTTTGGGTGTGGGCTTTTTCACTGGTACAACTTGGTAACGATTAGGACTAGGATGAGCCAAGGTTAATTTATGAGTAATAAGTTCATCTTGATGGAAAATTGTTACTTCCAAAATATCTCCTGGTTGATAATCTTTGAGGCGATCGCTTAACTTATCTGCATTTACCCGAAAACCTTCTATTGCCAGTAACTCATCCCCTACATCTAATCCCGCCAACTGGGCTGGTCCTTGATTTTCCACAAATTTAATTATTTCTTTGTTATTCTCCCTAATAACATTCATGCCTATCTCAGGCCATTCATGATCTTCTCTTTTCAGTTGCAAGCCAAAAGGTTGAAGATATTGATCAAAAGGCAACTCATCTACACCATCAATATACTTACGAAAGAAGTCACAAAGATCTAATTCGGCCACCTTTTCAATTACATCTTTTAATTGTTCTGGAGTAAAACCTATTTCTAATTTCCCAAACTTATGCCACATTTGACCCATCACATTATCTAGTGAGCGTTGGTTTTGATATTTTTCTCGGATTAACAAATCAAGCAATAAAGAAATCATTGCTCCCTTTAAATAATAAGAAATCTGACAATTATTACTATTAGCATCCCGACGATATAATTTAATCCAAGCATCCCAACTAGACTCACTTACTGGTTGTACTTTTCGCCCTATTGTGGTTAACAGAAGCGTAATTTCTTTTTCTAATCCTTTCAAGAAAGTTTTCACATTATAAATACCTGCTCTGAAAGGAATTAATAAGTCATAATAACTGGTTGTACCTTCAGAAAACCAGAGAGAAGGAGTGTAATTTTCCTGTTCATAATCAAAAGCCTCGAATGCTTTAGGTCTAATGCGCTTAACATTCCACAAGTGGAAAAATTCATGGGCGACTAGCTGCATGAAGCGATGGCGTTTTTCCTGATTCCTAAAACCGAATCTTGGATAATTCAAAGTACAACTAAACTTATGTTCTAACCCACCAAAACCTTTGCTAGAACTATGTAAAATAAATAAATATTCTTCATAGGGTAAGCCATCAAACAATTCTGATTCTACTGCAATAATTTTTTGTATATCTGGAATTAGTTTTTCTGGTTCTGCATTACCTTTTCCCCAAATAGCTAATTGATGTTTTTTTCCTTGTACTTCAAATTGATATAATTGATGACTACCTATCTCAAAAGGACTATCTACCAAAGTATCAAAATCTTTTGCTAGAAATGTATTTTCTGTATCTGGAATCTTTGGTAAAGATGTTGTTATTTGCCAATTAGGTAATGGTAAAATAACTTTAACCATAATCTGATTTTTATCACATTCAGGAATATAAAAGAACAAAGCTGCACCATTAAAATAACCATGTGTAGAGTCTAAATGATTGGTGCGCACTGTTAATTCATTAGCAAATATTTTGTATTGAACTATTACTTCCGATACTCCCAATGTTTCTATTTGCCAATGATTTTTGCTAAGTTTTTGCCAAGGTAAAGGTCGTTCATTTTCACTATAGGCACAGAAATTTTGCAAATGTTTAGGGTATTCTCTGATTAAGTAAGAGCCTGGTGTCCATACTGGCATTTTTAAATCCAGTTTTTGAGAGGTTTGTAATAATGAGGAGAATAATTCTTCAAATCTTATGGACAGACTAACCTCAAATAGATGAGACTCTGGATGAGGCATAGAGACTTTGTATTGAATTGCTGGGTTTGTAATTCTTGGAGTGATGGGTAATATTCTAGCTTCAGTCATAGTTATTAATTTTCAAAGGGAATAGTTACAGAACTGAAACAAACCAACGAAGAAATCTAGCCTAGGTCTATGGCCCTAATTATTGTTGTTTAAACCACCATATTTCCTAGATAAACCAGTTCTCTGGGTAAGTCCTGAGAAAGTAAATAAGATAGGCTTGAAGGTAGCCGGGAACAAGCAAAAAATACTAGCCCATCACTTTTACCATATTAATCAGCTAATCTGCTATTATTTTAATGTAAATTTTTAAACAACAATAGCTATAACTTCATCAATTTTTGACTTTTTATGATCAACTTGAGTTTGTAGAAAATAATTAATCTAGTTTATTGACTGGCTAAATGCCTTAGGTGTTTAAGATTAAATAATTTCATTAACTGATGTTCTGGGTCTCTACTTATCCAACCTTTACTATGTAATTTTTCCATAATTTTGTTAGTTTGCTCAATTGTGATATCTGTTACATCTGCTAAATCTTGATCAGGAATATTAAATATTTCACAGGTTTTTTCTGCAGTCTGGTTGTAGTTTTCTGCTAATTCTACTAATGTATTAGCAAGCTTTACTGCTGGAGGTCTATGACGTAGTTGATAACGAAGGTTTGTCTGCCTAAGACGTTTAACCATCAGTTGAAGCATTCGGTGATGTAGCTGGGGATCTTTGAAGAGAGTTTGAATAAATCTTTGAGCTGAAATACTAATCAAACGAACTGGAGATAGAGCCACAACATCATTAGAGCGGGCTGATTCATCTAGAATAGCCATTTCACCAAAAAAATCTCCTCTGCCTAGAATAGCCAAGGCAACTAAGTTGTGAGGAGACAACCTACGTCTGACTTTGACCCAGCCCGATACCACAAAGTAGACAGCATTACCCCAAGCATCTTCCATTAAGACTAATCTGTCTGAGGGATACTCGTGTTTTACTGCAACGGATAGGAGCCATTCTAAAGTTTCTGGGTTAGCTCCCTTAAATAAAGGAAAAAGCTCACTGAAAGCTTCTGTATGCATGACAATTAGCACTCTTTATGGTATCTTGTTATTATTGGTTTCTTCCCTAGCCTCAAGGTAGGCAAGCTATTGCCGTTCCTGAGCTCCTCTGAAAAAGGAGGTAAAGGTGTAGGACATTCTTATTCTCAAATTAGGCGATCGCCTAATTTCTCAATTTAAGATAGTTTGATCATTTAAGGTAGTTTGATCTCTTTATTTTCTCCGAAAATGTTTAATTTTAGAAAAAAAAGGGCGATATAGCTTATTCTAAAAAGCTTTTAGAGGCCTAACTCGAAATTTTAGGTGTTGGGGTAAGGAGGGTTTACTATTGACTTGGGCATAAGTAAGTTGACGTTAAGATTTGTCCCTATCTAACAAAATGCAAAGATCCACAAACTCAACTGTTAGGAGGAGTTGGGAGTTATTATATAAATCTTTATATAGCTAAGTTTTTTCATGCCTACCGACTTAGCACTATTATAGTCTATACAGTCTAGGCTAGTCAAAATAGATAAAAAAACGGGCTAACCCAATTTTGGTTAACCCGCAAACTTAGGAACGCGCAAGTAAATTAAACCTCTCTAAAATGCCGTTTTGGGAACGGCTGGGTTAGGTTTTGATCACCTTTTCTGGAGATGTCTATTACTTCTGGACTACCAATTTGACATTAGCGTTTTGTAGACCACGTTGCTTCACAGCAGCTAAGGTTTTGTTAACGGCATACTTCTGATTAATGGAATTTATCAACTCAGTTTGATTGTGCTTCTTAGCAACACCCCATAGATCAGCGATTAGGTCAAAGGAACCATCACTGTTGCGAGACCAGCCTAAATCATATTCACCTTCAAGAACAGCAACGATATCAGAACGTACATGTTGACCATTGTAGCCACGAATATCAGCATTAGTTTTCACTGTAACTCCCAAATCACGAAGGGAAGTTGTTAAGATTTCAGCGTCAGTGATCTTAGTACGTAGTGTGCTGAAGTGAGACATTTGGGTTTCCTCCTAAAATTTAAATTTAAAATCAAAACAGAAACAACAACGGTGTTTTATGTAACAGTGCCACAACTCATAATGGATGTGGTTTTTTAGGAACTGCTAGCAACTAGATCAAGTTGACTAGCCTTTACTCCTGTTTAAACCAGGAGAAAGCTTTTAGAACTCCAGTCTTTGATACTCGGCAACTGAAGATGCAGCAGGCCGCGCACGTTGTCTAGCCCAATCTCTTAGAGCAGTAACTTGCTCTGTCATGGTCTTCGATAACGGTAGCGTAGATTTAATTGCGGCAATAATATCTAGCTGTGTAAATTCTCTATCTTGAGCAAATGCTTCATACATAGCAGCGATTATAGCTTGCTCTATTTCTGCACCTGAAAACCCATCGGATATATTAGATAGTTGATCCAGATCGAAGCGCTCAATATCTCGACGTCTTTTAATTAGGTGAATTTTGAAAATATCTTGGCGTTCTTCTTTGTTTGGTAAATCTACAAAGAAAATTTCATCAAACCTACCTTTTCTCAAAAACTCTCCTGGTAGACGTTCTACCCTGTTGGCAGTTGCCATCACAAATACTGGAGAAATTTTTTCCTGCATCCAAGTGAGGAATGAACCAAATATCCGGCTAGAAGTACCTCCATCAGAGTCAGCTGAACCTGTACTACCTGCAAAGGCTTTATCCAACTCATCTATAAATAGAATCGCAGGTGAAATTGATTCGGCTGTTCTGAGAGCATTTCGCAAATTAGCCTCTGAGCGTCCGACCATTGAACCATCGTATACCCGCCCCATATCCAATCGCAATAAAGGTAGACTCCACAGACGAGATGTAGTTTTTGCTATCAGAGACTTGCCACATCCAGGTATCCCTAGAATTAACATTCCTTTTGGTTGAGGTAGCCCATATTCTCGGGCACGCTCTGTGAAGGCATTGGAACGTTGTCTTAACCAATGTTTGAGTTCTTCTAGACCACCTACAGCATTTATAGTTTCGTCTTCTTCTATATACTCTAGTATGCCGTTGCGCCTGATTAGCTGTTTTTTCTCAGAAAGTACAATGTCAACTTCCTTTTCAGTTAGTCGTCCTGCCGTTACTTGGGCTTTACGATATACTTTCTTGGCCTCATCTTTTGTCAAACCCAAAGCTGCTTTCAGAAGTTTTTCTCTTGTTTGTGTGGAAATACGACGGTTTTTAGTATACTCTAATTGTCGTGACAAAACTTGATTTAATTCCTTCATATCTGGCAGTGGAAAGTCAAGGACAACTACTTCCTTTTCTAATTCTATGGGCACATTCTGCACAGGAGACATTAATATAATGGTCTTGTTTGTGCCTTTAAAATTGGCGATCGCATCTCTTAACCACCTAGTAACTGGTGGTGAATCGATAAAAGGATGTAAATCCTTGAATACATATATTCCAGCACTAGCGCCAGTGCTAGGGTCTCGCTGCCTGATTACCCACTCTATAGCTGCTTCTGGGGAGACTGTATTATGCTGAGTCAAATTTCTACTCTGACCATACTCTGTAAGACCATGAGTCACAGTCCAAACAAATAGTTTGCGCTGTGGTTTTGTTTGAGCTAATGCAGAAATTGCCTGCTCTGTCCGCTCTTCCTCGGAGGTTACGAGGTAGATCAAAGGATATTGAGCTTCGATTAGAATATTGAGTTCTTCTTTCATAGTCCTCGATCTAGTAGAGACGGTAAACTGTTTACAGTGGTTGAACAGATATTTTCTTGATTTTGCTCCTGCTTGTTATGACTTACGAGAGTTTTATTGTTCTCTCTTTAATTTAGCCATTTCAGATGTAGTTTTTAGCTACATTTAGCAGGGAACTAATTCTTGTTCTTCCGTTTGAGCCTCAGACTTTTCTAATTCTGGGGTTTGTTTAACGGCGATATTTTTGTCTGCTAATATATTAGGCTGATTTTTCATGGATACCAGTTCTCCTTCTCTGATTACAACTGAGCTTGCACAATCTGGACAACTGTATACCCGGTGGGTTTTTCCATATCTTGAATTTAGATCATCAATTACTTCTGGGTTTTCTAAATAGAAAAGAATAGCCCTTTGTGCTATTGATGACATTGGTTCCGAGTCAACTGCAGCTCTTATTTTGAGCTTGCGATGCAGTTCTGGTTTAATATATAGTGTAATTTTTTGCTTGTCTTGCATATGACAGTCAACTTGTTTACCCGGGTATGTATCTTACATTAACGGCTATTTTCGAGAATGTCAAGCCGTTAAACCGCTCTAACTCCATTATTGTAACATTTATTTACATTTAGCAAAAATAACTAATCGAAAATTAAGGCTGTATTATTTACCCTGTAAGACTTACGGATTTTTTGCTCAATTATACCCCCAGGGTTGGGGTGTGGATTTTAATGTCATTGTTGATTGTGTTGCTAAAACGAGCATAGAACAGAAGGACAAGTTAGCTAGCCTGATGATAAGTAGTTAGACAAAATTAATCAGACAAAATTCTGTCTTAACCGATACTATTTTGCTCACAATTGTTAACAATGCACAGGAAGATTAACTTACTGAGAGGGTATCTCCCAATGTGGTAGAAATTTCTCTACCACGCTTTTGGTGGAAGCTCTAGTTGCTCCCTAGATGTAGGATTTTGCATGGTACAATCTTTGCCCTGCTTCATTTTTAATAATTTTGATTTTTCCTTCATCTCCATAGCGTGCGTAATATATTAGGATGTAAGCCAAGCATTTCTACAGCTTTCCTAAGTAGAACATAACTCATATAGTTTTTGTTAGCTTATATAAGTATATGTTAGCAACTCAAAAACAGTTCGCCTACCCTCTATCTAACCTAGATATTAATATTTCAGCAGATTTCGGGCCAATATTGATTGGCACTCATCCTGACCCTCCCCTACGGGAGAGCGCGGGTCTTCTGCCAACATTTAGTAAATTATTCAGTTGACATCCTCCCCGGCCTAAAGGCACCGGGTAACAACCGAGCCGTAGCCCCTCGGCGGGTTGACATTTCACAGGCTGCTGTTACTTTGGCATTAGTCTGGCTGCTGGCCTCAATGTCCGTTTTTTGTCTCGGTCAACCCACCCGCGAGTAATATATTTCTTGTGAACTAAAAAGCAAGAAGGACTAAGCCAGTGAAAAAAAATCAACTAAAAAGTCGCCCGCTGATGGGCGAGGCTTTAAACCTAATTTTTCGGTAAGTATTCAATTATAAAAGTTAACTAATCAATTGTCTATATAGATCTGATTGACATCCTCCCTAGGCTGCTCTTACGAAACAGCACGGGATTTACGCTTCATTGCTTTTAAGAGCTTTCTGCTTCATAGTACCAGCCTTTGGAGATTTACTCTCTTTGGGTCTAAAGCCCGCGACCCAGACTGACACTGCAAGTCCCGTAGCCAAAATGTTTATACTTGCGTTTATATCTCTGTCATGGTGACTACCACATTCAGGGCAATTCCACTCTCTAATATTTCAAGGTAATTTTTCTACTACATGACCACAATTACAGCAACGCGACCGAACTAGGAAAATATCTGTTAATTTTTATTAATGTACAGGTTTATACGAGCAATATTGAACCTCTTCATGCAGAATTGAAGCATCTTGTTCATTGTGTAGGTGGAAGAAATAAACCTTCAGTTGGAGGATAACAAGCTCTTAAGGCATTAAGATTAGGTAGTTTGATTGATAAAATAGCTCTTGATGATTTGGCTTACCATCCAGTTGATTCAGAATGTAATTTCTTGAAGAATTCTATGTTAAAAGTAGGGTGAAATATTTTGATAATTCTAAGAGGATTTTTTGACAATAAGTCTTACACTAAATGTCAAAAGTATTGCTATATATTCTTGAGGTTAGGATGTAATGTTATATCCAAAAAATGTTTTTAAATCTTCTTGAATTTTAAGGTTTTACCGAATAATATATTCTTGCTGAATGCCTATAATCCTGAAAAACATTACTGAACTTTACTTATTACTTAATAGCTGAAGTATTGATGAAGTATCCCATTAGTTTTGGGAATTGGTATTATTTTTGCTAGTTTTTTTATAAATTACTCCGCCTATTTTATCGATGTAGGCGGAGCTTTAGCATAAAGAATTATACATTTTTTCCTGACAGTGAGAGAAGAAAGGTTACCTTATTAGTTCAAACAACTCCTAATGCCAGGTGTGATAAATATTTGCTACAAATAACTAGGCAATTTATTGGGAACTAGGAATCAAAATGAATGGTTTCAATACTATTAAAACTCTTTAATATTAAAACTCTTTAAAAAATCACCTCTGACTTATGACTTGTAGCTTGCCTGTACCCCTATAATTTCCTCCAAAAAATTAGGAAAACTTATCAAAAAGTTGAACTATTCCAACCCCAAAGATAACCTTGAGCATCAGAAAATTCTATATAGATTCGATTTTTAGGAACCCCGAGAGTTTTATTAATTTGTTCACAAAAATCTTGACTCAT
>JAKQYF010000147.1:10606-13937 GCA_023356535.1 Trichodesmium sp. MAG_R03 | reverse complement strand
TATTAATGATATTTGGGGATGGTTAACTTTAGGGTTAGGAACTGGGTTGTTTATTCCTTTAGTATTGAGATGGTATTGGTGGCGATTTAATGGTTATGGATTTGCCATTGGTACTGGTGCGGGTTTAGTTGCTGCTATTGTGACAAAAGCGGTAATTTTACCTTTTTTGAATATGCCTCAAATTCAAGAATATATTTTGTTTTTAGTTCCGAGTATTTGTTCTTTTTTAGGATGCATTTTTGGAACATTGTTGACTCCAGCAACTAACTTGGAAGTGATTGATAATTTTTATCGGGTAACTCAACCTTTTGGTTTTTGGGGAGTAGTTAGTCAGAATTTACCAACTAATATTCAAGCAAAAATTCAAAGAGAAAATCGACGAGATATTTTGGCAACGTTTATTGCAATTCCTTGGCAGTTGGTTTTATTTTTGATGGGAATGATGTTAATGATGAAGCAGTGGGATAATTTTGGTATTTTATTATTAATGTTTATTTTGTTGTCTATAGGATTATATTTTACTTGGTTTAAGCATCTGGATAAAATACAGAAATAAAAAATTGTTTTTTAGAATAGTTAAATATTCTGGCTCTTCTCGGGTAATTATGATAAATTAGCACAAAATACACTCCATAACCATTGCTAGGCAAGCATTATGGGAACACAAAACAACAATTCTCATAAAAAAGGATTTTTATTGGGTTGAATCCTTTGCTCTTTAAAGGTTTAAGCCCATTGAAATTACTAATTTGCTATAACCAGTTTAGGAGAGCCAATATTCTTTATCTTTTATTCATCTTTTTATTTAAGACTTTTGAATTTTATAAGAAGTTTTTAGTAAGTTTTAACAATGCTAAAAATATTTAGGGGATTACTCAAATTAGTAAACGCTATATAGCGATCCTAAATTATTTGTGAAAAAAAATTGAAGTGGTTTGGTCTCTAAATCCTATTTCCGCTTTGCTTTGGAGACTAAACCTCTTTAGAAACTATGTAGCGCTTCTTCTCTTCATGAATTATAGTTGTTTTTCTTCTGTTCTATTCCTTATGAAAAGCAAATTGTAAAAATACTTAACACTACTTAATACTAATTGAGTAAAATATTCGTTAAGCTGTAGATAAGTCGCTAGATACATTAAGGTAAAAATCGATGGCAATTATTTCTCCAAATCTGGAATCGAGTCAACAACGTTGGCAAACCGTAGTTTGTTTAACTTTAGGTTTCTGGTTAAGTGCCTGCATAATTTTAGACCTAGTAATTATGCCAAGTATGTATGCTTCTGGGATGATGAATACACCAGATTTTACAGTAGCAGGTTCAGTAATGTTTTCTGTGTTTAACCGAGTTGAGTTACTTTGTGCTAGCTTGGGTTTAACAGGTTTATTAGTTTTGAGTGCTACCACAAGTGATTTCATTAAAAATAGTAAAACAGCAATTATTTTTTCTATACTATTATTAGCGATCGTTTTAATTGATACTTACGGTTTAACTCCTCAAATGACTGCTTTGGGTATTAATCTAAATTTGTTTGAGTCAGTTAAAGAAGTTCCTGTGGCAATGAATCAAATGCACGGCGGTTACTGGTTATTAGAAATAATTAAATTCGTTGTTGGTGCTACTTTGTTTGGTTGGTGTTACCGACAACCAACAAAGATAAATCAATAGTGATTTTTTACAAAAATTAGGGTGGGTAAGTTTTTTTTTGAGATTGAATTGTTCTCAATTAGTAAATATTTGCTTACCCTATTAGCTTTAACTAGAAAAATAATAGATAACTTTTGACATCTTCCCGAGGCTGCTCTTACGAGATAGGGCGGGGTTGCCTAGCATCGCTGTTAGGAGCTTTCTGCTTCATAGCAACCGTAGATGGGAGATTTGCTCTGTTCGGGTAAAAAGGCCGCAACCTAGACTGACACTGCTCCTCCCCCAGCCAAAATGTTTAAAATGCGCGTTTATGTCCCTGTCATTGTGATCACCACATTCAGGGCAATACCACTCTTGTTAAAATGGTCTGTTTTAGCTATCTGAAAGTTTTTGATCGTATTTAGAACACTTTAGACATTAGGGAAAATTTATGTTCGACTGCTGAGTTATGCTCGTGTAATGGTAGATGTAGATGAACAACCCTATAGCAACTTCTACTTTTACCTTGACCTAACTTGATTCGGCAAGGGGTCTCCTGTTATAATTTGTGATTTAACGGCAGAGAAATTCACATAATTACAATAGACGACCACCATAATAATCAATTTAGAAAAATTCATGTCTTATAGTAGATTTACCTTAGAGGAAGTTCTGACAACATTTAATCTCAACGTTGTCGAAAAATTGGGTAAATTTAACCAACTACCAGAAGTTTCTCCCAGTAAATTTATTCAAGAAGCTTTAGAATATTATCTACCATTAGCAGTAGCGATCGCTTCGGAAAAAGCTCGCTCAGAATTTATTATTGCACCGATATTAGCAGAAGTAAAAAAAATATCTAATAACCAGATAAGTTTATTTTCTGGCATTGAGTTTAATGTTAATCCAGAGTTAGGATTAAATGGTTTTTGTGACTTTATTATCGGTTTATCAGCTCAGCAAATAGTTCTCAAAGCACCAGTAATAATTTTAGTCGAAGCTAAAAATGATAATCTGAGAAATGGTTTAGCTCAATGTATAGCAGAAATGGTTGCTGCTCAAATTTTTAATCACAGCAAAGGCCAAGAAATTTCCAAGATTTATGGGGTTGTTACTACTGGTACCGCTTGGCAATTTCTAGAGTTAGAAGCTCAAACTATAATTATAGATTTAGAGGAATATTCTGTCTATAACTTACCGAAAATTTTGGGAATATTAAACAGTTTTGTTAGTATTCAGTTTTTGAACATGGTTGAATAAAAAATCATGTATATAGTCGAGATCTCCCTTTCTATCTTTATGATATCAAAATTTTGGCGAGGATGCAAGGAAAAATCCTTTTCCCCATGTTTTTCAGGAGCTTCAGAAAATGAAAATGTTGCTAGCTTTCTACTAAAGAGGAGTGGGCGGAAAGATTTGAGCCTCAAAAAATTAGCTTTTCCAGAAGCTTCACAAGATGAACATGTTTGGGTATTATTCTGAGAAAATTTCCTGAATATGAGAGATTATCTTTGAGGGAGAAAATCTAGTTGAATAAAAAATCATGCATATAGGCGAGTTGCCCATTCCTATCTTTAGGGTATCAAAATTTTGGCGAGAATGCAAGGAAAAATCCTTAAACTCATGATTTTTAGGAGCTTCATAAAATGAAAATGTTGTAGCTTTCCACTAAAGAGGAGTGGACGGAAAGATTTGAGTCTCAAAAAA
>JAKQYF010000147.1:1165-10506 GCA_023356535.1 Trichodesmium sp. MAG_R03 | reverse complement strand
AATTTTGGCGAGAATGCAAGGAAAAATCCTTAAACTCATGATTTTTAGGAGCTTCATAAAATGAAAATGTTGTAGCTTTCCACTAAAGAGGAGTGGACGGAAAGATTTGAGTCTCAAAAAACCAGCTTTTCTAGGAGCTTCACAAGATGAAAATGTTTGGGTATTATTCTGAGAAAATTTCCTGAATATGAGAGATTATCTTTGAGGGAGAAAGTCTAGTTGAATAAAAAATCATGCATATAGGCAAGTTCCTGCTTCCTATCTTCAGGATATCAAAATTTTGGCGAGAATGCAAGGAAAAATCCTTAAACCCGTGATTTTTTCAAGAGCTTCAGAAAATGAAAATGTTGTAGCTTTCCACTAAAGAGGAATAGATGGAAAGATTTAAGTCTCAAAAAACCAGCTTTTCCAGGAGCTTCACAAGATGAAAATTTTCGCCTATTATTCTGAGAAAATTTCCTGAATATGAGAGATTATCTTTGAGGGAGAAAGTCTAGTTGAATAAAAAATCATGCATATAAGCAAGTTCCCGCTTCCTATCTTCAGGATATCAAAATTTTGGCGAGAATGCAAGGAAAAATCCTTAAACCCGTGATTTTTTCAAGAGCTTCAGAAAATGAAAATGTTGTAGCTTTCCACTAAAGAGGAATAGATGGAAAGATTTAAGTCTCAAAAAAACCAGCTTTTCCAGGAGCTTCACAAGATGAAAATGTTTGGGTATTATTCTGAGAAAATTTCCTGAATATGAGAGATTATCTTTGAGGTAGAAAAACTAGTTGAATAAAAAATCATGCATATAGGCGAACTCCCCCTTTCTATCTTTAGAATATCAAAATTTTGGCGAGGACGCAAGGAAAAATCCTTAAACCCGTGATTTTTCAGGAGCTTCAGAAAATGAAAAGGTTGTAGCTTTCTACTAAAGAGGAATAGATGGAAAGATTTGAGTCTCAAAAAATCAGCTTTTCTAGAAGCTTCAGTGGCTATTACTGTTAGGAAATTTTCACTTCTCTATAAATTGAGTCACCGCCAGAATACGGATACGAATGGCAATTTGCCCCTACTTTATCAGATAAAATATACTGCTTCAGCACAGGTAAAATAGTCAAATTATTTGGTTGTTTTTCTATTAGAGAACGTCGCTGTAAAGATTTAATTATATTCAATAAATCTGAAGGTGGTATTTGTAGATTATCTAATAAAGCTGAAATAGATACTGCCTCTGCTTTAATTGCTAAGTGAGAGATTATTTGTTTTTCTAATTCTGATAAACGGGCAAACTGCTGATATAATAATTCTTTGATGTCTCCATCTAAAAATAGAGAGTCATATTGAAATAATTCTGAGATACTCCCACTGAATAAATCATTAATAGTAGTGGCAATTATATTTAACCAAGTTGGGTTGCCTTGATAAAAATTAATCAATTTTTGCAATTGATTATCTACTTGTAAATCTTGGTCTTTGATAATTTTTGTAGCTGCTTCCTCGTCTAAACCTTTTAGGTGTAATGAACGAACGGATGTATTTTTATGTGTGCCAATTTCTCTGAGTTTTTCTCTACTAATAATTAGGCAACAACTTTGATGGGATAATTCGCCGATAAGTTTGAAAAATTGGCTGTAGTTTTCATGTTCTGGAAGGTAATGACTGGCTAGTTTGCCACTACTAAATATTGTTTGGATGTCATCTAATATTATGAGGCAACGGTGCTTTCTCAAATTTTCTAAAAGATGAGAGTTTTCTGAAGTTTTGAGAGTAGAGTTTTGGGTAGATATAAATTCAATGAGGTTGGTTTGAATTGTTTTGAGTGGTGGGGAGTCTCGCAGACTTTGCCAAATTATATAGTCGAATTTATTTTGAATATTTTTGATTACTTGGAGGGCTAATGCTGTTTTGCCAATGCCAATTATTCCGTGGAGAATTACTAATTCTTTTTGTTCTTGGAGAATCCATTTTTTGAGAGTTTTTATTTCCTAAGTTCGACCGTAGAAATTTTTATAGTCTGGTGCATCTGAGAGGTTGATTTTTGGTTTAGGTATAGTCTGGTATTTATTGATATTTGGTTGGGTAAAATTTTCAGGGTTTATAGCTTCTGAAGAGGGGGAAGTTTCCGGGCAAAAATTTATATTGTTATTAACTCCTATAGAATCTTTTTCTATATGTTATATTGAGAACTGCCATCTATCAAATGCAGTACGTAGATTAGATTTATTTACTTGTTCTCCAAAAGTCTCTGAAAAAGTTTTCCATAATTCTGAAGCGACATCTCTGACATGACCATTAGTGCATTGACATTCTTGAGCTATTTCTGAATATTTTTTCCCTTGAAAAACCCCTCGTAATATGACTTGTTGTAGGTCATCTAAATGTTTTCCTGTTTTGCTAAAGATAAAATTGTCAGCTAAATTCAATATTTCTTGGATATCCATATATTTGCTAAGTAAGGAACTTTTATATGTATTGTAGTCCTACATTATCCTACACGATAATTTTTTAAATTAAATTTAATGCCAAAAGCGATTTTTTAAATCATTAAAGTCCCTACTTTTGCCGACTACTTCCTACTGACAAAAGAAAAAATTTGTGATGAAATTGAAGGATAGTAAAATTTAAGTAACTAGGTTGATTTATGAAAGAAAGGGAATTATCTCGATCATTAAAAAAATCATTCCATATAATTAGAAAGTATCTCAGCCAACAAGAGTTACCTAGAGAAGTAAAAAATGCTTTTAAGGATATTTTTAATATTTTAGAAATTGAGCCAGATAATGATATTTCTAACAGACGGGAAGTTTATCAAAGTATTGCTGAATTTCTTCAAAAAAACTTGCCTCAACCACGATCTGAACCTTTAAGAATTACTGAATATTTAAGAATTACCCATATTATTTGTGAAGAATTTGATGAAAGATTATTAAAAGAAGCAGATGAAGCTATTTCAAAAATAGATAAATCTGAGGAAAATTTTCAGAAGTAAATAATATACAGCAATTTTCATTTTGATAGACCAAAGTAGGGATGTTCTATGGAACATCCCTATAGAGTTTAAGTTGTGACTATGTGGGTTAATCAAATTTCAAATCAAAGAAAATATTAGTTAAAACAATACTTAATCTGAACTAATTTTCAGACTCTCCTGATTTCTCTTCACCAGACAATAAAAGACGAAAACCCATAAAAGCAAATCCAGTTGCAGCAATAATTTTTACTATATTTGTTGGTAAAAATTCTGCCATTCCTTGCCCTACTAAAACTCCTAAAAAACTCGTTAACAATAAAGCAGATGCAGTACCCCAAAATACTGCCTGAGGAAATTTTGAAGACCCGCCCAGAGCGATGACTGCTAATTGACTTTTATCTCCTAATTCAGATAAGAAAACTGCTATAAAACTTAAACCTAAAAGTTGCCAGTCCATAGTTAATTAATAATAGAAAAAGTAAGCAAAAAGACGGAATAATAAAAGAAAATTGTTAATCAAATAAAACTTTGATTTAGAAATATAGAAAATTTTATCTTAATCAGGCACAGCAATATCTAGTTAGATGCCCGAGCTACTTAACTCCTAAAATTTATAATAAGTTCCATATTCTTAAATTCTTATTAATGAAATTAGTGCTGATTTTTTAACCCTGAAAAATTTTATAAAAAACTTCAAATATTAAAGTTAAAGATATTAGCAATAAAATAACTCCTGCTGAGCTTTTTATAGTTTTTGGAGAGAGGTAACTAGCTAGCCATTGACCTAACAATACTCCCAATAAACTTGTAGTTACTAATGCACTACCTGCACCTGCAAATACTATCCAAGGAGATTTAGATTCGGCAGTCATTAGTAAAGTAGTAAATTGAGTTTTATCACCAATTTCTGCTAAAAATATTGTCACAAATGTTGCAGCAAATACTGCCCATGCTCCTGTTTTTTGTACCTTTGTTTTTTCTTGTTCTGATTTAGAATTAGTGGGCAGCAAAATTTCACCTTTTTCTGAGCTAACTTGCAAAGGCAAGCTCTGAGAAACTTTTTTTTGTTCTAAATCTATTTGGGTTTTATCAGTATTTTCACTAGTCTGGAAAAATTTCACTGGCAACTATAAATAAATTACTAAATTACTGAATAGATGTAAATTTTTTAGATATTATTTATTTTTTCAGATAATTATCTTATATGTCAACTAGTTAATTATCTGTGGAAACCCGATCTAATACCCACTGCATTATTAAACCGAAGCATTTCTAGACTATGCTCGCCGTACATATCTCCAATGTGTTGCTGACAACAGTCAATGGCAAATGTATTTAGTTCTTCTGGTTCAATATCGTACATTTCTTTAAAGGTATCTGGTTGGACTCGACAAAATTTTGGTCTATCAGTGTAAATACGACATTCTCGATTCAAAGAGTCGTAATTAATACACCATCCATCTGCCCCTATTAAACTGATATAATGTTTAACTTCTTCTGGGGACAAGTATTCTTCTAGTTCTGGGCGCTCTGTCGGTTCTAAGTAACAACAAGCACCACAATTTTGTATACAACGCCAATTAACCATTTTTGTTAAGTTGAAATTTTAATTTAAAGTTCAAAAAAAATTTTAGAGGACTGGAACTAACATCTTTTTGATTCTAGCAAAGTGAAATATTGAGTTTTGTAAAGTTTATTAAATTAAATAGGCGATCGCTTGATAAACTAAGAAATAGTTTTTTAGCTAAATTTTCGAGAAGGCTGACGCTATAATCTTTGATTTGGCGTGAGATAGGGACTCGATGTCCCATTTATTGACAATACTGCGGTATAGTAATAAACCGTGATGTAAACTCAGGGATAAATATAAAAAACAGGGCGGTAGGGCATTCCGTCCTTGAATCTCGTGGAGTCCGACGGAGTAACGGGACCCTTAGGCGAGAAGCCCGCACCATGGCATCAGCTTATTGTGGGAGTATGTCACTGAACTATCTATTTTATTAATTTATAGAGGAAATATGGGGTTTTTAACTGATTTATTCAGCAACATTAACTTTGAAACTATCGCCCAGTTAATAATGCTGGCCATGGTTGTGATTGCTGGCCCGGTAGTAATTGTGCTACTAGCACTTCAGGGTGGCGATCTTTAGTGCTTTCCACCTAGAGCTTTAGGTGGTAGGTAGTAGGTTTTAAGCCTTAGGAGGTAACTCAGAGGTAAGCTTTTCTCCCCCATTAATTATGGTATGTAGTTTAGTCAACTTTGGTTGCCTAAAAGCTAAAACCTATAACCATATCAATTACAGCAGTTTTCATGTCGGTAGACCACAGTAGGGACGTTTTGCTAACGCAAAGCTCCGCTAACGCTACGCGACATGTTTGCGCAGCATTCCGTCAGAAAAACGCATTTTTGTTATGCAACGTCCCTACAAGGTTTTGGTTATGGGGATGTAGTTCATCAATTTGAAAAGCGCTGTAACAATTAACAATGGTTTGTTTCATGAAAATAGGCATATAGCTGTTGTTAGACTCGGCCTTTTATATCCCCCAGCGAAACACAATTTATATTAGTTTTCTAGACAAAACCTACCTTCCCAGATGAAACTATATACTACTTCTAGGGGTTAAAGGCCATTAACTCCTATTAAATATGGTAGTTATGGGTAAGTACTGATGGGGTAGGAAAATAATGTCTATTGATTTTCTATATTTAATTCTAAATTCCTATCGGTAAATGTTGCTGAATTGTAGCGGCTTCACAGGACTCAGAGGAGCAGTTAACTCTGGTTCATCATCCACTAAAATAATCTGCATTTAATCAATTTAATGATTATAAATATCTGTGGAATTAATCTAAATTTTTGATAGTAAATTTTACTAATTTTTATCTTTCTGTTTCAATTGCAAAGATTGATAGTAATTATGTTTTGTGTAATTATTAATTGTAAAAATTTACCTAATATGCTCCCTGCTTAAAACATTAGATTACCTACAGGTTAATTAAAGAAATCTATGAGTAGCATCTCACCAAAAAATAATAGTAACAAGAGTGAAGCAGACTGGCAATTAATTCAACGTTTGCTAAACTACAGCCTACGCCACAAAACTTTAGTAATTACCTCACTAATATTATTATTACCACTATCAATTTCAGCGACAATTCAACCACTATTAATAGGACAAGCAATTTCTCTAATTTTAGGAGAAGAAACTTGGTTATTTCTCCAACAAATGTCATTATCTCAAGGATTGAATATTTTAGCAATTATATTAACACTAACTATCATTATACAGCTCATATTTAAATCTGTACAAGGTTTTTTAGTACAAAAGCTCGGGCAAAAAATTACTGCTAATATTAGAAACGATTTATTTAAGCATGTTCTTTCTTTAGGAGTCAAGTTTTTTGACAGTACCCCTGTGGGTAAGTTAATTACTCGCCTTACCAGCGATGTTGAAGCTTTAGGAGATGTATTTTCTACAGGGGCTATTGGGATAATGACCGATTTATTCTCAATTTTCATCATTGCTATTACTATGTTTAGTATTCAATGGCAAATAGCTTTAACATTGATATTGATGATATTACCAGTAACAGCAATTGTTGTCTATTTCCAGCAAAAATATCGTCAAGCTAATTACAAAGCTAGAGATGAACTTTCTGGTTTAAATGCTCAACTACAAGAAAACTTAATTGGCATTGGAATAGTACAATTATTTCGGCGAGAAAAGTTTAATTCTGAGTTATTTAGAATAAATAATCTAAATTATTTTAAAGCAATGGATAAAACTATTTTTTATGACTCCGCTATCTCTGGTATCTTAGAATGGATTTCTTTAATGGCGATCGCTGTAGTTTTATTCCTTGGAGGACGATTTATTTTAGTAGAAACTCTAGACTTTGGTACTCTATCTTCCTTCATTTTATATGCTCAACGTTTATTCAACCCCTTAAAACAATTTGCCGAAAAATTTACAGCTATTCAAGCTGGACTAACTGCTATTGAACGTATAACAAATCTCCTCAATGAAAAAGTTGAAATTCTTGATCCACAAGAAGAAATTCAAAAGTTACCAACCCTTCAAGTTAATAATTCCCAAATAGGTGAAATTAGATTTGAAAATGTCTGGTTTGCCTATAAACCAAATCAATATGTTCTAAAAAATCTTAACTTTACTATTAAACCAGGAGAAAAAATTGCTTTAGTCGGACCGACTGGAGCAGGAAAAAGTTCTATCATTCGTTTACTTTGTCGTTTATATGATGTGAATAAAGGTAGAATTTTAGTTGATGGCATTAATATTAAAGACTTACCTCAAGTAGAATTACGAAAACATATTGGTGTGATTTTCCAAGATGGTTTTTTATTTGCTGGAGATGTAAAAAGCAATATTACTTTGGGAGAAAAATATTCATTTGAGGAAATTCAAGCATCAGCAACAAGTACAAATATAGATAAATTTATTGCTGAATTACCCCAAGGATATAATACTCAATTGCGAGAACGAGGAGCCAATATTTCTGGTGGTCAAAAGCAGTTATTAGCATTTGCCCGCGCTACTATTCGTAACCCGAAAATTTTAGTACTTGACGAAGCAACTGCTAGTCTAGATGTCAGAACAGAAGCTTTAATTCAATCAGCATTAGAACGAATTTTAGCAGAACGAACAGGTATTATTATTGCTCATCGACTTTCGACAATTAGGAATGTTAATCGGATATTTGTATTGAAAACAGGAGAGTTAATTGAGTCAGGTACCCATCAGGAATTATTACAAAAAGATGGTCTTTATGCTAGTTTATATAAATTGCAAATGTTAGGAACTTGATCAATATTTGAGTATAGCTTAAATTAAAAACCTCAGGCTTAACAATTTTACCTAGTATAAGAATATATAGAAGAATGAAGATATAAGTAAATAACCTACCCCAGGAAAAAAATTAGGCTATCTTGCACCGTTCCTTAGTATTATAAGTATTAGCAGTAGCTCATCACAATAACATAATTTACCCAGATGTTGAGTTAGAAAAATTGATGCATCTTAAATAAGATTACAAAACAGTATTGATAGATTTTGGCGCCACAAAAAAAATATTTTTTTCACCAAAACTAACCAACCAAAAAGCAAAACATTAGCTATCCCAGTTAACAGAAAAAGGGAGTTGACAAAAAAAATTGACATGATATTATCGACATAAGAGAAAAAGTTTGCTCATAGATACTCACATTAATAATAGTCAAAAAAAACAGATTTTCCTAAGCTCAGAGCCCAAGTCAATTACACAACTTAGAAAAGCTTTGAAACAAAGCTTACTGTAGAGGCAAAAGTATGATGAGCGACCTGGAAAGTTGAGGATTATAAGTACCTACTTAAATCACAATTTCGACTTACCAGGAAAAACAAAATCTGTACTCCAATTTAGTAGCCATAGAGACTTAAATACTAGTTTGAATCTCCAGCAGCGCAGTTAATTTGACCACGATATTCTGTCGAATAAATAACGCCCATATTACCAACAATATAGAATAGAAAATTTGCCAGCCTTCACTCCTTTATTCCTTCATTTCCTCATTCATTTTCTGAAGCTCAAAGAAAAAAAGAAAGGTATTTGCCTTGGGTTTTTCCCAAATTTTGATATGATCAAGATATAAGGGGTCGTTCGCCCCTACACATGACTATTTATTCAATATAAAAATATTCTTCCCTCCAACAAGATGATATTTAACCAACTCTAATCATCTTGTGAGCCTACACAAATCTACAAATTCCAAAATAACTCTCAACTATCTATACTCTCGCAAAGCATTCATTTCTTCATGGCTTCATTCCTATTCTTTCATTCCTTCATTCATTTTCTGAAGCTCAAAGAAAAAAGAAAGGTATTTGCCTTGCGTTTTTCCCAACTTTTGATATGATAAAGATATAAGGGGTCGTTCGCCCCTACACATGACTTTTTATTCAATATAAAAAATATTCTTCCCTCCAACAAGATGATATTTAAGCAACTCTAATCATCTTGTGAGCCTACACAAATCTACAAATACCAAAATAACTCTCAACTGTCTATACTCTCGCAAAGCATTCATGCCTTCATTTCTTCATTCATTTTCTGAAGCTCAAAGAAAAAAAAAGAAAGGTATTTGCCTTGCGTTTTTCCCAAATTTTGATATGATCAAGATATAAAGGCTCGTTCGCCCCTACACATGACTATTTATTCAACATAAAAAAATATTCTTCCCCCCAACAAGATGATATTTAACTAACTCTAATCATCTTGTGAGCCTACACAAATCTACAAATACCAAAATAACTCTCAACTGTCTATACTCTCGCAAAGCATTCATGCCTTCATTTCTTCATTCATTTTCTGAAGCTCAAAGAA
>JAKQYF010000147.1:0-1065 GCA_023356535.1 Trichodesmium sp. MAG_R03 | reverse complement strand
AAAAAAGAAAGGTATTTGCCTTGCGTTTTTCCCAAATTTTGATATTATTAAAGATATAAGGGGTCGTTCACCCCTACACATGACTTTTTATTCAATATAAAAATATTCTTCCCTCCAACAAGATGATATTTAACCAACTCTAATCATCTTGTGAGCCTACAGAAATCTACAAATTCCAAAATAACTCTCAACTATCTATACTCTCGCAAAGCATTCATTTCTTCATGCCTTCATTCCTATTCTTTCATTCCTTCATTCATTTTCTGAAGCTCAAAGAAAAAAGAAAGGTATTTGCCTTGGGTTTTTCCCAAATTTTGATATGATAAAGATATAAGGGGTCGTTCGCCCCTACACATGACTATTTATTCAATAGAAAAAAATATTCTTCCCTCCAACAAGATGATATTTAACCAACTCTAATCATCTTGTGAGCCTACAGAAATCTACAAATTCCAAAATAACTCTCAACTATCTATACTCTCGCAAAGCATTCATGCCTTCATGCCTTCATTTCTTCAATCATTTTCTGAAGCTCAAAGAAAAAAAGAAAGGTATTTGCCTTGGGTTTTTCCCAAATTTTGATATGATCAAGATAGAAGGGCTCGTTCGCCCCTACACATGACTATTTATTCAACATAAAAAAATATTCTTCCCCCCAACAAAATGATATTTAAGCAACTCTAATCATTTTGTGAGCCTACACAAATCTACAAATACCAAAATAACTCTCAACTGTCTATACTCTCGCAAAGCATTCATGCCTTCATTTCTTCAATCATTTTACGAAGCTCAAAGAAAAAAAGAAAGGTATTTGCCTTGGGTTTTTCCCAAATTTTGATATGATAAAGATATAAGGGGTCGTTCGCCCCTACACATGACTATTTATTCATTGTAAAATCTTCAGTCAACTACAACCTCAGCAACAACTTAGAAAACTTAACCCTAATAGGAAAAGACGATGTTGAAGGAATAGGTAATAACCGCAAAAACACTATCCGAGGCAACCGCGGAAATAATAAACTCGAAGGAAAAGGAGGCAACGACAGACTAATTGGAAGTAGTGGA
>JAKQYF010000146.1 GCA_023356535.1 Trichodesmium sp. MAG_R03 | reverse complement strand
AATGTTCAGGGTAGATTTGGATAATGGGTTTAATGTATTAGCTCATATTTCCGGTAAAATCCGTCGCAATTACATCAAAATTCTACCAGGCGATCGAGTCAAGGTAGAGTTAACACCCTACGATTTGACAAAAGGCCGAATTACCTATCGACTTCGGAAAAAGTAAGAGTTATATAGCAGTTTTCATTAACATGAAGTACAGAGGTTTTGACTTAAAGACAGAAGGGAGAGAGTAGAGGGCAGAAATCTTGTAGTCTACCTTTGTGAAAACCGTCATAACACCTACTGCTTGGAGGAGTGACAAATAAGGTAAAACCCTTTTGGGGCAACTTAGGAGAAACCTACCTTCAGTAAAAATTAGGGGTTGAGGATAGGGTTTTAAGATACTGACTTGCCATTAAGTGACCTGAATGACCTATTTCTTGGTTAATATTCTGAATACTAAGGCCAACTGCAAATAGTATTTTTTAAGATAACATTGCCTCAAAGCATTATTAAGTAAAACTTACAGGCAGTTTTTCACCCCTCTAGCACCTACTGTAAATTTTGTCAGATTCTTTGAAGTTTAGCTTAGTTGATCAAAATATCTCTCAATGATATAATGTTTAATTTGTAGTGTTGCCAAAAGAGGCATGAAAGTTAGAGCATCCGTCAAAAAAATTTGTGAAAAGTGTCGTGTCATTCGTCGTAGAGGACGAGTAATGGTGATATGTGTTAACCCCAAACATAAACAACGTCAAGGTTAGCTATGCTTAAACACAGACATTAGAGTATCTGCTGCATATTAGTCAAGCTAATGTAAATTCTATCTCAAAGTTTAGGGAGAAAAAATAAAGTGGCACGAATTGCTGGGGTGGACCTCCCACGCGATAAGCGTATAGAAATTGGTCTGACATATATATATGGAATAGGACTATCTCGGTCCCAAGACATTTTAGCTGAAACAGATGTCAATCCTGATACTCGTGTGAAGGATTTAAGTGACCATGATATAGCAGCACTTCGTTCTGAAGTCCAAAATAATTATGAAGTTGAAGGAGACCTCAGAAGATTCGAAGCAATGAGCATCAAGCGATTGATGGATATTGGTACTTATCGAGGTCGCCGACATAGAATGGGTTTACCAGTTAGAGGACAACGGACTCGCACTAACGCCAGAACTCGTAGAGGTGTACGCCGAACTGTAGCTGGTAAGAAGAAGGCTAGTGCTAAGAAGTAAAAGGTTGCTTGTATATTTTGAGAAGCTATTAATGGAACAAATCACAAAGATTAGCATCATTAATAATTTTCGGCGTTAGTAGATGGCGGGATGAATCTATTTCAAAAAAATAGCTTGTTGGTTTATAGAGTTGCCCATTCCGGCTTAATTCATCCCTTAATTTACCAATGCTTAATTTTCTAATTAAATAAACTCTGAGTCAGATTGACTTACAGCTTGAATAATGATCATTATTTGATTAAATTTTCTGCTTATATATAAGTTATATATAGCTAACTTATATACAAATACTTTTACTTTCAATTCAAGCAAACTAGCTGAGATTATAAATAATTGATGTTAATTATAGTAATATAACTTAGTTAAATTGACAACATTAATTGAATCAGATTGTCAATTTGAAAAGTCAATTATTCTTGTCTGATTATTAGTAAGGATTCAGGTGCTCTGGAAAAGCCTATAAGTCTTGACGGATAAGTTTTTCCGGTTATTACTTCCCTGATTATATTCTCAATTATCAATGGCTACAAACCTTAATTTTCGTCATTATTTGAGAATGAGACATACGAAATTCCTGAGTCAGTCATTTTCAGAATTGAATCTCTGACTGGGTTTGAGATATCTGAATTCTTACGATTATTAAGTATTATTCAGGAGATAAAAATTTATTCCTGGTTAATTTTATAGACTTCTCTAAGAAATATTTGCACAAGGGGGAAAACTAAAAGATTAGCTATTTTTACTTTTGTAATAATTGTAGACTCATAGTTCTAAACTGAGGGTAAAAAAATTCTAGATCCAAACATATAAATCATCAAATTAACAAGTTGACTATATCTGTTAAGGATTGCTGCTAGTATTAAGACTATAATGTTGTATGGAAAATTTAATAGCTAGGCAAGCAAAGTAAATAGCTAACAGATTCTGTAATCTAAAACCAATAAAATTCTTTCTAGTCATTAAGGATTTAATAACTATAGTTATCAGAATACTCAAAAAAATTCTGATGAAATTAGAAGTCAGTCTACTTGTTGTTAAAAAGTACATTATTCACTTGATATCCCACTCATAAAGATAGATATGGCACGACAACCAAGCAAAAAAACAGGCCAAAAAAAACAAAAAAAGAATGTACCTAATGGGGTGGCTTATATCCAGTCTACCTTCAATAATACGATTATAACTATTGCTGATCTAAATGGTGAAGTAATTTCTTGGGCCTCGGCAGGTTCAAGTGGTTTCAAAGGGGCCAAAAAAGGAACTCCCTTTGCAGCACAAACAGCAGCAGAAAGTGCAGCACGCCGAGCTAACGATCAAGGAATGCGTCAGGTTCAAGTAATGGTAAGTGGTCCAGGGGCAGGAAGAGAAACTGCCATTAGGGCTTTACAGGGGACAGGTCTAGAAATAACTTTGATTCGAGATATTACCCCAATTCCTCATAATGGTTGCCGTCCACCAAAACGGCGTAGAGTCTAGTAAATTATGAACTCTGGGATTCAATGGAAAAGGGAGGTTACTCCGTGGCGCAATTTCATTACGAGTGTGTAGAGTCTAAAACTGACAAAGATAGAAGTCAGTACGGAAAATTTATTATAGAACCACTAGCTCGTGGTCAAGGTACAACAGTAGGAAATGCACTAAGGCGGGTTCTGCTATCTAACTTAGAAGGAACAGCTGTTACATCAATAAGGATAGCTGGAGTTAATCATGAATTTGCCACAATTAAGGGGGTAAGAGAAGATGTTCTAGAAATCATGCTGAATATGAAAGAGGTTGTTCTCAAGAGCTATTCTAATCAACCACAAATTGGTAGATTACGGATAGAAGGACCAGCGACAGTAACAGCTGATCGATTTGATGTACCTTCAGAGGTTGAAGTAATAGATCGCAGTCAATATATTGCTACTCTATCCCCAGGAGCAATTCTGGAGATGGAATTTAGAATTGAAAAAGGAACTGGTTATAAAGCAGTAGATCGTACTCGTGATGATGTAGCAACTCTCGATTTTTTGCAAATAGATGCTATTTTTATGCCAGTTCGTAAAGTTAACTATACGATTGAGGATGCCCATATAGGTGATTCTTTAGAACAAGACCGACTAATTATGGATATTTGGACTAATGGCAGTTATACGCCTCAAGATGCCTTGAGTAATGCCGCTGGTATCTTAATGGGTTTGTTTGAACCACTCAAAGATATTACCAATATGGCAGATATTCCATCAGGAGAACCGACGGACCCAACAAGTCAGATCCCAATAGAGGAATTACAGTTATCGGTTCGGGCTTATAATTGTCTAAAAAGGGCTCAAATCAACTCAGTTGCAGACCTGCTAGATTACAGTCAAGAAGATTTGTTAGAAATCAAAAACTTTGGTCAAAAGTCTGCAGAAGAAGTCATAGAAGCTTTACAAAAGCGCTTGGGAATAACTTTACCCCAAGAAAAAGTAGCTAAAGCTACTTAGAAATGAGGAAAAAACGTAAATAATCGGAAATGCTATTACATTTAAACTTGTACAATTAAGTTCTTTTAACTGCTAATAAAAGTAGGCTAGAGACTAATTATAAACATTTCCTAAACATTAGTTAAAATATTCTAAGTATTTAAGGTAGTCATGCGTCATAGTTGTCGTGTTCCGAAGTTAGGTAAACCAACAGACCAGCGTCGCTCTCTGCTGCGATCTCTGGCAACTCAATTAATTCGTCATGGTCAAATTAAAACAACAAAAGCTCGTGCTAAAGCTGTACAGTCAGAAGTTGAAAGAATGATTACTTTGGCAAAGGATGGTTCCTTAGCATCCCGTCGTCGTGCTTTGGGTTATCTCTATGACAAAAATCTAGTGCACTATTTATTTAAGGAGGCACAAGAAAGATATGGTTCTCGCAATGGAGGTTATACACGTGTTTTGAGGACTATTCACCGTCGTGGAGATAATGCTGAAATGGCAATTATTGAACTAATTTAAGGTTGATGGTAGCGGGCAATGGGAATTTAGAAAAGGTTAATTTGATTATTTAAAAGTCAGAATTTAATGGTCATAAATATTGACTTTTAAGCTTTAGAAACTGTTAATTCTCTCATGGCTGATAACCAAACTTTAGTTCAACGCGTTGCCCTTGTGATTCAATATCAAGGTACTTATTTTCATGGGTGGCAAAGACAGCCAAATCAACGAACTGTCCAAGAAGAGATTGAGAATACTATTGCTTCTGTCATTAATAAAACTGTGACTTTACATGGGGCGGGTAGAACAGATGCGGGGGTTCATGCGGCAGCTCAAGTTGCTCATTTTGATGTTCCAGGTCCTATTCCGGCTCATAAGTGGGCATCTATTCTCAATTCACGATTGGCTAATGATATCTTGATTAGAGGTTCCGCTAGAGTAGATTCTACTTGGCACTCTCGGTTTACGGCGATTTGGCGACGTTATCGCTACACTATTTATACAGATAAACAACCGAATTTGTTTGTGATGCCTTTTGTTTGGCATTATTATCAAGCATCTTTAGACACACAATTGATTCAAGCAGCTTTAAATCCTTTGATTGGCCGTCATCATTTGGCTGCTTTTCAAAGAGCGGGCTCCTCTCGTCCCCATTCTTGGGTAGATGTACAAGGGGTAATGTGTGATAGAGTTGGTTCATTGATCCACATAGAGGTTCAAGCAAGTGGGTTTTTGTATGGAATGATGCGGTTATTGGTTGGATTACTTATTCAAGTGGGCCAAGAAGAGCGATCGCTGGAAAGCTTTACAGATATTTGGGTTAATCAAAGAAGGGATATTGTGAAGCACTCAGCTCCAGCTAGTGGTCTTTGTTTATTGCGGGTTGGTTATCCAGAATTTCCTTTTCCTCGGGAAGTTTGGTATAATACTATGCCTAAATTTATCTTTGGTTAATTTAAAGAAGTGGTCAGCGCTCACTAATTAGAGTTCACTGAAAAAGTTGTCCTCAGGAATAGGGGACTCAGGGCCAACGGATGTTGTCAAGAAACTGTGGGTAATTATCAAGAAACTAGGCTTTATTGCGCTTCTTGATCATAGATATTTATATGTAGTGTTTATTGATCAGGACTTACGCACGGGCACTACAGGAGGGTGAGGGCGAATGCTATTCGCCCCTACATATGGCGTTTTCAAGGTGAAGTGTGTGTAAGTCCTGTTGATTTTTAAAAACACTATATATCGTTATGAGCAAATTAAAACTGTTATCTCTTCCATGGATGATTTTGTGCCTAAAAACAGCTAGGTTTTTTAGGTAAATTCAATGAAATTGCTATAGCTAGTTAATACGCAAGTTATCAGTTCTGGCGCTATTTGTCAAGAAAATCAAGACAAATATAAACAGTTCAAAAACAATAACTAATTAAGAAAATAATGAATAAAACTTACTTGCCACCACAGGATGTCGAAGGCAAAAAATGGTACATTATTGATGCTGAAGGTCAGCGTCTAGGGAGATTGGCAACTTCTATTGCCACGATTATTAGAGGTAAAAATAAGCCTACTTATACTCCTCATATGGATACAGGAGATTTTGTAATTGTAGTTAATGCTGAAAAAGTAGCTGTAACTGGTAAGAAAAGTAGTCAGAAACTTTATCGTCGCCATTCGGGAAGGCCTGGTGGTATGAAAACAGAGGTTTTTTCTAAATTACAAGCTCGTTTGCCTCAAAGAATTATTGAGGAGGCAGTTTTTGGAATGCTGCCCAAAAATTCTTTAGGCAGAAAACTTCACAGCAAGTTAAAAGTTTATCCCGGTCCTAATCATCCTCACGAAGCTCAAAAGCCTGAAAAATTAACTATTCAAACTATTCCAGGAGGAGAAAAATAATGCAAGCAAAAGACAGTGGTCGTGCTATATACTGGGGCACTGGTCGTCGTAAGTGTTCTGTCGCATCCGTACGCTTAGTTCCAGGTACAGGTAAATTGATTATTAATGGTAAAGAAGGTGAACTATATTTGCAATATAATCATAGTTATTTATCATCTGCAAAAGCTCCACTAGAAATGTTAGGTTTGGAAAATGAATATGACATTCTAGTTAAAGCGATAGGAGGTGGATTAACAGGACAAGCTGAGTCAATTAGATTAGGTGTGGCTAGGGCCTTGTGCCAATTAGACCCAGATAATCGTAAACCTCTGAAGACAGAAGGATATTTGACTCGCGATCCTCGTGCTAAGGAACGGAAAAAGTATGGTTTACGCAAGGCCCGTAAAGCATCTCAATACTCTAAACGGTAATATATATAAGACTTACCTATGAACGCTATTTGTAGGGTGTGTTTTGCTGACGCCAAGCTGCCCTAATGCTTCGCGACTTGAATTGCGCACTTTGTAACACACCAAGGCACTATATATAGAGCCTTGGCGTAAGTCCTGATATAAATATAGCTAACTCAGAAGTTAGAAGTTAAATTCCCAGTAGGGACTATATTTTAGAAGAGTAACAATGTCTATGTTATTAATGGGGAGTACTATATATCTCAGAGGCAAAAGTTAATTTGCCAATTTATATAGAAAAACCATTAATAATTAGCAAAGAATTTGATACAATAAAGACAATTTTGACTCCTCCTCGGCCTAAAAATGGGGAGATTTCTAATGAGCTGTAGCTCCGATGCGGGTTGACGTTTCATAAGCTGCTGAATCAACCTCAGTCTACCCCCATTCCTTTGTCGGAAAGGAAGCTTTAGGGGTGGGTTATTCTTACCTCAAATTATGAGAGTCTAGTCTATTGATTAATTAAATTCTCTTAAAGAACTACTTCATAGAATTAATACCATTTCTCTGTAACAATGCACTTAATAATTCTTACCGATACAAGTATTTTACTGATAGTTGTTATCTTTTATTAAGCGCAACTTCTTGGAGAAATGGTATAAGTTAAAATAGTTAAGAGTAATAGTTAAGAGTAAAGAAAATATTTGTAATTAATTGGAGTAAGGAAAATGCCTAAAGCTGATATTCATCCTGAATGGTATTCAGAAGCGAAAGTTTATTGTAACGGTGAAGTTGTAATGACAGTTGGTTCTACAAAATCGGAAATTCATGTTGATGTTTGGTCGGGAAATCATCCCTATTTTACAGGTACTCAGAAAATTATTGATACTGAAGGAAGAGTTGAAAGGTTTATGCGTAAATATAGTAAACAAGAGGGTGGTGGCTCTAAATCTACTAAATCTAAATCTACTAAATCTAAAAAAGGTAAGGGTAAGAAATAGCTAAAATGTCAATTGTCCTTAATTAGTTGTCTGTAATTTCTGTGATTAGGAGACAAGATAAAGAGGCTTTAAACCTTATTCCTTGGTCAAATATTACATATAACAATTAACATTAAGATATTAAATAAAGTTCCTTACAAATAAATAGCTAAAACAAAATAAAGGACAACTGACAATGACTGAAAGATATTTATTAGATAAATTACAATCTGTAGAGCAAACCTATAATGAGTTGACTCTGCGTTTGGCTGATCCAGATATTGCTAAAGACCCTAATGAGTTCCAAAAAGTAGCTAAGGCACGCTCTTCTCTGGAAGAAGTTGTAAATTATTATACAGAGTGGAAAAATGCCCGAGAAGAATTAGCTGATGCTAAGGAAATATTGAAAGAAGCTGTTGGTGACCTAGAAATGCAAGAGATGGCTAAGGTGGAAGTGGATGAGTTGGAAGCCAAACTAGAATCTTTGGAAACTCAAATGAAAATTGCTCTACTACCACGAGACCCTAACGATGATAAGAATATTATGTTGGAGATTAGAGCTGGTACAGGAGGAGATGAAGCTAGTATTTGGGCAGGGGATATGGTGAGAATGTACTCCCGCTACTCAGATACCCAAAATTGGAAGGTGAGTTTGCTGAGTGAATCTTTAGCAGATATGGGCGGTTTTAAAGAAGCAATTTTAGAAATTAAAGGGGAGCAGGTTTATAGTAAGCTGAAATTTGAAGCAGGAGTTCATCGGGTTCAAAGAGTTCCAGTAACAGAAGCAGGTGGAAGGGTGCATACTTCTACTGCTACGGTGGCGATCATGCCAGAGGTGGATGATGTGGAAGTTGAAATAGACCAAAAGGATATTGAATTGTCAACTGCTCGTTCTGGTGGAGCTGGTGGACAAAATGTCAACAAGGTTGAAACTGCTGTAGATTTATTTCATAAGCCTACGGGAATTAGAATTTTTTGTACCCAAGAGCGGAGCCAGCTACAAAACAGAGAGCGAGCCATGCAGATTTTGCGGGCTAAACTTTATGAGATGAAGTTGCAGGAACAACAAGCAGAAGTGAGTTCTGTGAGGCGATCGCAAGTAGGTACTGGTTCCCGTTCTGAAAAAATTCGTACTTATAATTATAAAGACAATAGAGTAACTGATCATCGCTTAAATCATAACTTTTCTCTTGCACCTCTTTTGGAGGGAAATATAGAAAATGTGATTCAAGCTTGCATTACCCAAGATCAACAGGAACGTTTACAAGAGTTGGCAGCATCGAGTTCTACTTCTATGTCAGTGTAGTAGATATTCACTTGAGTGATATCGGGAATCATTGATATAGCCTAAAATGGCGATCAAAAAGCGAGGACAAGATTCTCGTTTTTTTATGAACAGGACTTACGCACGCTTCACCTTGAAAACGACATATCCAGGGGCGAATGGCATTCGCCCTCACCCTCGTGTAGTGTCCGTGGGTAAGTCCTGATCAAAAATTAGTTATTAAGAAATTTTATTGATATTGAGTTCTATAATGAGGGTTTTTCCTACAAGCTTCTTTAAAAATGTAAATATAGATGAAGATAGATGAATATCTGCGGAATGTCTGGTATTATATAGGATCTGCAAGTCCTACATACTTGCCAAGCTACATTTTTTATACTACTTTAATGTTATATTTTGAAATATTGCTATCAAAAATATTGGCATGAATAGCACAACCATAAATTCGAATATTGTTATTCTTCCATCCCAAATTAACAAGCTGATAATGGTCTTCTTCATGAAAAGAATAGAATTCAACTTAAAAGCAAAAAATTAAATAAAAAACACGAGAATTAAACTTATCAACTTAGGAAATTTTCACTTATTGAGGACTTACGCATGAACGCTATTGGTAGTGTGTGTTTTGCTGACCCCAAGCGGAGCGAACGCTTCGCGACTTGAATTGCGGACTTCGTAACGGACCCAGGATCTATATATAGTGCCCTTGGGTAAGTCCTGCTATTAATATTAGTAGTTAATTACTCTAATATTTATCCACTTTAATAATTGACAGCAGATTTTGGACAAATGATGTAGAGGGTAAATGGTACAAATTATATAGTGCGGACATCTTGCCCGGGTGGGTGTACCTCATAACAATGGAAAGCGCTGCATTTGCCTAGGAATTTACCAAGTCAATAAACGTTTGTTACAAATCAACGTCTATAAATCTCAAATTGGTAAGTAGTTGTGCAAAATTAAATTACACAGACTCTAGGTCATGAACAGGCTACAGTTGTAAAAATTACAGGGAAGAAATAATGGTAATTAATTTTGGCTAGGCACTTAGATACTTTTGTTGGGTTGCGCTGGCGCTTAACCCAACCTACAATAACATAAATATTAAATTAATTAATTAAATAAATTATAACTATGTCAGTGCCAAACAAATCAGAATTTAATCAACTATCATTAGAACAATATCTGAAAAATTACTTTGGTTATGACTCATTCCGTCTTGGTCAAAAAGAAATTATTGAAACAGCACTTCAACAAAAAGACCTATTAATTATTATGCCTACTGGTGGAGGAAAATCTTTATGTTTTCAATTGCCAGCATTACTCAAACTAGGCTTAACAATAGTAGTATCTCCCCTAATTTCTTTAATGCAAGACCAAGTAGAATCTTTGCAAGATAATGGTATTGCTGCCACATTTTTAAATAGCACTTTAAGCTTAACTGAAACTCGTAGGCGAGAAACAAATATTATCCAGGGAAAAATCAAACTTTTATATGTGGCGCCAGAGAGATTATTATCAGAAAAATTTTTACCATTTTTAGAGTTAATTAATTCCCAGCAAAGTATATCTACTTTTGCCATAGATGAAGCTCATTGTGTTTCAGAATGGGGTCATGACTTTCGCCCAGAATATCGACAGTTACAACTCCTAAGAGAAATTTATCCAGATGTGCCAATGATGGCTTTAACTGCTACAGCGACAAAACGAGTTAGAGAAGATATTATTACTCAATTAAATTTACATAAACCCTATATTCATATCGCTAGTTTTTTCCGTTCCAACTTATATTATGAAGTGCGCCAAAAAACTAATACTAAAAATACTTTTGCGGAAACATTACAAATAATTAGAACAATTGGTAGTTCAGGAATAATCTATTGTAATAGTCGCAAACGGGTTGATGAAATTGCTTATAAATTACGGCAAAATCATGTATCTGCTTTGCCTTATCATGCTGGTATGAGTGATGAGGAAAGAAGCATTAATCAGACTAAATTTATTAGAGATGATGTTGATGTTATTGTGGCAACTGTTGCTTTTGGTATGGGAATTGATAAACCAGATGTCAGGTTTGTGATTCACTATGACCTCCCTAAAAATATAGAAGGTTATTATCAGGAAACTGGTAGGTCTGGTCGAGATGGAGAGCCTGCTCAATGTATTCTGTTTTTTAGCTATGGCGATAAGAAAAGTATTGAATATTTAATCGGTCAAAAAGTTGATGAACAAGAACAAAGAATTGCCGAACAACAGTTAAGAAGAATTATTAATTATGCTGAAGCTAGCGAATGTCGCCATCGAATTTTGTTAAGCTATTTTGGGGAAGATTTTCTGGGAAATTGCGGGAATTGTGATAATTGTAAATATCCCAAGCCAATTGAAGATTGGACTATTGAAGCAATGAAATTTTTGTCTTGTGTGGCGAGAACTAAGGAAAGGTTTGGCATGATTTATATTATTGATATTTTAAGAGGTTCTAAAAGTCAGAAAGTTTTAAATAAGAGACATGATCAACTTTCTACTTATGGCATTGGCAAAGATAGAACTGTGGAGGAATGGAAAAATTTAGCAAAATCTCTTTTACATCAAGGTTTAATGGATGAAACAACTGATGGTTATTCGGTGTTGAAACTTAATCAAAATAGTTGGGAGGTAATGGGTAGAAAAGCTAAGGTAGAAATTGCTATAGAAAAGAAGCGTCAAATTGAGAAAACTACTACTTCTTTAGCTGTAGATGAACAAAGATTATTTGAAGAATTACGGACATTGCGCAAAAGAATTGCTGATGAACAAAGTGTTCCTCCTACTGTGGTTTTTCAAGATACAACATTACAACAAATGGCTAAAAAACGCCCCCAAACTTTGGATGAATTTATGAATATTTCTGGAGTAGGTAATTGGAAGCTGAATAAGTATGGTAAAAAGTTTATTGAGAAGATTAAAAATTATTGTTTGGAGTATAGTTTACCTATTAAGTCGGAACCTATTCGAGAGCTAGCAAAAGTTGTGGATAATTTTCCTTCTCTGACGCAAATAAAAACATTAGAATTATATAAAAAAGGATTAAGTATTGATGCTATTGCTAATGAAAGGGGAGTGAAAATTAGTAGAATTGTTGGTCATTTAGCTGAGTTGATAGAAAAGGAACAAGCCATAGATATTGATAGGTTGGTAAAGCCAAAAATTCAGAAAGAAATTATTGCAGCAATAGAAAAAGTAGGGGATGAAAAATTGAAGCCTATTTATGAGTATTTACAAGAGCGTTATACTTACGATGATATTAAATTAGTCAGGGCATTTTGGCGGAGTGATCAGTTATATTTTTAGTGAAAAAGTTGTTTTGTAGAACCTATTACTGAACTTTCTGTTGATTTTTTAGTCCTAAACGACTAAAAGTTAGTACAGGTAAGGATTAAAGTTATATAAAAGAGGCATTATTTATACTTCATAAACTCTCTAAAACACTACGAGCGCCTGCCCAAACTGCAACTTCAGCTAAACCAAATGCTACTCGTTGATCTCCAAATGCTGTCTGGCAAGTACTTAAAATTAATAATTCTATGGCTCGATCTGATCGCTGCAAATTCTCACTCTGGAATAGATGAGGTTAAGCTCATGCTATCATAACCGAGATATTCCTGAAACGGATGAGATAAAATAGCCAAAAGTTTTTCGGTGTCTCTAATATAGTATTGACACAGATCGATACAGAGAAGATTACCTTCTAAGCTCAGAAACTGCCAGATTATTTGTTGTTACGGCTCCATAAATGGGCAAATTTATATTTTCTCTCAAGTTAAATTTTTGAGCAGCAATCATTTCAGCCATACACTGGGCTAAACCTCCTTTAATATTTTCATTCTTGGCTTCAACTAATGTCAACACTGGTCGGCATATTTCATAAATTTCTCTTGAAGCTGTCAAAATAAAGCCACAATAACCGTTTTATCCTAACTCAAAATCGATATTGAATTCTGAACCAGAAAAAAACCTACTTCATTTTTAAACATATGTCGGATTTCCAATAGGGTAGGCGCAATTAAAAGTTCAGAACGAGCTTTTTCTGTATTGATAGCACTTGCCAGGGGAATATTTCTTTCTAAGATTTGTTGCAAAAATTCTCTGACTTTTACAGGAGGAATGTCAGCAAATAAATTTTTTGACTCGTCAACTCTCTTTTGAAAGCGATCGCTTACCTCAGATATGGTTTTAAATTCACTGTAGGACATTGGTTTCGGTTCCTATAGATTATGTGAAAATCTAGCTCTTTGTTTTGCTATCAATTCTTCTAACTCATTTGCTTCCTAGCTAATTTTTTTCATTTGTTCAGGACTTACGCAAATTCACCTTGAAAACGCCATATGTAGGGGTGAATGGCATTCGCCCTCACCGGGTGTAGTGCCCGTGAGGTTCTATTGTTATAAAATACTTCCAGGACTTACGCCATACCGCTATATATGGTGCAAAAAAATGTCATTTTCAAGATATTGCCACTACCATTAGTGCCGTTGCGTAAGTCCTGACTTCATCTTTAAGTGTAACCTTCTCACTTTCTCCCTGTCAAGGGTATACTTATGAGCAGGAGATAGGAGGTATAACCTGAACCTAAATAGGCAATAATTAGCGTAAAATTATCCTAAGATCCTGGTGTTGCACTTAAAATAATAATAGTTGAAAACAAATGACTACTGAACTCCCGAAAACTGATTCCCCAAAACCTTCTATATTTCCTCAAGAGTCATGGGAACAAATATCTTCTCCTGAAGAATTTGACCAATTAATACAAGTAGTTAATATCAAAGACTGGCTATCTTTTGCTATATTTGGTGGTTTAGTGTTAGTTGGTATTTTATGGAGTATTTTTGGCAAAATACCTATTACAGTAACTGGAAAAGGGGTATTAATTCGTCCCCGACAAGTGGTAGAATTTCAATCAGCAATTCAAGGTAATTTAGAATCTCTGAAAATTAGGGATGGAGAGTGTGTTAAGAAAGATGAGGCACTGGCAACTATTAATCCATCTCAACTCAAAAAACAGTTAGAGTTACAACAACAAAAGCTAATTCTTCTGCAAACTCAAGCAGTAGATACTCAAAAGCTCGAAAGTCAACGGACCCAATTAGAAATAAATGGTTTGACAACTAAAGCTGAAAGTTTAACACAACGTTTGCAAGATACTCAAAATCTTACACCTACTCTACAAAATAATACTTTAAAAGCTCTCCGGGAACAAGGTCAGACTTTGGAGCAACGTTTACAAGATATGCAAGCTGTTACTCCGAGATTAAAAGAGGAAAAATTACAGGAAATTAACAAACAACGAATAAGTTTGGAAAAACGTTTGGGA
>JAKQYF010000145.1 GCA_023356535.1 Trichodesmium sp. MAG_R03 | reverse complement strand
CCTCTTGAAGATATTGACAAGAGCGATCGCTCCAGCAACGCCCCTATCCGTTACTAACTTCACCTAGGGAACCCACTATCAACTCTATACAGCAGTTTTCATGTCGGTAGACCACAGTAGGGACGTTACATGCAACGTCCCTACAAGGTTTTGGTTATAGCGATGTAGTTCATCAATTTGAAAAGCGCTGTCAGACTAAAGTCTTGACTATAAACTAGCGATCGCCCCTCCCAAACCAACCGTATTTGATAAGCGATCGCCCTAGGCAGAGACAATTTTAGGAGCAATTGATTTAACTAGTGGGATTTGATGGACCTTTTTCTGGCTCCCGACATCAGTTTATGGTCTTTGATGATCATCTTTTAACCATCCCTATCGTAATAGTAATACTTCTTCCTCTCTCATCAATTCCCCAGCATAAGCGATCGCCTTTTTCCCTCTGGAAATATTAGAAGAGCAATTGCCCCACAAACAACCCATCCGTTACATTCACCTGCAATATCTGTGGAACTCACCACTAGCTCTATGAGACAGAAAAACCTCCCATTCCCAAATTTTCTCCCCCATGGTAAAATTAAATAGGACTTGCTGATTAATTATAAAAGCATTGACACATAAAAGCTTTAGTCTTATTTGGTCAGCAAAAAGTACCAGAACTTCGGTGGTAAAAGGCTAAAAAAGTTAGTATTTTGGGCGCTCCCTAGGCAGAAAAATCAAGGTACAAATATATCCGACTACCTTCTCTATCAATTTCCTGTTCCTCTGTAGGGAGGTTGCATAACAAAAATGTGTTTCATGTCCCGTAGCCTTAGCGGAGCTTTGCGTTAGCAAAACGTCCCTACATCTCCTCCTGGAAGACATTAGGGGTAGGTCCCCTGCTCCTAAAAAAAGACTTTTTCAGCAAGCCCTAAGTAAACCATATTGGCAGTTACTAGCCCTAGGGGTATGACCATCAATAATAATTGACTAACTCAGACGTTATAGTTTCGCCAAAATAAAAAGGAATAAAAGTTTTGGCACGAAAAGTATATTTACATATCATATTTTATAACATATGTCAAGAATGAATATATTCCTAATAGTTGCCTAAATAAACTAGACTTATTTAGAATCAACAGGATTTTCAAATAAAATGAAGGAAATTATATTAAGTAAACTTAGTTAAAATAATATTTAGTAGGAGATTAGGTGATTACAGAAATTTTAACAACAGGAGTTATTATTTTAGCCATACTTATAACTTTAACCTGGTTAGCAATAGAATTGCAATATCGTAATCGTCCAGGGAATGATTTAGAACTAACCTCTCGAGATTGGAATTTAGTAGTTGCAGAACCAGAAAGGTATCTTTTATTAGGTGAAATGGAATTATGCAACCAGACTAAAAACCTAGAAATTATGGTACCAGAAGTACAAGCAAAAGTCAGACTTCTATCTAGTGGAAGCTTAGAAGGAGTAAATTATCAAATTCAAATTGTTCCTTTCCATAAAGATGCCCTAGCTAGAGCCGATAATTATTGGTTTGCTTATATAGTAAAAATAGGAAAAAAGACAAAACTCAAAATATCAATTGATATTCAAGGTAATAACCTAAAGCAACTAAATTCTGCTTGGATTAAAGTAAATTATATTACTTATGGACCAGGCGGTCGAATTCCCAAAGTACAGCATATTATAGTCCCCCTAAAATTTCCTGACCCTAACTCTAAACCAAATCAGCGACAAGTAACAAATGCAAAAGTATTTCCCATTCCCACTCACCTATTAACTCAGTTAGATGACCCTATAGAAATTATTAAACATTATGTAATTCCTCATGCTCAAAAAGGAGACATAGTTACCATAGGTGAAACACCTCTAGCCCTAATACAAGGGCGTTTTCGTCACCCCACAAATGTTAAACCAGGATGGGTGGCCAAACGTATTTGTTACTTCTTTATGCCCACCTCAAGTTTGGCCACAGCTTGTGGGATGCAAACTCTAGTAGATATTGTTGGGCCAATCAGAGTATTAATAGCTTTTTTAGGAGGCTCCATTGCCAAAATATTAGGTAAACCAGGAATGTTCTACCAATTTGCTGGACAACAAGCCAGACTAATAGATGATGTGACCGGAACTTTACCTCCTTATGACCAATTTATAGTTTTAGGCCCAGAAAATCCTCAGCAAGTAGTAGAACAAATACAACAAGCAACAGGTTTAGGCGCAGCAATAGTAGACGTTAACGACTTGAAAGCAGTTAAAATATTAGCAGCAACCCCTAAAATATCTCACTCTTTACTAGAAGAAGCTTTGAGAAGTAATCCCGCAGGAAATGCTAATGAGCAAACCCCTATAGTTCTGATTCGACCATCATCATCATAAGACAGAAAGTTGATTGTCATGGTGGCTTATTATAATTATTTTAGTCAAGGGAACAGTGGAAACATCTTGCTCCCTTGATAGATGTTATTAATCTTTTTCCAAGTAAAACCTCAACCTACCGAAGAGCTAAGGCTTGATAGGGACCCTCATACCTGTGGGTCGGGGATTATGTCAAGTAAGCATCCCAAAACCAAGAATATAAAATCATGAAACCTTTAATCCACCAAAAACAAAGCCAGGTGGTCATTCGTCCTCTAGAGTACCAAGACCTAAAAGCTATCGAAAAGCTATGTCAGGGAACTCCAGAAGCCCAAAATGGCCACCAAGAGCTTACTTTTAATCTCTCTCCCATTCACTTTAACCAGAACTTGCCAGCAATTCATCGTTGGTACTGGCCAATAAAATTCTTGAGCCTTTTCCCTAATCCCTACAAAGATTTGTTAACCTCTTATGTGGCAGAAGTAGATGGACAAGTTAAGGGGGCAATCCAAGTTTCTCCAAGTAATCGGACTCGCAGTAGTTGGCAAGTAGAAAGAATATTTATCCAAGAAGCAGGAAATACTAGAGGAATAGGTTCTCAACTACTTCGATACTGCTTTGAAAAAATTTGGGAAGCACGAACATGGTTGTTACAAGTTAATGTCAATGATAAAAGTACAATGGCACTGTATCGCCAAAATGGTTTTCAGCCATTGGCTCAAATTACTTACTGGACAATTACTCCCCAACAATTACAAGATTTAGCTCTTTCACAGCCAAATTTACCCAACTTACTGCCTGTTAGTAATGCTGATGCTCAGTTGCTCTATCAATTAGATACAGTATCGATGCCACCTTTGGTACGCCAAGTATTTGACCGTCATATCCAAGACTTTCAAACTAGCTTTTTTAGTGGTTTGATTGAAGAAGTCAGACAATGGCTTAATCATACTGAATTGGTAAGTGGTTATGTTTTTGAACCTCAACGCAAGGCAGCAATAGGTTACTTCCAAGTAAAATTATGCCGCAATGGTACACAACCACACATAGCTGAGTTAACTGTACATCCAGCTTATACTTGGTTATATCCAGAATTATTATCACAAATGGCAACATTGGCTCAAGATTTTCCTAATCAATCTTTGCAACTTATTTCTGCTGATTATCAACCTGAACGTGAAGCATATTTAGAACAAATAAAAGCTAAACAAATTGAACATACTTTGTTAATGTCTCGTTCTGTTTGGCATAAAATTCGGGAGTCTAAGTCAGTCATTTCTGAACTCCAACTTTCACAAGTTCTGCAAAGTTTGCAACCAGCTCGCAAACCAGTTCCTAGTCGTAGTTCTTTGTTAAAAATGATGCGAAATAAAAAATATATCCGTACTAACTCCCAGAAAAATACTAATAATAGCCATTATTGGGAAGGAAAAAATGAAACACTGAATTCTGTATCAGAATTTATACCTCCTCATTCAAAAAGTGCCAAGAATAATGATGATCAAAAAATCTAATAATTATGATTTTTCAGTTTGTAATTCAGCTAAATTCTTAATAGAAAAAGGAGTATAATTCTTAATGCCTCAAGATCGGATTTCAGCCCTAGGTTTGGATGTAGGTAGAAAACGTATGGGAGTCGCAGGATGTGATGGTACTGGTTTAATTTCTACTGGTATTACAACTATCAAGCGGACTTCATTTAAGCAAGATATAGCTCAATTGCAAACTCTTGTCCAAGAACGTGAGGTACAACTTCTTGTCGTTGGTTTACCCTATTCTATGAATGGTTCTATAGGTTTCCAAGGTAGGGAAGTACAAAGATATGCTCAAAGGTTGTCACAGACTCTTGAATTACCTTTAGAATATATTGATGAACGTTTTACTTCGGTTCAAGCTGAGGAAATGTTGAAGGCTGCTAATATTTCTCCTTCTCAAAATAAGGGTTTAATTGATAGAAAGGCAGCAGCATTGATTTTGCAACAATGGCTTGATAAACGCAGAGAAAAAATACTCAGTTAACAAGCTAAAAATTGCAATATATCTAGATTGAGTCAAGACTCATTTTGATTAATAGCAATGAAAATATAAGTACCTAAGAGTAGAGTAGTGATTGAATTGGCGACTTATTCAAACTTAGAAAGTACAAAATTCCGAATAGAAGAGGTTTTTTTATGATTTTACTTTTTGTGAAAAACTTTGCTTATATTAGACTTTCTTAATAAGTAGTTTTCCTGTTTATTAAGTATAGTGGGGAATTCCTCAAAGCAAAGTTAAGATAACATAATAAAAAACAAAGTAAAAGGCTGCTGAAAGCTATGATACTAAGTTTGCAAACAACATACAAAAATAGCGGGTAAAAGAAAATATTTCTACTTTCAAACTGCTAAGAAGTTATGATCAAAATCTGAAGTTATTGCCTAGGAAAACTTAACTTAAATATAACAAAATTAAGCAAATTAATCTACAATCGATGGTTGAAGTCAATTCTTAACTATTCTAACTCTCAACGCCTTACCGTTAGATTGTCCGTAAGACTTAAATACTAGGCAAAAAACGATAGGTGTGAATTCAAAAGGCACAAGCCAAGATTTCTCAAATTGTGGGAAAACCGTCCCTAAAGAATTATTAGAAAGAACCTATTCCTATTAGCACTGTAAAATTGTGGTGTGTTGTGATACACAGCCATAAATATCAAAATAGGGCGGTGGGGCATCTCGTCCTTAAAATACACCCTTGTCTGACGCAACAGCGAGACTGGGAAGGGAAAAGTCCAAACTATACCGCAAGGTTAGTGTGGGAGTATGTCAAATGAACAAATAATTAAAATAGCTAAAATGTTTTCATCCCCAGAATCACCAAAAAATGGACAATCTCAAGAAACCTATATCACCCTAACTGACGAGGCAGAACGAACGCTAAATTGTACTATAGTGTACTTTCTAGAGTTAAAGGATAAAAAGTATGTAATGTTACTACCATTAGATTTACCTGTAGAAATATTTACTTGGGGGCCAGAAGATATAGAACAAGCAAGTATTCCTGTAAGCGATGAACCAGAAATTGATAAAATTTTTGATACTGCTAAAGTTGTCCTCGCAGAACAAAACCTGACCTTGCAAAGAACAGCAATAACCTTAACTGTTACTGGGGAGTTACCAGAGTGGGATGAAGATGAACTAGATGAACTGGATGAAAATGATGAAGCAAATGAATATTACGAAGAATTGGCAACTTTTTTGTATGAAGATCAGAAATACGCTATATATACACCATTAGATCCATTTTTGATTCCAGCTCGTAAAAGTGATAATGGAAAATTGGAATTAATTTCAGAAGAAGAGTTTGAGGAAATTCAGCCAATGGTTCAAAAAATGCTAGAAAATCAATTGTTTGATGATATTAAGTAAAGTATTTACAAGTTTGAGCAAATTAAGTCATTTAACCAAAGATTTAGCTCCTAGTAATTAAGATATAATAGTTCAAGTCAGAATTTTTACGACAAACTTAAGCTCTGAGCTATTTTGTTGCCAAATATTAACCAACTCAAATGAAAAAAAGTATTGAACTCATTTCCCATCGTGCCTTTTTTTACTTGGCCATCCTACCTGTAAGCTGTAGTATTTTCGCTTGGCAGGGTTGGAGTTGGTGGAGTTGGGTAAGTAGACCAGTAGTTTCAGCAACATCATCTATTCAGTCTTCACAAGCAAATGCTGTAACAATTAAAATTCCTGTGGGAACTTATGGTCAACAAATAGGTGAAGATTTAGAAGCTGCTGGTATCATTCGCTCTGCAACAGCTTGGAATCTATGGGTAAAATGGTTGAGTCTACAAAATCCCCAGCTGGAGTTTAAAGCTGGAACTTATAATTTATTACCTACAGAACCACTAAGGGTGATTGTAGATAAAATTTTACAGGGAGATGTAGTTAAACTCAGTTATGTCATTCCCGAAGGATGGTCAATTAAACAAATGGCTGAATATTTTGAAGTTGAAGGTTTTTTTTCTGCTGCTGATTTTATTGCTGCTACAAAAAATATTCCCTATGATAAGTTTTCATGGTTACCAAGTAATATACCTCATTTAGAGGGTTATCTCTTTCCAGATACTTATAAAATAGTACCCGAAAATACTACTCCAGAAGCTATTATTAATCAAATGCTAGGACAGTTTGAGCAAATAGCTTTACCGGTTTATCAGAAAAACCGGAACCAGACAACAAAATTGAGTCTCCATGAGTGGGTAAGTCTGGCAAGTATTGTAGAAAAGGAAGCTGTAGTTGCAGAAGAACGTCGCTTAATTTCAGGGGTATTTAATAACCGTTTGCAAAAGGGTATGAGATTAGCAGCAGACCCAACGGTAGAATATGGTCTTGGTATTCGTCAAACGAAAGATCAGCCTCTTACCTATAGTCAGATTGAAACTCCTTCGCCTTATAATACTTATATGAACACTGGCTTGCCACCAACTGCTATTGCTAGTCCAGGTAAGGCAAGTTTGGCAGCAACTCTTAATCCTGAAGATACAGAATATTTGTATTTTATGGCTCGCTATGATGGTACCCATATTTTTAGTCGTACTGCTAGAGAACATGAGGCTGCTATTGCAGAGGTAGAGAGAATGTTATCATCTCAGTAATTGGTATCCATTTCAGTTATTATTAGTAGATTACTCTAGCAAAGCTGTGGTATGTAGTTTGGTTGGATTTTTGGTTTTTATCCTCGAAAAAGTCAAAATTAGAAACTTGTTAATAAATATTTTTTGTATACTTACCAAAAAATTTGTGGGTATAAAGACGTAAGCATTCAGCTATTGAATGCTTACCTAAAGACTCGCCCTAGAAGGGCGAATTTTTAGTTGATTTTATTTTAATAAATATGCTATTCTAAGTCTTAAGTTAAAAACTCAAATTATGAATTATAAAATCTAGATTTAATTAGGGCTTGCTGATTAATTATAAAAGCATTGACATATAAGGGCAAGATTCTTATTTTGGTAGCAAAAAGCACCAGCTTTTTTGGGGTTTAAGCTGAAAAAGTTCGGATTTTGGGCTGACCATGGCAGAAAAGTCAAGGGACAATTATTTCTACCACCTCCTCTGTAATTCCCATTTCTGGTGACTCCTGACTCCCTATTCCCTATTTACTACTCCCTATTCCCTCCCTGAAAAGACTTTTTCAGCAAACCCTAATTTATAGCATCTATATAACAATGGGAGAAAAATACCAATGAGCAAAGCTATATTGCTGATCTCCGTTTTTTCTGGAATGACACCCTAGCTTTCTGTCAAGAAAAGTACAAGTTAGGAGAGAAAAAGCCTATTAACTTTTTTCCTAAAATAAATTAAGGGTTGCTAAATTTTATGGCAAATTGAAAGACATCAGAACAGATTTTTGGCATAAATTATCTACTGAAATAAAAAACGAAAACCAAGTATAATTTTAGAATATTTGAAGGTTTCTGGTTATTGGGAAAAACTTTAACCCACTCCCAAGAGGTGTAGGTATCATATTTAAGTTGGAGACAATTTAGAATACTGATAGAAGGAAAGGCTGAAAAATATGGTCATGATTTCAGAGTAATTATATCATGAGGATTTATGCATGAACGCTATTGGTAGGGCTTGTTTCGCTTCGCGATATGAAAAGTCGGCTTCGTAACGGACCAAGGCTCTATATATAGTGCCTTTGCGTAATTTCTGATCATGTCCGGTTGAATAGGTATAAATAAATTAGGGAGAAGTAGGGGCGAAAGGCCGTTTTGCTTGCGCATACTTCCTTAACGCTGCGCGACATGAAACGCCCCTATAGGAGTCAGGAGGGAAGAGGAGGAAGTTTTTTGATCACTAATTATCCGGAGATGATCAGGACTTACCCAAATTAACCTTGAAAATGCCATATGTAGTGACGAATTGCATTCGCTCTCAGTGGGTGTAGTGCCTATGCGTAAGTCCTGATGATATTAGTCGTTGGTAACTAACTTCCTTTATGTGCTCATGCTGTAGTTTTAGTGGAGGTAAATTAAACCTTTCAGTGAGAGAATGGGAATGTCTCAACACTGTCGTACTAAAAACGAGCGAGACAAAAACGCAGCAATAAATTAATTATAGTCATTTTAATTTAGATTGAGACAAGTCTTTCTTGCTATAACTAAGTTTCAGCGGAAAAAGTTTTCCGTTCTTATTTGAAATATAGTCATTCTGATTTAGATTGAGACAAGATTTTCTTGCTGTGAAAGGGTTTTTAGCTGAAAAAGTATCCCATTCTTATTCGGAATGACTATAACTATAGTTGTGGACGGATAGTCCCAGAAAAAAATGGACGCACCAGGGAAGGGCAAGACTAGTTGCCAATAGGGTTCATGGGTAAGTCCTATGATCATTTATTTGCTTAAAATTATTGTTATAAATATTAATGTTATGTCTTGGGGTAAACTTTTACAGCCAAATTTAGTTTTGGGTGGCTCAGTTTTAAGTCTCACATCGGAAATTCTCCAAAAATATCAAATTCAAGGTTTAGTGTTAGATGTGGATGAAACTCTTGTGCCAATTCACCATACTCAAACTTCTCCTGAATTAGTTGTTTGGGTAGAAAAAATTAAAAGTATAACAAGTTTATGGTTAGTCAGTAATAATATTAGTCAAGATCGAGTAGGTCGAATTGGTGATTCACTTAATATACCTTATATTACAGGTGCTGGGAAACCTTCTCGTCGTAAGTTAAAAAAAGCTATTGATGGGATGAATTTACCAGTAGAAAAAGTTGCTATGGTAGGCGATCGCTTGTTTACTGATGTTTTAGCAGGAAATCGTTTAGGAATGTTTACTATTCTTGTTGAACCTATATCTCATCATGGTTTAGAATTTCCTAATTATAAAGTTCGTTCTTTTGAAGTATGGATTTCTCAAGTATTAGGAATATCTTTGAATATGACTACTTACCACTTGATTTCTCATCATAAAAAATGATTTTATGTAAGCATCCCATGGTTGAATACTTATGATTTTATTAATAATTAACTAGGGCTTGCTGATTAAATCTCAAATCATTGACTGATCTTGGTAAGTTTCTTGATTAGAATGAATTAGTTCTTGACTTCTGTTATTTCTATTACTCGATTATTCCAGTCTTTAACTAATAAATTTAGGGGTTTTTCAGACCTGATTTTGTACTTAAGACCTCGTGTTTGTATGCGCATTAATATTTGTTCTAAACAGTCTTTATCAAAACAAATATGACGTTGGTTATTTTTGGTACCTAGACTTGCTCCACTGATAATGTGTAGTTGAGTATTTTTCATTAATTTATACCACAAACCATCTGAAACTCCTATTACTTGGTTAGTAGTGTTGAGTGAAGTATAATTATCTGATAGGTAGAGTGGATCTATACCAGTTGCTCCTAATGTTTGTTCATAATTATAGTAGTAATGTAAAGGTACTTCTGCTACTGGTAACTCTAGCATCCCTTCATATAATTGTTGGGCGATCGCCAGGTCGGAAACCATTATTGTATAAACTTTTGGGGCGCTAGTAAGAAACATCCACATAGCTACAGCATAAGCAGCTAATAGCATGACCATTATTCCCTGAGTAGAAAATAAACTATCAAGGGGAAATTCAGCTAAAAAAGTACTTATAGTTAACTGAGGAAACAAGAAAGCCATAACATTTATTGCTGACATCATTGAATCAGATATAAAGGATTATTATTTATAGGACTTACCCATGAACGCTATTGGTAGGGTGTGTTAGAGCTAACTTCACCTACCAAGGTTCTATATATAGAACCTTTGCGTAAGTCCGGATTTATTAATTTTTGTGGCTTGACCACAAGTTTAATTTAAGTTATACGTTACTAGTATACTATAATATATCTTAGTATACACATCAGTGCTATTTGGGTTATGTAGAAAATATCTTGGAATAAGAGGGTGTTTCATCTCAGTGATATACATTCTTAATAATTGTTTTTATGACAAGTTTTTGAACGTTTTTTTCTAATGCAACATTTAAGGTATGTCCGTCCACTGCCTACTTATCTGACAAATAGTAGTGACCCGCGAAACCTTGCAAGGATGTCAAAGTGAACTATATTCAAGTATTTGTCTATGGTACTCTCAAACCAGGGGAGGTAAATTATCAGTTCTACTGTGCTAAATATGTTGTGGAGTTTTTTCCGGCAGTGGCAAAAGGTCTGTTATATAAACTACCTATTGGTTATCCGGCAATGACTAGAGGGGATAGTAATGTGCATGGATTTGTCTTATCATTCAAAAATCCAAAGGTTTTGCTAGAATTGGATAAGTTAGAAGATTATCATCCGGAATGCCCCCCAGAGAAAAACGAATATCAAAGACAAAGTATTAACACCTTTAGCTCTGATAAAAAATATATATACAGAGTTTGGAGTTATTTAATGTCACCAGAAAAGGTAGAGTTACTTGGCGCTCAAATCTTACTTGATGGGTTTTGGACAGGTAAAAGTTAAAGGAACATAATAATTCAGATAATTACTACTATTAATTTTTTCTAGGTTTAATGGGTACTTGGGGAATTTGTAGCAATGGTTCATTTACAGTTAACATAACATTATCTGGGTTAACTATTTCTATAATAGGTTCATTTAAAGCAATTTGTAGAGTTTCAGAATTAGGTATATTCGCCAACTTAACTACAGGAGAACGAGTAGTAGACATAAATCCTGATATAACTGCTATGCATAGACCAGCAACTGCACTACCAATTAAAACAAAATTTCTACTCGATCTACGCTCAACTGTCTCAAGTACTCGTTCACTGGTTTTGTCTACAGGTTCTAGTGTTGGAGCTATTGGCATTTGTTGAAACTTAGAATGTAGTTGTAGTAATTTCTGATAAATATCTCTAGTAACTGGATCTGTCCCTAATAAAGCTTCTACTTCTCTACGTTGTGATGGTGTCACTTCATCATCAACGTATGCACTTATCAATTCAAATCTTTCTTGTTTCATAGTTTTTTCCACTCTGAAGATGATTATTAAATTTGTCGAAATTAAATTTTTTACTCATACTTATAGACTAGAGATTAATTTTTTAATAAATAAATAAATAAATAAATAAATAAATAAATAACTGGAGAGTACACAGTTATTATAAGAAATGATTTGCTTTCAAAATTGAAAGTATTACTGAAAAAGGCTGACTACACATAGTTATAAATCAATAGTTTATAACCTAGAAATTTATGAATCCCTTATATATCAAGATTTCCATAACTTTGCACTGTCTAGACAAAAGATAAATAAGTTTAGTAATTATATTTATTTATTAAAGTAAGGTTAATATTTTTTTTTTGCAGATATTGAAGTGTTGTTGATTTTTTTAGGTTAATTTTTTAGTAATTTATAAGAGAATGTAATAAGTTACATTTACCCTATTAAAATTATCAAATATCTAAATATTTTTGGAGCTGCAATTGTAACCTTTGTCTAGCTCTAGCAATTCTTGATTTAACAGTTCCTAGAGAAACTCCTGTAATTTCTGCAATTTCTTCGTATGATAAACCATCAATTTCTCTCAAGATAATAGTTACTCTAAATACTTGAGGTAATTTAGCGATCGCATCCCTAAGATGATCGTAAAATTCTTGTGTGGTTAATTGTTCTTCTGGCCCAGGGGTATCTGTAGCAATTTCCCAATCTATAATACTATCATCTAAAGCTAAAGGGGCATCCAACGATAGAGGAGGAATAACTCGTTTTCGTTTCCGTAACTCGTCATAAAATAGGTTAGTTGTTATTCTGCTTAGCCAGCTCTTAAATTTTTCTGCTTCTTGTAGACGTTTAATATTGAGGTATACACGAATCCAGACCTCTTGTGCTAAATCCGACCTATCTTGCCATTCGGGGGCCAAATGATACAAAAGTTTATCGACATGGAGTTGGTATCGATGTAGAAGCTCTGCAAAAGTTATACGATCTGGGTAACTACCTTGTTGGCATCGTAATACTAGATCGTAGTTAGAGAGTTTTTCTGGTGGCAATTCCACTTGCGAAAGGGCAACTTCAACCTTAGACCACAGTAAAAATATATATTGATTCATTAGCGGAATTGGCTCAATAATTTTATTTTCCTACTTCGCTACGACCCACATTCCATACGTCGACTTGTAATATTAAAAGTACTATAAAAATCCTGAGTTTGGTAGGTATTGATAGTATACATAGATCCTAGTTTATTAACCTTTCTCATTGTTCAAATTCTCAAGAAAATATTAAGCATAAAAAATATTGACTCCTATTGATGACTATGATTTTATTCTAACTTCTTTACAGGTAAATAGCTATTAGCCCTTAAAACTTCTTAGTCGTTTTTTATACTACACTACAATTTTGTTTGTCATACTAGCAATAATTATGTTTATCTATGTAAAAGTAGTCTATTTTATAGAGCTCCCAACTTCTTCTCACTATCTATTTCACAAGCTCCAATACTGACCCAACTACTTGATCCATCCCCCCAATGTTCTTTTTTCCAGATGGGGGCTGTATGCTTTAAAGTATCAATAGTGTAACGACAAGCTTCAAATCCTTCTGAGCGATGGGGACAACCAATGGCCACTAATACGCTGATTTCACCAATTTTTAAGCGTCCCACCCGATGATGAATCACTATTGTATTAACTTCTGGCCATTGACGGCGAACTTCTGTAGCAATTTGCTCGAAGACTTTAATGGCCATAGGCTGATAGGATTGGTATTCTAGAGCAATGACAGATTTACCGTCTGTTTGATTACGAACCATTCCGCTCATTACTATTATAGCACCATTGGCAGGATTATCTGCTAAAGCGTAGATTTCTGCAATAGACAAAGGAGCTATAGTAATAGAAAAGTCATCCTGTTCTGGTTTCGGTTTTTTAGAGAAAGGTAGTGTTAAATTATAGTTCATGGTATTAGAAATAATTTTTTTTTCAGTAAGATCAAAAATCATCCTTACTGCTCAGTTTTGCCTCCTCCTAAAAGATATAGTAAAGCCATTCTTACAGCAATACCACTGGTGACTTGTTGAGAAATTAGACTTAATTGTGGGTCATCCATTAAGTCAGAACTAATTTCTACTCCTCGGTTGACAGGTCCGGGGTGTAATATTTTGACTCCTGGTTGACAAAGTTTGAGGCGATCGCGTGTAATGCCAAATAGTTGATGATATTCCCGTAAACTTGGCAGTAAATGTTGACTCATTCTTTCTTTTTGCAGACGTAAGGTCATGACAAAGTCGGCTTTTTCTAAGGCAGGTTCGATATCCCAATGTAGAAATAATTTATTAGGTCTTAGTTTTCCAAACTCGGCAAAATATTTAGGTAGTAAAGTGGGGTTTCCTGCTAAATGCACTTCTGCACCAGAAGCTGTTAAACTCCAAATATTAGATCGTGCTACTCTAGAGTGAAGAATATCTCCTACAATAGCAATTTTTTTTGTTTCTAAAAGTTCTATTCTGGGTTCAGTTGAATTTAATAACTTACAAATAGTAAATAGGTCAAGTAAAGCTTGAGAAGGATGTTCGTGTTGACCGTCTCCAGCATTAAGAACTCGAACTCGATGACCGTTTCGCTCCATGGCAGAGGCGATCGCTGCTGGAACTCCTGCATTTCGATGTCGGATGACCATCATATCTGTTCCCATTGCTAGATAGGTCATTGCTGTATCGAGAATAGTTTCTCCTTTGGTAAGAGAGGAGGTTCCTGGGGCAAAATTTAGGGTATCTGCAGATAAGCGTTTGGCAGCTAATTCAAAACTATTACGAGTGCGTGTTGAGGGTTCAAAGAATAAATTTGCTACTACT
>JAKQYF010000144.1 GCA_023356535.1 Trichodesmium sp. MAG_R03 | reverse complement strand
TCTTTATTTAACGACTAATTATTCAAAGGTTGAAGATTACTCTAACTTTTTGCTAAGTAAAAATTACGATACTCTTGAGAAAGTCAATATATATATAATCAAAAGCGTATCTTATTTTGCTCAACTAAAGCAACAAAAAGCAATAGAAAATTTGTATCAAGCTTTGGCTTTACCCAAAATAGAGATAGACGTGCCTCAAGATGAAGACGAAATTAAAAAAAGAACTAATCAAGAATATAAACATTTAGAACTTCTGTTAAAACATAGGCAGATTCAGGATTTAGTCGATCTTCCACAACTAAGCGATCCTTATAAAATTTCAGCTCTTCTAATCTTAGAAAAGATTGTCCCTTCTCTAACTACTACCAATTCGCCTTTACTACATTGGTGTGTATTGAAGCAAATTAATCTCTGCATTGAGTATGGCAATCCGCCCAGAGCAGTTGCTAACTATATTTGTTACCCTTTGATTGCAACTAGTGATATTAACTTGTCATATGAGTTTGGACAACTATCTCTGAAGTTGCAAGAGAAATATTATATCCCCTCAATAGATGCTTTAGTCATCCATATTTATTATGGTTTTGCATGGCATTGGAAACAATATTTAAGAAACATAGAGGTACAAGAACAATGTATCAATGGCTTTCATAAAGGCAGAGATGTCGGGAATTACGAATTTGCTTCTTACTGTTTCATTAGTTATTATTTACTCAATTTATTTGGAGGATATAGCTTAAAAAATGTCAGGCAAAAAGGTGAAGAATATTTGTCATTGATTTCTAAATTCCAAATAGAATACTCTACTAATTACCTATATGTATGCAACCAAATAGTAAACAATTTAATTGACGAGCAAAAGGATTTTATTCTCATTGGTGATTCCTTATCAGTGGAAGCATCTTATTTAGATCATTGGAGTGAAAATAATTTTAAGAGGTTGTTGTTTCTGACTTATTTTGCCAAACTATTTCTACTTTACTTTTTCAAGCAATACCATGATTGTATTGATTATTCAATCAAAACCAAAAAAGCTATTTTTGTCGAGCAACATAACTTTTATTCTTCTCTTACTTTCCTTGCTAATTATCATAATTCAGATCCAATTAAACAAAAAGAGTTTCTAGAAGAAGTCAACAAAAATCAAGAAAAAATGAAAATGTGGATTGAGAATTGCCGAGAAAATTACCAGCATAAATATGATTTAGTTGAAGCAGAAAAAGCTAAAATATTAGGACAAACTTTACAAGCACAAGAACTATATGATCGCGCCATTGAAGGTGCAGAAAAATATGAATTTATTCACGAAGAAGCTTTAGCTTACGAACGAGCAGCAGAGTTTTATTTCGCCCTTGGCAGACATAAAATTGGTCAATTTTACTTAAGAAATGCCCATCATTGTTATATCTGTTGGGGGGCTAAAGCTAAAGTGAAAAAGTTAGAAGAGGAATATCCCCAGTATTTATTAGGAGTAACCGATCAAAGTAAATCTAAAGGATTAAGTACGACGAGCTCTACAACAGGAAATGATGGCGAAATTCTTGACTTAACTACAGTTATTAAAGCCTCTCAAAAAATTTCTGGTGAAATTAAGTTGGAAGATCTCCTAGACAATTTAATGAAAATTGTGATTGAAAATGCTGGGGCACAAATAGGTTTTTTGATTCTCAACCATCAAGGTAGTTGGGTTATTGAAGCCCAAGGAAAAATAGGTAGCAATCAAGTTAATATTTTACAATCAATTCCCATAGAATTTGTCGACCCAGAAACATCAATTCCTGTTTTACCAACCACGATTATCAATTATGTACTCCGCACTCAAGAAAATATTGTACTCAACGATGCTGCCCACGAAGGACAATTTATTAATGACCCTTATATTATTGCCAGACAAAGTAAATCAATTCTCTGTACTCCTTTAATTAATCAAAAGCAATTAAGAGGAATTATTTATTTAGAGAATAATTTAACTATAGGTACATTTACTTCAGAACGAGCCGAACTTTTAAAGATACTGTCTGCTCAAGCGGCTATCTCTATTGCCAATTCAAGACTTTATTCGCAAGTCAGGGAAAATGAACATAGGTTGACTCAATTTCTCGATGCTGTGCCAGTAGGTGTGGCAATTATAGATGCTGCCGGTCATCCCTACTACTTTAACCAAGTTGCCAAGAAATTATTGGGTAAGGAAGTAGTACCAGATATCACATCAGAACAAATTGCATCAACTTATCAGTTTTATAAAATCAACACAAATCAAGAATATCCATCAGACGAGCTGCCTATTATCCGAGCTTTACAAGGGGAAAGTTTGACAACGGAAGATATTTATGTTCACAAAGGTAATCAGGTAATTCCTCTGGAAAGTTTTTCTACTCCTATTTATGATCAACAAGGAAAGATTATTTATGCTATTAATTCTTTTATAGATATTACAGAACGGAAAAAAGCTGAAGTTGCTCATAAACGTTTTACTAACCAACTATTTGAACTTAACATGGCTTACGAACGCTTTGTTCCTAAACCGTTCCTTGAATTTTTGGGGAAAGAAAGCATTATTGATGTAGAGTTGGGCGACCAAGTACAATTAGAAATGTCAGTTTTATTTTCTGATGTTCGTAATTTTACTACCATGTCGGAAGCCATGACTCCCGATGAGAATTTTCGCTTTATTAATGAATTTTTATCAAGCATGGAACCGGCAATTTTAGAAAATCAAGGTTTTATCGACAAGTACATTGGCGATGCCATAATGGCTTTATTTTCTGGAGATGCAGATAATGCAGTGAAAGCTGGAATTTCTATGCTAAAGCGACTTAACCAATATAACCAAGATCGTGCTAGTTCTGGTGATTCTCCTGTGAGAATTGGTATCGGCATTAATACTGGTCTTCTGATGTTGGGTACTGTCGGTAGCCAAAATCGTATGGATGGTACTGTGATTAGTGATGCTGTCAACTTGGCTTCGAGAGTGGAAAGTTTGACTAAAAATTATGGAGTGTCGTTGTTGATTACCGAACAAACTTTTTTACAACTGACCCAAGCAAGCAATTACGCTATTCGCTCCATAGATACGGTCAAAGTCAAAGGTAAATCTCAAAAAGTAACTGTTTATGAAGTTTTTGATGCCGATCCACCTGTAGTTAAGGAAGGTAAATTAACTACTCTACAACAGTTTAAAAAAGCCATATTCTTTTACAACTCTGGTCAGTTATTAGAAGCTAGGGAAATGTTTGTAGAATGCTTAAAACTGAATCCAAGGGATCAAGTTGCTCAAATATATCTCCAACATATCTTAAACAGAGCTGGAAAATGGCTATCATGACTTACGCAAAGGTACTATATATATTGCCTTTGCGTAAGTCATGATTATGTAAAATCACTAGCGTTCTTAAAAAAATAGCCTTCTGCCTCTTACTGAGAGCCTCCTATATAAGTGCCGCCCATTTCTCCCACTCTTCAGATAGGATTGCTATAGTAGCACTCAGCATCGGGATTGAAATACTGAAGTTTATTTTTTTCATCCCCTTGAAAAGGTGGGCTTGAGACTTTATTTTTTGGTCCAAAATTATTTCTGAAGTTCTGAGTTCTGAAGAGTTTGTTGGGTTTTGTCCCTCAACCCAACTTACAATAAGTTCAAAACCGATCATTGCTCAAGAGGACAAAATAATTGACAGAAGAACGCGCCTATTGGTTAGCATGGGCAAAAATCAGCACTGTAGGTCCAATTACCCTACAAAAACTCAAACAACACTTCGACACCTTGGCCATAGCTTGGACAGCAACTCCCATAGAATTAAGCCATATATTAGGATTTGGCCGTCAAAAAATAGAAAAAATAGTCGAAGAGCGATCGCGCATCAACCCAGAACAACTCCTCAAACAACATATTGAGAAAAATCCCAATTTTTGGACACCAGCAGACCCAAACTATCCCCGTCTTCTGCAAGAAATTCCTACACCTCCGCCTCTGCTATATTATCGAGGTATAGTAGACCTCCAAGAAATACTAGGTATTACTCCCACAGTAGGAATAGTCGGCACCAGACACCCTTCCGAATATGGTCGTCGTTGGACTAGAAAAATAAGTTCTATTTTAGCAAAAAGTGGCTTTACAATTGTTTCGGGATTAGCAGCAGGAATTGATACAGAAGCTCATAGTGCTTGTCTAGAAATAGGGGGAAGAACTATTGCTGTATTCGGAAATGGGGTTAATATGGTTTATCCTAGGGAAAATAAAAGTTTAGCTGAACAAGTTGTTAAACAAGGGTTAGTTGTTAGTGAATATCCTGCAGGAACTCAACCAAATTATAAACATTTTCCCCAACGAAATAGAATTATTGCCGGATTAAGTAGAGCAGTTTTAGTTATGGAAGCTCCGGAAAAATCTGGTGCTTTAATTACAGCAAATATAGCCAATGAATTTTGTCGAGATGTGTATGTTTTACCAGCTCGTTTAGATGACCAAAAATCTCATGGTTGTTTACAGTTAATTACTAAAGGTGCTGAGGTAATTCCGATTACTATGGATAGATTATTAGAAATGTTAGGAGCAATGCCACCTTTAGTAATTGATGTGGGAGCATATCCGGAACAATTATCTTTACTTGAGGATAAAAACCAGACTTCCATGGCAGATTTAGAACCCATGTTAGCTGAGATTTTTCAACATATTTCTACTGAACCTATTGCTTTAGATTTAATCATTCAAAAAACAGGTTTATCATCAGGGGAAGTTTCTAGTTCTCTCCTACAATTAGAATTATTAGGATTAGTGACTCAATTACCAGGAATGCGTTATCAAAAGAATTAATAATTATCTAATTTATCCAAGATATTTACTCTTGTTGCTTGTTCCTTAATTAAATATATTTTCCCTTATGCCTTCTTACTTAATTAATTAATATGTTGCATCTAAAATTATTACGATATTTTCCCTTATTCCTCATTTCTTATTGTTTATTCCTTCTACCTACAACTTCTACACCTAAAGTTATTGTTCCTGCCTGTCGGAAAAGTTCAATTTCTGAACTACCTCAACCTCCTTTATCTCAAACTAAACCAAGTATTCCTAGTCTGTGGTTAACTACAGATTTATTTGGTTCTGAATTTCTTGAGGCTTGGTTTGTTAACCCTGATGATAAATGGGTAATTTTGGTAGTAAATCAATTAACTTGGGAAAAGCAAAAATATATTGATATTTATAAATTTATCAATCATTTTGGCAGCGTAGCTAGAGAATATGATTATAACTTGCAAATATGCCAACCCCGCGAAAAAAAACCAATTGCTGCTTATTTTTGTGACTTTGAAACTGCTCCATTAAACTGTCATGTAGAAATTCAATCTAAATTTGGTAAAAGTTTGTTTGATCTACCTAAAAAATTTCTATTTCCCACCATTGAATAGCTAATTTTTTCCTGGAAATATTGATCAGCATTTAAGATCAGATACAAGACTTAGGCAAAATATTAAATCATAACACCATCTATAGGAGTTAACGACCGTTTTGATCCGCAACATGAGATACCCCTATTAGATACAGTGGTTTTGCTTAGGTCTTGAGTTGTTTGATTTTTTCAAAAGCTGAAAGCCAAATGCCTAAATTAATATTATCAGGACTTATACAAAGAAACTGGGCATTTCAGAATAAATCCTGGTTTTTAATAGCAATTCTCTCAAGTATGGCTACACATCATATCTCAATATTTAATAAATATTAAGACAATGCAGTGTAGTCTAAGTTTATGAAATTGGTATAAGTAACTGGACAAAATTAATTACACAAACAACTAATAATATCAGGACTGACGCACGGGCACTACATGAGGGTGAGGGCGAATGCCATTCGCCCCTACATATGGGGTTTTCAAGGTGAAGCATGGGTAAGTCCTGAATATATTACTCTAGAAATGTAGGGTATTAAGTCTACCATAATTATGATATTTTTTAGAGAAATTAATTTCCTTTCTGCTAAATTACTTGGTCTAATTTATCACAAAAGTCGAAAGTCTCAGGTGCGTCTTTCTGGGTTTGGCTGGGTAATTACTGATATAGTAAATACTAACTGATAACTGATAACTGAAATGACTGCTAATCAACAACATATCCGTCAACTTTATGACGGTTGGTCGTTAGATGACCGTGACCCAGAAGTAATTAAGTCAATGATGCCATTGTGGGAATGGTTTTATCGCTATTACTTTCGTGTTCAAACTTATGGTTGGCATCATATTCCTGATGAGAAAATTCTTATAGTTGGTTCTCATAATGGTGGTTTAGCAGCTCCAGATATGCATATGTTTATGTATGATTGGTTTAAGAGGTTTGGTCCAGAACGTTTGGTTTATGGACTAATGCACCAAAATGCCTGGTCAACTTTCCCTACTACACCCTTGGCAGTACAATGTGGAGCAGTTAGAGCCCATCCGAAAATGGCGATCGCTGCTTTCGAAAGAAATGGCTCTGTAGCTGTTTATCCTGGTGGGGCTCCTGATGTTTTCCGCCCCCATTCCATGGGAGATAAAATCTATTTTGCTGGACGTAAAGGCTTCATTAAATTAGCTTTGCGTGAAGAAGTTCCTATTGTACCAATGATTTCTAATGGTGCCCATGATACTTTAATTGTACTAGCAGATTTTTATGAACAAGTAAAACAACTCCATGAGTGGGGTATGCCTTGGTTATTTGATGTTGACCCAGAGGTATTTCCTATTTATATAGGTTTGCCTTGGGGGTTAGCTATTGGACCTTTGCCTAATTTCCCTTTTCCAGTACAGATCCATACCCGGGTTTGTCCTCCCATTGTGTTTGAACGTTATGGACGCAAGGCAGCTAGCGATCGCGATTATGTTGATGTTTGCTATCAAAAAGTTCTCACCCAAATGCAACAAGAATTAGACCAATTAATATTATCAACTTCATGATTTTTTTAATAGATTAAACTTTTCTATAGAAGCTGGTGAAAATTAGGGTAGTGAAGCAAAACAACTAATACCAATTACCATAAACTTTGCTATACTTAGATTTTCTATTTCTAAATATTATTTGTTGGAGCAAATACTAGATAGGGCTTACTGAAAAAGTCTTTTTCAGGAGTAGGGAACCCATCCCTAACATCTCCGAGGATGAGAAGTAAGGACGTTGCATAACAAAAATGGAACGTCCCTACAGAGGAACGGGGAATTGCTAGAGGAGGTAGTAGGATATATTTGTCCCTTGATTTTTCTGCCTAGGGAACGCCCAAAATACTAACAAATTGATCTCTCAGGACCGAAAACTAGACACTTTTTTCGAGGTTAAAAATTCTAAAACCTTTATGTGTCAATACTTTTGGATTTAATCAGCAAACCCTAGATAGAATGGTACCTTCGGTTATAAAGGAAAGTTATTTTTGCAAGGTTTCAAGTATAGCAGGACTTTTGATAATTGGTATGAAACATTACAATAAGTGTAGGTTAAGTTAAAAAATGTAGCTTGCTTCCCGTCAGGGTAAACCAAGAACAATAAAGCAAGTGTTGGGTTTAACTTTGTTCTACCCAAGCTATATTTTTCAGTAGTAGACCGACATAGCTACACTTAGTGTAAAATTTGCAGGGCTAGTAACTGTTATCTATGATAATCTGTAACAATTACTCAGGACTTACCCATGCTTCACCTTGAAAACGCCATATGTAGGGGCGAATGGCATTCGCCCTCACTGGGTGTAGTGCCCGTGCGTAAATTCTGTTGATAACTGATTCTCAACCCGGGACCCTCGTAACTGTCCACAAGCTGCATCAGCTTCTAAACCACGGGAATAACGAACACTAACTGCAATATTTTGTTCTTCCAGGGCATGAGCAAAATTTTTGATCTGTTCCTGAGTTGGTCGTTGATAATCAACTTCACTAATAGGATTATAGGGGATTAAATTAACATGACACTGAAAGCCGCGCAGTTTTTTCGCCAGTTCTCTAGCATGGCCTGGTAAATCATTAAAACCTGTTAATAAAATATATTCAAAGCTAATTCTCCGCTTTGTTACCTTGACATATTCACGACATTCTGCTACTAAATCAGCTAAAGGATAAGACTTGGCATTAGGAATCAGATATTCCCGTAATCTTTGATTAGAAGCGTGAAGACTCACAGCAAGGGTTACTTGCAATTTGTGTTGAGCTAATTGTCGGATGCGATCGCGAATCCCCACAGTCGAGATAGTGATCAAACGTTGCCCAATACCCACATCTTGATTCAGAGACCTAACTGCAGCCAACACATTTTTAGTATTTAGCAGAGGTTCCCCCATTCCCATAAACACGATATGGCTAACCCGTCGCTCAAAATCTTCTTGCACCGTTAGTACCTGATCGATAATTTCATGTGCTTCTAGGTTACGGGTAAAACCACCCTTACCAGTAGCGCAAAAATCACAGGCCATTGAGCAACCAACCTGAGAAGAAACACAAACAGTTAAGCGTTTATAAGTAGGAATACCCACAGTTTCAATTGTGTTGCCATCTGATAATTGTAGCAAATATTTAACTGTAGCGTCTAGAGCAACAGAGCGATGATGTATGACAGAACGACCAATAGGAAAATTACCAATTTTTTCACGCCATTGTTTGGAAAATACAGTAATATCTGTAAAAGACTTAGCTCCTTTTTGATAAATCCATTGATATAGTTGTTTACCTCGATAAGTAGGTTGTCCCTGTTGTTGTACCCACTCTGTTAACTTAGCTAAGGATAAACCGAGGAGAGGAGTTTGAGTAGAATTTATAATTGTCATTAATGATTAAGATATTTGTATGTTATTGTAGCACAGGCTTTCAGCCTATTTAAAATTTTGGGTGTTAACTCTATCAGAACTTATATCATGTTCGCCTGAATACTTATACTTTAGTGGATGTTGGCATAAGGTATAAGACATAAGGCAGAAGAATTTCTTCCAATTGTGACTTAATTTTATACACAAATGATGCTACCGGACATGATATTACGCAGGTGAACTAAGAAATCTGGTTTTTTCTAGATATCAGGACTGACGCAAATTTAGCTTGAAAGCCCCATATGTAGAGGCGAATGTTATTCGCCCTCACTCGATGTAGTGCCCGTGCGTAAGTCCTGATCACTTATGATCCGGACATCATATAACTGATAACTAATTATCTTCGATTAGCTCCAGAATAAACCATACCTCTTTGAGCATCCAATGTCAAAATTGTTCCATCCCGCACTACATTAGTAGCATTCTTGACTCCCACAATCACTGGCAACCCCAAACGTAAACCAATAATTGCAGCATGACTTGTCACACTATCCTCTTCCGTAACTACTCCAGAAGCTTTTTGCATGACCTCTACAAACTCAGCATTTGTTTGATTAACCACCAAAATTTCCCCAGGATTAAAATCCCGAACCTCCCTCACACTGCGAGCAACTCGAGCGCGGCCACTCACAGAACCCTGACCAACTCCAGTACCTTGACCCAAAACTGCAGTTACCACATCAACTTTAACTAAATCTGTTGAACCTGCTACACCCTGTAAAGTACCTGCAGTCATAACGACCAAATCTCCATCAACTAATAACCCCTTTTCCTGAGCTACATTAATTGCTGATTGGAAAGTCTGACCTGTAGAAGGTAAATCCAACACTAATAGTGGTCTGACTCCCCATACAAGTTGTAATTGTCGTGCTACATCCACATGAGGAGTCACTGCTAAAATAGAAGTTTTTGGTCTAAACTTAGATACATTTCGTGCCGTTGCACCTGTTTTTGTCAGACTCATAATAGCTGCTGCATCTAACTCTTGTGCAATTTGACTAACTGCATGACTAATAGCATTAGGGATAGAATGACCTGTATTGTTGGTACTCGAAACATTGCAAGTAATAACCTCTTGCTCAATGCGTTTGGCAATGGTTGCCATTGTTGTTACAGCTTCCACAGGATACTTACCCACTGCTGTCTCATTTGATAACATGACAGCATCAGTACCATCAATAATTGCATTGGCCACATCAGAAATTTCGGCACGGGTAGCGCGGGGGTTATTCACCATACTATCTAACATTTGGGTAGCAGTAATTACAGGTATTCCCATCCTGTTAGAAGTAGAAATTAGTCGTTTTTGTAATAGAGGTACCTCCTCTGCTGGTAACTCGACTCCCAAGTCACCACGAGCAACCATCACCCCATTACACAAAGCCAAAATTTCTTCCATTTGTTTGATGGCTTCGTGCTTTTCTATTTTGGCAATTACAGGAAGCTTTTTCCCAGCATTAGCAATTAGTTGTTTAATTTCTATAACATCCAGGGGGTTACGGACAAAACTAAGTGCTACCCAGTCTACCCCTTGGTCAAGACCAAACATTAAATCTTTTCTGTCTTTGTTTGTCAGTGCTTTAATTGACAGATAAACTCCCGGAAAATTGACACCTTTATTATTAGAAAGAATACCACCAACTACAACTCGACAATATAGTTTTTTTTCTGCTTGATCTACTTTCTCCACCAACATTTCTACTTTCCCATCATCAAGGAGAATTTTTGCTCCTTCTGGCACTTCATCTGCCAGAAGTTCATAAGTTACAGAGGAAATTTCTTTAGTTCCTGGTATTAAGTGACTGGTCAAAATAAATGGGTCTCCATGCTCTAAAGATATTGAACCTGTTTCAAATTTTCCTAATCTAATTTTTGGTCCTTGAAGGTCTTGTAAAATAGCTACCGTTTGATTCAGCTCAAAAGAGGTTTGTCGGATGAGGCGAATGCTATTCTGATGATCTTCATAACTTCCGTGGGAAAAGTTGAGTCGCAGGGTTGTAGCACCAGCTTTAATTAGTTCCCGAAGTACATCAGGCTTAGTTGTAGCCGGGCCAATGGTGGCTACTATTTTGGTGCGACGCAGACAATTTTGTAGTTGCATAAGCTTAGAGTATTGGTGGATAGATTAGGTAGGATAAGTATCTTGCATCAGGACTTACGGATTAATGCTATATATGGTGTATTTTGTGTAATTATTTCAGAAACTGAACTACATTTAGTAACTTGACCTAAGTCCTGTTTATTTTTAATTATTTATAATCAGGACTTACGCAACGGCACTAATTGTAGTGGCAATGTCTGGAAAAAGACGAATTTATGCCCTATATATAGCGGTACTCCGTAAGCCCTAATAATATTACAGCGCTTTCTATTGTTCTGAGGTACACCCACGCGAGCAAGATGCCCGCACTACAGGTTTTTTACCATTTACCCTGTACATCATTTGCTCCTTATCTGCTGTAATTATGTCAGAAACAATCATTCAAAAAAAAATCAGATTTATTTAATAAATACAGTACTTACGCACACATCTCAAATTATATATCATGGGATACCCATTCATTGATCAGCTCTTTATAGAAGCTTTTGATCACTTGATAAAAATTCTTTGAATTTCCTTTGTTTATGAATTCTACCCATCTCTTTTTATCTAAATATCTTAACCCTCCAGCACTTTCTGTTGTTCTGAGGTACACAAACGCAGGCAAGATGCCAGCACTGCATAATTTTTACCATTTACTCTGTACCTCATTAGACCGAAATCTGCTGTATATTTAATCAGCCAGCCCTAATTAAGTCTTACTAGCTAGACTTTCGGAAAAAAATCAAGTAAATTAGTTTATAATTATTATTTAGCTTAACTTAGACTTGAAAATACTTGTTCGGTGAAGGAAGCAACCCTATTTGTCTGACTTCCATCCTGATCAGAAAATGGATTTGCTATGAGATCTAACTGATTAGAGAACTATTGAAGTGTATTATAAATAGTAGTTTTCTATTTGAAGCAACTGAAATTGATTATTTAATCACAAATAAATAATCTCAAAAGTGTGATAGGAGAATTGATAGTGACAATATTTTCGTTCTAGAAAATGTATTGAAAAGTTTGATAGAGAAGTCAAGGGATGAAGTAGATCAAGTCAGAAATAAAAGTAATCTCATAAGTCATTTTATTTGAGTTTTTGTCTCTTCTACTTTGAGCCCACATTTTGTATTCACAATGTAGCATATAAGGAAAACTACTCAAAGAATTGGTTGAGAATATTTATAAAAATTATAGGCAAAAATATATACTACAGAAGCTATTGATAATTATTATTGATAATAATAGTTATTACTAATAATAGAGACTATAATCGATCTTAATTTGATCCGTTAAAAAAACTATTGTAGTATTTTTGTTTTACGTAATGTAGGTTTCATATATCGAGCCATAATGTTTTTCTTGATTAAAGGTGTGGGGGTCATTCCTAAGTTTTTTGATTTTCTCTATTGACAAAAATGTTAATTATACTATATTACTTAATGTTGTTTTACATATATTTACAAAAAGTTGTATGTATTGTACACTACATAAAATAAATATTAATCAATATTAAGAAGTGAAAATAACAATGTTAGAGGCAGGGCTGCAAACAACAGTCCCAAGGGAGTTACTTAGATCATCTGGAGGCTTGAATACTAACTTAATCATGTTTTTAAGTGCTTTAGGAATAGTATTTTTATCGACCTGTGGTTACTTTTACTGGCACTTTCCTGGCTGGTGCTGCTTCTTCATGAACGTAGTGGCCTTACATATGGCCGGAACAGTCATTCATGATGCGTCCCATAATTCAGCCCACAAAAACCGCTTAGTTAATGCTATTTTAGGTCATGGCAGTGCCCTACTTTTAGGTTTTGCTTTTCCAGTATTTACACGAGTACATCTACAACATCATGCTCACGTTAACGATCCAGAAAATGACCCAGATCATTTTGTTTCTACTGGTGGGCCTCTATGGCTAATTGCAGCTCGTTTTTTCTACCATGAAATCTTCTTTTTTAAAAGACGACTGTGGCGCAAATTTGAGCTATGGGAATGGTTCTTTAGCCGTTTGGTGGTCTTTATTATTGTAGGGTTATCTATATATTATGGGTTTGTGGGTTATATTTTAAATTTCTGGTTTTCCCCTGCTTTGGTAGTAGGTATAGCTCTAGGGTTATTTTTTGATTATTTGCCTCACCGTCCTTTTCAAGAACGTGATCGCTGGCATAACGCTAGAGTTTATCCCAGTCCCATTCTCAATATCCTGATTTGTGGACAAAACTATCACTTAATTCATCATTTATGGCCTTCTATACCTTGGTATAATTACAAACCTGCTTATGAGGTAATGAAACCACTGTTAGATGTTAAAGGCTCTCCTCAATCTTTGGGACTGTTGCAAGGAAAAAACTTCTGGAGTTTTCTCTACGATGTTTTTTTAGGAATTAGGTTTCATAAACATTAAAGAATGAGAATTTTATTATCTACACAAGTTAAATTGCCTAAGCTCCCTATAATGGGAGTTCTTAAAAAGATTCTGGACTTTATTAAATTCTCATTCTTAATTAATTTTTCTGATAGTTTCTTTCTTTTGTATTGCAGATAAATTATTTTACTACCAGTCCTTCAATTTTTGTGTTTCATCAATTTTAATTAGTTTTCTTTTTTGTAGAGGAGGCATCTTGCGTACAATATTTGTACCTCTGTAGCATAAGCATCTTGCCTGCAATAGTAGCTGAACTTTGATGAAACCCGCTGTTAGAAAAATAATTTTATTTGTAGCGCCAGCATCTGAAATAATTTAATAAATCAAGATTACTCTCTAATTGGGTAAAGAGTAGGAAAAGAGAAGAAAAAATGATAAATTTAAGTGAAAAAGTTATTTTAATTACGGGTGCATCTAGTGGTATTGGTGCCGCAATAGTGCAAACTTTGGCAAAAGCAGGAGCTAATGTTATTTTACACTACTATCATAAACAGCAAGCAGCAGAAACTATAGGTGATAAAATTGGTAAAGATAAATGTTATTTATTAAAAGCAGATTTAGCTGAGAAAAATGCTGCTGTAAAATTGTGGCCAGACGCGATCGCTTGGAAAAATCATATTGATATTTTGGTGAATAATGCTGGTATTTTTGTCAGTGCTGGTGTAGAGGATGAAATAGATATTTGGAGCAATGCTTGGCAACAAACCTTGCAAGTAAATTTAATCGCAGTTGCGGATCTATGTCGAGAAGCAATTCGTCATTTTCAGACTCGTAATGGCGGTACTATTATTAATATTGCTAGTCGTGCTGCTTTTCGGGGAGATGACCCTCAACATATTCACTAT
>JAKQYF010000143.1:12741-14250 GCA_023356535.1 Trichodesmium sp. MAG_R03 | reverse complement strand
TTACTGAAGCAATGGATGCTTTTCGTACAGCTATGTCTTTCCGTTTTTTTAATTGGTTGACTAATAATCGTGACGTATTTGCCTCTCACAGAGAGAGTTTGGGCTATATTTGGGCTTAAAAATTGTGCAAGTCCCATTAATTAATTCCGATCGAGTGTCTTTTCCCAATAAGCAATTCACGATTTATTAATCTTCAAAAAAACTTCCTGTTAAATTGATTAGCGATAGATAAGCGGAAGAGCATCTTTAATTTATTGCTCTTCCGCTGTTGTGAGCCTAACTCAAGTCTATGAGCTAGTCCTTCATGATCAATAACAGTGTCAGTTGACATCCTCCCCGGTCTAAAGGCACTGGTTTTCCTACCGAGCCGTAGCTCCGATGCGGGTTGACGTTTCACGGGCTGCCGCTACTTTGGCAGTAGTCTTACACTTGCGGACCCGTCCGTTTTTGATCTCGGTATGCCCACCCGCGACTAATATATTTCCTGTGAACTAAAAACTAACAAGGACTAGACCAGTGAAAAAAAATCAACTAAAAAGTCGCCCTAGAAGGGCGAGGCTTTAAACCCAATTTTTCGGTAATTGCCCTAAAAAAAACAGGCACTATTTCCTCATAATATTTATAGCAATGAGCGCAGGCATTTTCACATATTACATAGATAATTATAATGTAATATAACAGAAACTATATGACCTGTATTTTTTATAAATAAGGCGATCACTTATCCCTCCTCATCTTGGGCCAATATCACTGAAAATGGAAATAGAGGCGATCGCTAATTCCTCAAAATCTCGGGCCTAAATCTATGAAATGGCCAACAGAGGGGCTGGTTTATCCCTCGTAATCTCGGGCCAATATCTCGGAATCTGCCAAAAGAGGCGATCGCCTACCCCGAAAAATATTGACCCCAAATTCCTTTGTCGGTTGGGTTGAACCACAGTGAAACCAAACCAAGCTATTATATCAAGCCGATGGCTAATCCCCATATCCCTTGGGCCAATATCTCGGAATCTGCCAAAAGAGGCGATCGCCTACCCCTCATAATCTTGATCCTCAATCCCATTTTCCGTTGGGATGATCGACAGAGAAAACCAACAAACCTTTTCTGTCTTTCCCTTCCCTAATAAGGGTCTAAGCCTATCTCCCCTTCAAATGGGGAAAAAATAGCAAAAACTTTTTCCTCCCAACACCTCTTTCCTGCTATGATCATATTTTTTACACTTCTTTGGGAGCATTCCACTATATCTCTTATCGACCACTCATTTTGGCCTACTGCTACTCATTGAAATAATCCCTCCGGACGAGATAATTCTCCTTGCTTACCTTCGGCGCTTTCTCTTTAGCCATGCCTAAGGGATAAATACCTCATACAAAATTTTAACTAAAAAAAACAAATAAATTTTGTAAAGGAAATTTCACCTTTATTCTGCCTAACTTCTCTGGGTCTTTATTGTTAGTAACTATGGCTATTGTTACACCATAAAACCCTGATTTTGGTTTTGATTGATT
>JAKQYF010000143.1:0-12641 GCA_023356535.1 Trichodesmium sp. MAG_R03 | reverse complement strand
TGATTAATAAATCGTATCCATTCATGTCATCTTCGTCTAATTACAAAATATTTATCCATATGTTGGGGCTGGTTTAGGGAAATTTCTGGTTAAAATCATAATTACAGCAGTTTTTATGTCGGTCGACCACAGTAGGGACGTTTTGCTAACGCAAAGCTCCGCTAACGCTACGCGACATGTTTGCGCAGCATTCCGTCAGGAAAACGCATTTTTGTTATGCAACGTCCCTACAAGGTTTTGGTTATGGCGATATAGTTCATCAATTTGAAAAGCGCTTTAATTGTTGAACCTGACCCTACAATATAATGGGTTTGATTTACAAGTTTTAGAGTTCATTTATACATAACATCAAAATTAATTGACGTTTCTACAAGGTTAGGAGGGAGTGGTTTGTTAGGTTTTAGTTTCTCAACAAAACCTACAAGAGCGATCGCGTTATTGTTTCTGATTTAATTTGGCTTGAAAAATTGCCTCAATTTCTTCTTGAAAAGCGCTTTAATTGTTGAACCTAACCCTACAATATAATGGGTTTGATTTACAAGTTGTAGAGTTCATTATACATAACATCAAAATTAATTGACGTTTCTACAAGGTTAGGAGGGAGTGGTTTGTTAGGTTTTAGTTTCTCAACCAAACCTACAAGAGCGATCGCATTATTGTTTCTGATTTAATTTGGCTTGAAAAATTGCCTCAATTTCTTCTCTGTCTATTTCTGATGGTGGAGGATATTTAAAATTTTCTGTTTTCCGACTCATTAACAGTTCTAATGCTTGGCTAAACTTTTCTTAATCATTGCGATTTTCTGAAAGATATTGACGAAGTTCTGTATTATTCATTTGTGAAAATGATTTTTTCATATTTCAAAATCCCATTTTCCATCTTGGTTAATTACAATTTCTAAACTATCATTCATTCCTGCTAAAATGTAAATCATTTTTAGTCTTTGACCGTAAGGAAATAAATTGATAGGCTGATAAAGATTAGATAGTAACTGACAAATAAAAATCGCAGTTTCTTTTTGTTTATCTGTTGGCAACAATTAACTCCTTATCAGGTTGGTTTATATATATAATCAGGACTTACGCAAAGGTACTATATATAGAGTCTTGGTGCGTTACGAAGCGCGCAATTAAAGTCGCGAAGCGTTCGCTCCGCTTGGCGTCAGCAAAACACACCCTACCAATGGTGTTCATACGTAAGTCCTGATAATTATATAAGTTGTCAAAAAGTAGGGTGGGTTAGGCGGTAAGGTTGAGAAAAATAGATGATTTGGTAAGATTTTGAGCCGTAACGCACCGTTACTTGGGTTAAGAATGGTTTGATTTCTTGTTGTTGATAGATGGTGCGCTACATTTGATCAACGCACTACTAGATCGGCGATCACTTATCCCTCATAATCTTGGGCCAATATCCTCGAATCTGCCAAAAGAGGCGATGGCTAATTCCTGATCATCTTGGGCTAAAACTACAGTTGTGGCGAAAAGAGGTGATGGCTAATCCTTCATCATCTTGGGCCAAAAATACGTACAATGGCAAAAGAGGGAATGGCTAATTTCTCTGTTAACCCATCTATTCTCCAAATCTTCTGGAATTTTAATAAGGTAAATTGAATACTTTCTGCCAATGGAAACTTATTTCTACTGTACCAAGCTGCTCTTAAACTAGGCAATAAATCTTTAAATACTTTCTCAAATATATTGTATTGGGAAATGTCAAAAATCTTTGTGATACAGCTTGTTGACTAACCTTATAATTGGAGAAAAATCAAGGGACAGATATATCAAACTACCTCCTCTATAATTGACCTTCCTTCTAACTGTACCTACTCCCTCATTCCCCTTTTTGGGAGGGGTTAGGGGTTGGCCCCCTGCTGCTGAAAAAGATTTTTTCAGCAAACCCTAATTATTTTCTGCTTTTGACTGTGTAGACTTCCCATCACGAACAGGTTTTTTACTACTAGCCTTATCCTGCAAAAGTTCCAGAGCCTTTTCCAAAGTGACATCCTCAACAGATATATCCTTTGGCAAAGAAACATTAACCTTACCATACTTCACATAAGGTCCATATGGACCATCATAGACACCCACTGCTTCCCCATCTTCAGGATGTTTACCCAAATCTTTGAGTAGAGGTGCAGCTTTAGGACTACCCCTCCTTACTCTTTTAGGTTTAGCTAATAATTCCAAAGCCCGTTCCAAAGTAATAGTCAAAACATCATCCTCAGCTTTCAAAGAACGATAGTCTTTACCACTCTCCTTTCCTTGGTCATGAACAATATATGGACCAAAACGTCCGAAGTTAGCTTGAATTTTACAACCAGTTTCTGGATGAGTTCCCAAAGTACGAGGTAAAGATAATAACCCCACCGCCAGATCCAAATTTACATCCTCCATATTGACACCCTTCGGCAAAGAAGCTCGCTTTGGTTTCTTCTGACTACCTTCAGACTCATCACCCAACTGCACATAAGGACCATAACGACCAGTCATTATGTAGATAGGTTTATCTTCTTCTGGATGAATTCCCAACTCCTCCGGACCCTCTGTTTTTTGCTTCAGCAGTTTGTCTATTTGTTCTAGGTCTAAGTCTGATGGAGTTAAATCTTCAGGAATAGAAGCTTTGACTATATTCTCACCATTTTCTGCCTCAATATAAGCACCAAACTTACCAATACATATACGATAAGTCATCTCTGAATTAGCATCCAAATTATCTAATTCAATAGTCCGGGCTAACTTAGGGTCAATTTTATTTTCCTGTTCCTTGATTTGAGTATCAAGTCCACTTTCCCCAAAATAAAATTTTTTGAGGTAAGGTAACCACTGAGCTTCACCTGTAGAAATGTCATCCAGGGTTTGTTCCATACGGGCAGTAAACTTGACATCCACAAACTCAGGAAAATGTTTTTCCAATAAAGTTGTAACAGCAAAAGCAGTAAATGTTGGAACTAAAGCATTACTCTGGAGTTTGGCATAACCACGGTCAACAATAGTACCAATAACAGTAGCGTAGGTACTCGGACGACCAATACCTTCACTTTCCAAAGTTTTTACTAGAGACGCTTCAGTAAACCTGGCAGGTGGCTGAGTTTCGTGACCCACTACTTCTATTTCTTTGCAAGTAGGATGGTCTCCTTGTTTCATCCCAGGCAACGGTACTTCTTGATTTTCCAAAGCTGCTTCTGGGTCATCAGATCCTTCAACATAAGCCCGGAGGAACCCAGGAAAGTCTATACGTTTCCCATTAGAACGAAAACCTGCATCTTCTACTTGTAAATTAACTGTAATATGAGTTTGACGAGAATCAGCCATTTGACAAGCTACTGTCCGTTTCCAGATTAAGTCATAAAGAGCAAATTCTTTATCCTTCAACCCTGTTTCCTGAGGAGTACGGAAAGTTTTACCTGCAGGGCGAATAGCTTCATGAGCTTCCTGAGCCCCCTTACTTTTAGTAGTGTATTGCCTAGGTTCAGGACTTAAATATTCTAGGCCATACATTTTCTCAACACAACTTCGGGCAGCAGTGATCGCCTCATCAGACAAATGTACTGAGTCTGTCCGCATATAAGTGATGAAGCCCCGTTCATATAAACTTTGGGCTGTCCGCATTGCTTGCCTAGCACCCATTCGTAGTTTGCGGTTAGCTTCCTGTTGTAAAGTAGAAGTAGTAAATGGTGGAGATGGTTTACGTTTAACGGCTCGTTCATCAACACTATTAACAGTCCAAAGTTTATCTTGTAGTTGTTCTTTCAGGGCTTCTGCCTGAGCTTCGTCCAACAAAATAACATTACGACTCTGAGCTATTTTACCTGTATTTTCATCAAAGTCATTACCCGTAGCTATTTTTGTACCCCTAAGGGTGATAAGTTTAGACTCAAATGGAGTTTTTTCTTGTTCTAAACTAGCCTTTAGATCCCAATAACCTCCTTGCTTAAAAGCCTGACGTTGGCGTTCTCGGTTAACTAAAAGTCGGACAGCTACTGACTGTACTCTACCTGCAGAAAGACCCCAGGCAATTTTTTTCCAAAGTACAGGTGAAAGAGTATAACCATAGAGGCGATCTAGAATGCGACGAGTTTCTTGCGCCTTGACCAACTGCTCATCTATATTACGACAGTTATCAATAGCCCTACGGATAGCTTCTGGAGTAATTTCATGGAATACCATCCGTTTAGTGGGAACTTTTGGTTTTAGTAGTTGCAACAAATGCCAACTTATGCTTTCCCCTTCACGGTCTTCATCTGTGGCTAGAACTAATTCATCAGCTTCTTTCAAAGCATCTTTGAGTTCTTTAACAGTTTTCTTTTTGTCTTTGGGGACAACGTAGATTGGTTCAAAGTCTGACTCTACATTTACCCCTAGCTGTGACCACTTCTCTCCTTTGAATTTTTCTGGTATTTCGTCGGCAGAAGGTGGTAGGTCACGAACATGACCCATAGATGCCTCCACGCGGTAGTCAGAGGGTAGGTAGGAGCGAATGGTGCGGGCTTTAGTTGGAGATTCAACAATAACAAGGGTTGACATAAGATATTATATTAGGTAAAATAGTACTTTTAGTTTTTCTATATTTAGATATTAGATGAGATTAGATAGATTAATATGTACATGTCAGCAGTGGTTCAGGTTTTTGTTTCTATTTTTTGCTTTTATTTTGCTTTGCAGCACAGAGTTTTTTATTCAACCTAATCTTAATTTTTTGTTTCTGCCAAAATATACACTGGATGGACATTAGCTTGGTAGCTATCCTTCCTTATTAAGATTTGCTAGCATAATCAGTATTTAATGTCAATAATCTGGAGATATAGCATTACGAGGTAAGATATGAGCAGGTAAAGGTAGAATGAGAGAGACAATAACAGAGTAGAAAACCAGTGGGATTGTGTTGATCCTTACTTCAAAAACTCCAATACGTATCTTCATGTGCTATATTATTGATCAAATTAAAATGAAGGCTGGCACAAAAGATTGCTGCGGCCTCTGTATAAGCTTAATATTTTAAAGTAAAGTTTAAGTTTGGAGGACCCTCGCTAATTAGGATTTAGGTATTTTGAGTCCAAATCAAAAATAGGGCAATAGATCATTTTGTCTTTAAAGCTCGTAAAGTCCAACGTAATAGCGGGACTGGGAAACAATAATCCCATACTATAGTGTTAGATTAGTCTGAGAGTATGTCACTCCTAATATCATAATCATAGAGATTCAAAGATGCTTCAAGTTCTTCAAATCAAATGGCCTTGCACATTATAGAATAATTTATTTATCTGTAGATGGGAGTTGTTTTCTAGTAACAATGAACTTGGAATAAATTTTAACACCAAGCTAAGACTATCGTTTAGGTTGACAAAAGGAGGATTTAAATTTGGTCAAGATAAAGTTTATTTGGCTAAAATAGGTAAGCTGAAAGTAGTTTGGTCAAGAAAACTGCCGTGTATTCCTAGCTCAGTAACAATAATCATATACTCAGCTAATAGATATTTCCTAAGTTTTGTAGTAGAAGTTTTGCCAGCAGTATTGCCTAAGACTGATAATTCAGTAGGTATAGATTTAGGAATTAAAACTTTTGCGAGCTGTAGGGACGTTTCGCTACGCGATATGAAACGCATTTTTGTTATGCAAGGTCTCTACACGGTCAAAAAATTGATGGACCAAAACCACTAAAGAAACGAATGCTCGAAGTATCGAAAACTAAGTAAGTCATTATCTAAAAAAACTAAGGGTTCTAAACGATATGAAAAATCTAGACTGAAAATAGCTAAATTTCTTGCCTTACTGAAAGACACAAGGAGAGATTTTCTACACAAATTATCTACTGAAATGTCTGTGAAAACCAAACAATTGTTTGAGAAGATTTGAACGTTTCTGGAATGGTTAAGAATAGGAAATTATCGAGAGCTAATTTCGGAAAAACGGCTGGAGAAAATTCCGGACATTTTTAGAATGGATTTGCAGAAAAATGCGGTAGAGAATTTAGAGTCATTGATAGATGCCAACCTACTTCTCAAGTATGTTCATCTTGTGGTTTTCGTTGAGGCAAATTAGACCTTTCAGGCGCGAGAATGAGAATGCCTTAATTGTGGTACAAAAAACGACCGTGATACGAATGCAGCAATAAACATATTAGTCGCGGGCGGACAGTCCGAGACATTAAACGGACGTGGAGGAAGGCGTAAGACTACTGCCAAAGTAGCAGCCACCGATGAGACGTTAACCCACCTTGAGTCTATACAGCTATCTTTATTTGATTTAGATAACTATTAGGTGGATAGGAATCTCCGCGCCTTTAGGCCGGAGAGGATGTCAAGAAAAACTACAAATTATTCTGATGGTCAAACTATTCAACACAAGATTCAATCTTAAGAACTTCCAAATTTTAATAGTATCTATACTATTACTAATTTTGGCGAATATCATGCCAGCATCCTTTGCGTTTGCAACTGGAGTTTATCAAATGCCCAACTTAGGGGCTGGTGATCGCACATTTATTGTTGATGATGCAGATATTCTCAGTCTGGTTACGAAGAATAAACTAAACAATACTTTAAAAAATTTGGCAGATTTAACTGGGAATGAAGTGAGATTCGTTACTATCCGTCGTCTAGATTATGGTGAGACTGCTGATAGTTTTACTGAAAAATTATTTGACAAATGGTTCCCCACTCCAGAAGAAAAAGCTAATCAAACTTTAGTAGTATTAGATACTCTTACCAATAATGATGCAATTCGTATTGGTGATGCAGTTAAAGGGCTTATGTCGAGTGATATTACTCAGAGTTTAGTTAACGAAACTATTCAAGTACCTATTAGAGAAGGTAATAAATATAATGAAGCTTTCTTAGCAGCTAGCGATCGCTTGACTAATGTATTATCTGGAGAACCCGATCCAGGTCCTCCCGAAATTAAAGATGGGCTTTCAGTGCAAGTAGCAGCTACTTTTAAATCAGCAGAGGAAACTGACGATAAAAGTGCAACTATTGTGGTTGTTGTATTGCTAGTTATTGCTACAATTGTACCTATGGCCACTTATTTCTGGTATCAAAGCTTTTCTGGCTAGCAATTCAAAAAATAGCATCAATTTCATTATTATTTCTGTTAATTGAGTTAATCTTGAATATATTCTTTGCCATTTAATAAAGCAATTTCAGCTCTGACAAATTCCCGTCCTAAATAAGCAGCATGATCTAACATTGTGATGTGACAAGGATGGGTTTCTTCAAATATTTTGACACACATTTCTTTGGCAGTTCTTGCCGTAAATGTTGTAGTTTCCTGACGTTCTACTTTGCCTTTAGCAGGAATAGGTTTTCCTGTTTCTGGATCAATAGCTAGACCACGCTCATCGATGATATTAGTAAAGTGTTTTGCAAAAATAGAACCTGCTTTTTTGTCAATAAAAATAATAAAATAACCACCAGGATCTAGATCTATATGACGTTTAGAAAGCTTTTCATCAATTGTATTTAGTTCTTCAAACGCGATATTCATAGTTCAAATATTAAATTGCTTATATAAGTATCATTAGGACATGCTCACGCCATTCAAATTTGATCACAGCAAGAATTGAACTTCTGACTTGAGAGTATAATAGCCTACCCTTCAATTAGGGAAGTATAGGCTTTGATTATACAGCCTATTCCATGTAATTGTGGTACAGTGATTTTAGTAGATTGGCTTAATAAGAATGAAAACTTAATTCCATACTTCAAAAACTATCTAAGAAGCTAATACGGCTGTATCTCATAAACCACCGAATGCGCTGTATATAGGAGTTGCTGGTTAAATATAAAAGCATTGACACATAAAAGTCTTAGTCTTTTTTTGTCTAAAAAACTACCTTGTTTTCGGTCCAACAAGGCTGAAAAAGTTAGTATTTTTGGAGCTCCCTAGGCAGAAAAATCAAGGGATAAGGGATAAATACAGCGTTTTCCATTGTTATAAGGTACACCCACGGGGGCAAGATGCCCGCACTATATGATTTTCACCATTTACCCTGTACATCATTTGTTTGCCCGAAATCTGCTATATATCCGACTACCTCCTCTAAATTCCCATTTCTCCTGACTACTGACTACTACAAAGAGCAAAAAGACTTTTTCGGCAAACCCTATGTAGGAGTTGCCATTGCTATTGTAGTTACTTAGGACTTACCCATGAACACCATTGGTAGGGTGTGTCTTGCTGACGCAAAGCTGCGCTAACGCTTTGCGGCATGAAAAACGCACTTCGTAACGCACCTAGGCTTATATATAGTACCTTGGCGTAAGTCCTGTTACTATTAGGACATTTTCACGCCTCTCAAACTTAGTTACAGCAAGAATTGAACTTCGGATTTCTGACTTGAGCTATAGCTTTTCCAAATCAATCTACCACAAATAGGACGAGAAGTATATTTACTTAGCCAATACTTGAGTAACTACCTCTTCTAAGTCTTCTTGAGTTAAGCTTGTTAACAGAAACACTTCTTGAACCGTCTTTCCTTGTCTAGCAATAAGTTTAAAACCACCACGAATAGGCACTGATATTTTTAGCTTTATGTGGGGAATATGACTTCTGGAGCTACAGATAACTCCTGGAGTAACAGTTTCAATGCCCTCCTGTTGGGTTAGTTTCTCTAAAATTGGAATTAAGCCTTGAATATGGGTTGAATGATTCCAAACCAGACGACCTTTAGATTTAGATGATTTTTTCATCGGATTTTCTACTTTTCTACAATCATTATGTAGAATCACTAGCTTTCTTAAAAAATAGCTCCAACTCCTATTCCTTCTGCCTTAAAACAGTCCATTTCTCTAACGAATCAGATAGGATTGCGATTACAGAGCATTCGGTAGTTTATGAAGTACAGTGGAACTAGCTTTTTCTACAGTTTTTGAAGTCTAGAATTAAGTTTTCATTATTATTTATTAAATCTATTATGACCATAATACCATACTTAAATTGAATTAGCTGTAAATTAAATAATTTATTAAAAATGTTAAAGGGTGTCTTTTCAGCGAGAAAGCTTTAGGGAGAATATCATCAAGTTGATCTCCTCCCCGGCCTAAAGCCATGGAGATCCCTACTAAAGCAAAGGGGTTTGGCGGATATAGACTGCTGCACCCACCTCAACCCGCCCGCTTTAGAAGTAAGTGAAGGGGATAGGGGTGGTTTACACTAGCCTCGGTGTCCGTAGAGCAATTTATCGTAGGGTAACAAACTCTTCTGCAGTAGAAGGATGAATAGCAATAGTGCGGTCAAAATCTGCTTTGGTTGCGCCCATGTTGACAGCGATCGCCATCCCCTGAATAATCTCCGCAGCATCTTTACCAACCATGTGTACTCCTAAAACTCTGTCAGTACTGGCCTCTACTACCAATTTTACCATAACTTTCTCATCTGCACCTGTCAAACTGTGAAACATTGGGCGAAACTTGGTACGGTAACATTTAATATAATTACCAAATTTTTCTTTTGCTGCTGCTTCTGTCAGACCTACCGTTCCTCCTTCTGGTTCTGAGAATACCGCAGTGGGGATATTTTCTAGAGAAACTACTCTGGGAATGTTGCCAAATTCTGTATCAGCAAAAGCACGACCTTGAGCAATAGCAACAGGGGTTAAATTTGCTTTATCTATACAGTCTCCGAGAGCGTAAATATTTGGTTGAGTTGTGCGACAGTTATTACTCACAGCAATTGCACCTCTGAGTGTTTCAACTCCAGCATTTTCTAGATTTAAACCTGCTAAGTTTGGTTTACGACCAGTGGCGCAGAGTAATGTATCAACTATTAAAGGTTCAAGGTTTTCTCCGCTCAAGTGAACTTTTAACCCTTCTGGGACTTTCTCAATTTTTTCTACATTTGTATTAGTCCGGAAGTTAATACCATGTTTTGCCATTCCTTCTTGAATATTGCTGCGGATATCTTCGTCAAAATCTCGTAAAATTAAATCCCGACGAATAATTTGAGTAACTTCGGTGCCTACTCCATTTAAAATTCCGGCAAATTCGACACCAATATAACCACCTCCCCAAACTGCCATTCTTTTCGGTTGCTCCTTGAGGTGGAACATTTCACGGGAGGTAATACAATATTCTATTCCGGGAATATCTATTTTCTCTGGTTTACCTCCAACAGCAATTAAGATTTTTTCCGCTGTGACTTTGCGATCGCCTACTTCTATAGTATGAGGATCAATAAATTTGGCATATTCCTCTATTAACTCTACCCCTGCCTTTTCTAGAAAACTGATATGTAATTTATTCAGACGTAGAACTTCTGTATTCACAGCATCTATTAATTTATGCCAATCAAAACTAGATTCTACTTCACTCCAACCATAACCTACCGCATCTTTATATAAGTGAGAAAATCTCGAACCATAGACCATCAGTTTTTTTGGCACACATCCTCTAATGACGCAGGTACCTCCGACTAAATCATTTTCAGCGATCGCCACTTTTGCCCCATAAGATGCTGCTCTTTTTGAAGATGCTAACCCTCCTGACCCTGCACCTATTACAAATAAATCATAATCGTATGCCATAATTTAATACCCTTTGATTACTATATATTAAGTCATTGAACATAATTAATTAATCATATCATTGCAATAGTATAATGTTTTAGAGCGGAATGAGTCAATAGGGATAGTTTGTGATTGCTTTTCTTGGTCTAGCTACCCAAAAACTTTGTTTCCTCCTCCGTCCAAGATCAATAACAATGACAGTAAATCTTTGGTGTCCATTTACTTAATTTTGCTTAAATTATCACATTTTGTAAACAGGTTCAACTGTTGAGGTTCTAGCTGGGCAAACAAATTTGTTAGGTAGGAAGTTTTGTTAAACCAAATTGATTTCTCAAATTAAAATACCAGCTAAATTTTTTTGTCAAACAAGAAACTTCTCCACGGTCTATCTGGGTTTACGCCCTACTATTGTTGGGTATATTCTAGCATTGTCCCAAATAAATTCTATGTCATCAAAACCAGCAGTTTTGAGAATTGAAAATTGAGAATTGAGAAGGGTTTTTCTGTATACTGGCAGACGACACTAATTAGAATTGAGGATTGAGAATTCATAATAAGCCTATGCTTTATAACCTCTTTTTTCCCTTTTTAACTTCCACTAAAAGCAATAGCTGAATTGGGAATTTTCTCAGCCAGAGGCTAGCTGATAGCTGAATGCTTATTTATTAACTACTGAATATCTGTCAAATTAATTAATAGTTTCACCATGGCCTATTTAGGTTTACGCCCCACTACTGTTGGGTACATTCTGGCATTATCAAAAACAAATTCTATCTCATTAAAACCAACAGTTTCTAGTTGTAATTTTGTCGTTAATGAACTTCTAAATGCCGTAATATTAACATCTAATATATCAAACATCATAATCTTTGAAAGTAATAAATATTCTGAATTAATCTGACTCATATCCCATTCGGAATTGGGGTCAATATTTGGGGATGGAGTTAAAAAGCTAGTTACCAATATACCTCCTGGCATTAATGTTTTAAAAAACTGCTGATATAACTCCGTTACTTTTTTATCATCTGGTTCATAAATATTTAAACCATTGCTAGTTAAGAGTGTAAATTCATCTTCAAAAGACAACTTAAAAGCATCTTGCTGATCAAATTCTACTTTTTGAGATAACCCATATTCCTCAGCTAATTTTTTTGCCAATTCTAAACTTTCAGAGTCAATATCAATCCCCACTAAACGTAAATTTTCTACTCCAGTAAAATCCAACTTCAACAAATCTCTCATTATACCACAAGGTAAGGAAGCAAAAATTATATCCTCTTCCACATAATTCTGAATAACTTTACAGAAATTGACAGATCTTTGTTGGGTCGTAAGAGCCTAAGGATTTTTATCCAACAAAAACTTTTGAAGTTTCGTTAAACTACGACCTTCTGTATCTATACCAGTAACTCTTCCTTGATACTGATATTTCATTACATAATCTGTCCAATAGCCATTTAAACCACGATTTTGTAATATAAATTTCCCTAAAGGAAAATCTGCTAATTCATCAACAAGTTCTAATTGTCTGGCAACAGTAACATAGGGCTTATATCCAGTTTCAATTATTCTTTGTTTAACCCTTTCTATGGTTGTTTCAATAGTTTCATTCAGATTTTCATGAGAGAGAATACGTTGTTTGTTAAATTCTTGAGATTGTTGATTCATTGCCTTAATTTATTTAACTATAGTTTTTTTTGTGGAAGCGATCGCCACCCCCAAACTAATATGTTTAAAAATAGAGAAAAGAGTTTTATCCGGGTGTTAATGCAAAATTTAAAGTACCTGTCTAACCCTCTTTTTTAAAGGACCATCTATCTATAATTTAATTACTACTTAACCCAGTTTAACTCATAATCCAGTATTTCTTTAACCTGGAATCAACCAAGCAAATGTTTTCCATAATTACTGAAATATTTTGAGGTTCAACATGACCATAGCAAACTTCTTCTGGCAAAACTAAAATCATTGGACCATTGCCACATTTTCCCAAGCATCAGCTTTTCTCAACGGTAATATTAGGTGAACCTATCCCACTAATAATATGCGATTAATCCAAATATGTATAGTGGCGATCGCTAAAAAAGCATCAAAGCAAGCAGAAATACGTTCCCATCGTACAACTAGACGACGATATTTAC
>JAKQYF010000142.1 GCA_023356535.1 Trichodesmium sp. MAG_R03 | reverse complement strand
CTCTGAGCAATTTGAGCATCAACTTTAGCAGCAGCAGCCAATTGAATTAGAGAAACTTTACCATTTTGAAGCTGTAACAATCTATAGAAAGCATCATCTAAAATACGCTGCTGCTGTCTATCATTTGACATATTAACTATAAATGCACCTAATACAATTCCTAACCCAGTAAGTATTATAAATTCTATAATAGCCATTTGATCTCAAAAAGAAGAAGTAAGAAGTAAAAATTAACTAGAAAACCTCACAAGAATAAGGAAGAAAAACTAGGAAAATTCATTAATATAATGAGAATATAACAATATTAATTTCCATAATTATTCTCAAATTTTTTCCTCTTTCAGATAACTTAAATTGATATTGCTTAATTTAACTAGAGTAATTGGTAATTTAGTCTTGTAATTATCTATAGTATTTTCAAATGATTAGTCAAACAAGAGTTGCTTATTTACTAACAGTCAATTAAAAAGTACTCTGATACCTTCTTCCCTCTTGCTTCTTGCATGTATGCCTTTTTCTTAAAAGCAGCCTTGTTTTTTACCGAAAAATTGGGTTGAAAGTCTCGCCCATAAGCGGGCGACTTTTTAGTTTATTTTTTTTCACTGGTTATGTCCTTCTTGCTTTTTAGTTCACAAGAAATATATTAGTCGCGGGTGGGCTTACCGAGACAAAAAATGGACAGGGAGGCCAGCAGCCAGACTACTGCCAAAGTAGCAGCAGCCTGTGAGATGTCAACCCGCGGAGGGGCTAAGGTTCGGTTGTTATCCAGTTCCTTTAGGCCGGGGAGGATGTCAACGTTCTAATTATCTACATAAATGTCTGATTTTCTCGCTTATATCAGTTCTATTCCTGTTTCACCTTGGCAACCTTGGCGTTATCCAGTCCTAAAGCAGTTACGGTCGAACTGAGAGCCTAAGCTTGATTTAAACTAGCATTTAAGTCTACGCTTCACAACTAAAACTACAGTGTTCAGACTTCATAACATGCTCTGATGAGAATAGATATTGCTTGATATTCCGGCAGTTAGAGCAAGTTTTAGAACAAGGATTCCTTCTATCCCTAATTTTAGTCCAAATTTTATAACTAGAAATTTAGGCTTCAGGCTCTACAAGATTTTCCAATCCAGCTACTACCTTAGCAGAAATAATTTTGCTTCCCTTACTTAATTGTTCTAAAACCTTTTTACCTGAAACAACATAACCGAAAACCGCATAACGACCATCCAATAAATTTATTCCTGCAGGGGTTAATTGTGCTTGGAATAAGAAAAAGAAAAATTGAGAAGAACCACCATCATTCTCAGCTTCAGGCCGAGCCATTGCCACTGTACCATAAGCAGAAAAAGGCAGAACAGGTTTTTCGCGAAAACGACCAATCTCTTCTAAAGTAAAACTATATGTCGGTTCCTTATCTCCCCTAACCAAAATTTCTAATGGGATATTACGGTACTTACCACTATCAGGGTTAATAAAACCTACTTCTGGGCCAGGAGGATCTCCAGCTTGCAAGTAATAAGACTTTTCTGAACGAATAAATTCTAGGCCATCATAAAAACCCCTCTGAACCAAATCTACAAAATTACCTGCTGTAACAGGGGCGCTATAACCATCAACAACCAAAGTTAAAGAACCTTTATCAGTTTCCATCTCAATAGTAGCGCGACCTTTCAGTTGCGGTAAATTAGAGAACTCTGAAGGTACTTCAAAGGGAAACCCTACTACCATCAACTGTTCAAGCTTACCCACAAATGTCAGTAGTTCTGCCTGTTGCTTCAATACCTGTTCCCCGTCTTTAGCTTGAGCAACTTCTTTAATATTAATAATCCCTTGATTAAGTCTAGAAATTATGGCCTCTGCCTCAGATTGTTTTGATTCAGGAACACTAGCTAGTAATTGAGCCTTATTGATAATTAGAACTCTTGATGCAGTGGCAATATCACTAACAACAGCACTCCAACGCTTACCTCGCAATCTGTTAGAAATATCCTCTAGACTACTTTGTATTTTACGCACAGGTTCATTTTCTATTGGTAAAGCATATCTTAACAAGGCCCTACCATTAGTAATAGGATTGCCCTGGGGCAAACGACTTTGACGAGTTGTGCTCATATTAAAGTTCCACCAAGCAGCACTAATACCAACAGACAAAGTAAAGAGTAACAGACCTAGAATAACAGTTTTAAGTAGACGTTTACAAGTGTTAATTATGAAATTGTGCAGATTTAGCATATTTCTGAATTTTTATTCTCTTAGGTTATATTACATTGCTGTCCACAGTCTTTAACAAGTTAGGAGTTATTTTTGTAACAAGAATTTTGAGTAATCCTCCAAAAATATTTTGCCAATTAAGGCCGGGTCGAGAAATAAAATTATTGTGATCAGACTTTTAGGGACAAAATTTAGGTAATTTTTGATGAGGTACTAACGGTACTTTGAGATTTTTTAGACCCAAAATAGCTTCAAACCCACTATTAGCAAGGAAAATACCTTAAATAATAGCTAAAAATAGCTCAAACTTAGATATATCAAGAAACCAGTTTATTTAAGGTCAAAATATTCCTGTATAGCCCACATTATGCACTTCAAATATACTACAAGAGAATTCTTAACCAAAAAGTTGGATTACAGCCTCTATTATTGGTAATTACTAACAATAGTTTTGTAATATTTATTTTTACTGGCAAACTTCATAGTTATTACCAGCCAAGGTTTTTAATAGCCATTCTCATATACTACATTTTGACGTGCGGAATGCAAGGTATAAGGTTTTCAGCTTATTTTTAACCTATTTTTTCTCAAAGTCCAGATAGATATAGAGCAATCCACCCATAGGTTATGATGATTCAAAAATTAGAAATAAACTCCGAAACTCTTGCCCATTGAACATTCTCCCCAAACCCCCATACCAAAAAGCGGTAAGATTTTGGACACAAAAAAAATAGGATTGCTATAGTATTGTAGGATGTCTAGCAGTTCCCATAGTTATACTAATTATCAAAAGTCCTGCTATACTTAAAATCTTGCAAAAATCACTTTTTTTTATAACCAAATCTCCCTAACAAAGGGGATACTTTTTCTTGGCTTCCCCTTTTGTTAAGCTAGACTTGGGGCATCTAAAACTGTATTTCATAGATTAAAGAACTGCTATAATACTCAATTCTAATTGAAATAATTAAAAACCCCAATCACAGTATTATATGATTTCTAGTAATGATTTTCGTCCCGGTGTAACTATAGAATTAGATGGTTCAGTTTGGCGAGTAGTAGAATTTCTCCACGTTAAACCAGGAAAAGGTTCTGCTTTTGTTAGAACAAAGCTCAAAAATGCACAAAATGGTAATGTTGTGGAGCGAACTTTTAGAGCTGGAGAAACAGTCCCTCAAGCTACTTTGGACAAGAGAGCCATGGAGCATACATATAAAGAGGCTGACCAATTTGTATTTATGGATATGGAAACCTATGAAGAGGCCAGGTTAAGCTCTAAGGAAATTGGTGATGGTGTTAAGTACTTAAATGTGGGTATGGAGGTCAATGTTATTAAGTGGGGTGAACAAGTAATAGAGGTGGAGCTGCCAAAATTGGTAGTATTAAAAGTAACTGAAACTGACCCTGGTATTAAAGGAGATACTGCTACTGGTGGTAGTAAACCTGCTATTTTAGAAACAGGCGCTCAAATTATGGTTCCCTTGTTTATATCCAAAGGAGAACGAATTAAGATAGATACCCGTAATAACTCTTATTTGGGTAGAGAGTAATCCCAGGGTGCGTGACTAGATTTTAACATCCCTGGCAATTTCCAGTAAATACTGTGAGAATAGAAAATGAAAACAGAAAGGAAAGGAAATGAGCAAAAATGATGTAACGCCAGGGGAAGCAACTCGCATCTTGTGAGTCTGTGACAGAACCTTGCGCTACTGGGAAGAGCAAGGAAAAATTACAGCAATCACAACAGCAGGGAGATAAAGAAGATATGATATCACCACATATACAACTGGGACTACCGGGGATAGGATTATAATCCTCTACACCAAAGTCTCATCAACCAAGCAAAAGGAAGATTTGCAGCGTCAATATGAATATCTCCAATCCCAATATCCTGATGGAGAGCTTGTCAAAGAAGTTGGAGGAGGGCTCAATTACAAACGAAAAAAATGCTTACCATATTGGAGCGGGTCATCTCAGGAAATGTCAAACGTATTGTGGTCACATATCAAGACAGGCTCGCTAGATTTGGTTTCGATTTGCTGCTTATGAGTATTCCTGGTAGGGGAATAGTCCCCCTACCTTTGGTATCAAATTCTCAATTTATAGCACTTAATGAAGCAATGACAATTTTTGAGATATTACACACAATTTCCCATTCCATAGAGATAATCTTGAACAGACCAAATTGCTATTTATTCTTGAGAATAAAGAAGATATAAAGCATCATTGCTTTTTCTCCATTAATCTGGAATCTGCTGTATATATTTGATCAGGAATGAGAATTAAATACAGTCCAGAATTTTGTAGAAAGAACTCAAAAGATATAGAGTTTTGGAAATTCAAATTGTGTAGATAACAAAATCCTTATTCCTAAGTGAAAATTTTTTCTGACTTTCTAATTTATTGAAGCATTCATAAATTTGATATTTTTATTAGACCTCTCCAACAATACCAATTTTGGAACGGCGGTTCAAAGGTTTGAGAATCTTTTCTGGAGATGTCTATTCTAAATTAATTTAGTTTAACGCCAATTAACTGGGGATATACAAACTGTGCAATTAGATTTACATCAACTTCGGGAACTACTAACAGCAATAGACCAAACTAATATTTCGGAGTTGACTTTAAAAAGTGGAGATTTAGAGCTGGTGGTACGTAAAGGAACTTCACTCGGCGATCGCCTTTCATTACCTTCTCCTAAGCAGAGCGATGCTATTTCCGAATTAGTTTCTCCTACTGTAGCCTCCTTGGAAACAAGAGGTACGTCAGAAACCGCTGCAATGTCTCCATTATCGCCACCTAAAGCTTCTAACAAATTTGAAGAAATTTTGTCTCCAGTGGTTGGTACTTTTTACCGTGCTTCTAATCCTGATGAAGCACCTTTTGTGGAAGTGGGCGATCAGATTACTTCTGGCCAAACAGTTTGTATTATTGAAGCGATGAAGGTAATGAATGAGATTGAAGCAGAGGTATCTGGACAAATAATGAAAATTTTGATTAAGAATGGAGAACCAGTAGAATACAATCAACCTCTAATGTTAGTTAACCCCAACTAAGGTTCTGACATTTCTAAATTATCAAAATTATCAAACTTAGTCATAGATTATTTTTGACTTTTGTATTTTGGACCTGAGCCTTACCCATAGCGGTATATCTAAAATTGAAACTCTTGTTGAAAATTCTGCCGAGTCATAGGTTGAGATACTTCTAATCCTTCACCTCCTAGTATTTCCAAAGGTTTGCCCTCCACAAAAATCCGAACTTTAACATTTGGTTCTAAACTAGAGGCAGTATAGATAACTTGTCCCAAACGCCCTATCATTGAAGCACTACCACCTCCATAAGTAAATTCTTGAGATAAGTCAATGTAGACAGCGTTATTTTCAACAGTTAAGGCTTGAACTTTGGTTCCTTTAGGTATGGCACTCATGACATCTGTATTTTCTGGTCGAGATAATAAACGTTCAAAAGCAGCGGTTAAAATAGCTTCGGGTTTGTCTGTTGCTTTGATTTTTACCCTAGAGGACACTAAGCCAATATCCGTAGCAGTATCCTTAACCCAGTATAGTTCCACAATCTTTTCTTTAACTGCTAATGGTTCTGATGTTATAGACAAAGGAAACTCTTCTTGTGAGTCTGGAGAATTAATTGTAGCAGGAGGAGGAGAAAGTGATTCTTGAGTTGGGAGTTTTGTAGGAGCCTGGGAATTATTAGAAGTTTTTGTGGCATCGTGTTGTGAATTTGTCCACAATGCGATGCCACTAACCACTATCACTGCCAGTGTACAAATACTGGCCACAATATTAACAGATAGATTACTAGTTTTATTTTGTTCTTTCATTTTGGCCTTCCTTGAGGATTAAGCATAATGGTAGCGAGGATCTGAGTTTTAACTCTTTCTTAGGCTAACCATGTTAATTATATTAGAGCTAATTTTTGACATCCTCCCGACGCTGCTCTTACGAGACAGTGCGGGATTCTCTAGCATCGCTGTTAGGGGCTTTCTGCTTCATAGCACCCGTATATGCGAGATTTACTCTCTTCGGGTCTCTTACAATCTGGATAACCGTCAATCATGATCTGTGGTATTTATGTACTTGCTAATGATACTGTTTATGATCAACTGGTCGCTCTGCTAAACAGCATAGAAAAAAAATATTGGAACTCATATACCTATCTGTGTTATTCCCTATAACGACAACCTAAGTAAAGTTCAATGGAAGATTCAGTTCCGTTCTCACCTTACCTTATTCAGTAACTTATCAGTAATTCAACAGTGGGATAATTTTATTAAACTCATAAATTAGGAATTAATTTAGAGTAGCCCTTCAGATTAGAAAACTGGCAAAAAATCCTTAACTGAACCTATTGCATTATAGCCTAATTTGGCTGATTAAGTTGTGTAAATCCCATTAGTAAAAACACCACAATAGTTAACAAGCTAAAGATTATATTTGAATTTTTTCAGGGTGAATCAATTATTTTAATGCTTTCTCAATTAAGTCTTTTAAGGTAGATAATACTTGCGCTACAAGAATTTCCTGGCATTGATGAGTAGCTCTTTCTATAAGTTCAACTTTACCAGATTTTAACGATCGCCCAGTAACTATTCGGTAGGGAATTCCAATTAAATCTGCATCTTTAAATTTAACACCCGCCCGCTCATCTCGGTCATCTAAAATAGTTTCTATTCCTGCTTCATTTAATTCTTCATAGAGATTTCCTGCTACTTCTATTTGTTGAGCATCTTTAATATTAGGAATACAAATAACTACATGATAGGGAGCGATCGCCACAGGCCAAATTATCCCATTTTTGTCATAGGACTGTTCAACTGCTGCTTGGGCTAAACGAGACACCCCCACACCATAACATCCCATCATCAATGGTATTTCTTCGCCCTGTTCATTTGTATAAGTTGCTCCCATAGCTTCAGAATATTTCCTCCCCAACTGAAATATATGACCCACCTCAATACCTCTAGCAGTTTCTAGAATTTGACTAGGGTCATGTACAGCGCGATCGCCTTTTTGAGCCTTTCGCACATCTACCACCAACTTTGACAAAGCAAATTCTTGACCCCAATTGGCCCCCACAACATGATAACCTAGTTCATTACTACCAGTTGCAAAATTTGTCAAGTCAACTGCTGTTTTATCCACCATTCGTAGAAACTTGGGACTAACCTGCTGAGTAGAAATGATATAATTATCAGATAAGTCTGGAGCAATATAACCCAAAGGTAAAGACTTAGGGGCCCATTTCTTTTGGGCTTCCATATCTGGCACAGTTAAAGCCAAAACAGCTTTCGCCTCATAATTTCCTGCATACTTAGTCAACTCATTCAACAACTTCACATCATTAACATCTTGGTCTCCCCGAATACTCACCAATACCAAAACAGTCATCCCATTGTCATAAACAGCTTGATACAAAACATTTTTAACTATATTAGTTGCACAACAATGGAGAAACTCACAAATTTTTTCAATAGTTTCTGTACCAGGAGTTTCCAATTTCTCATAAGCATCAAAAGGTGAAGCCTCTGCATCTACAGGCAACGAGATAGCCTTCTCCACATTTGCCGCATACTTACCATCTTCAGTATATAGAATTTCATCCTCACCAGCATCGGCCAAAACCATAAATTCTTGGGAACCAGAACCGCCAATGGCCCCTGAATCAGCATCAACGGCCCGAAATTGTAGCCCACTGCGACGTAACATATTTCGATAAGCCTTATCCATATCCTGGTAAGTTTGTTTCAAACTTTCCTCATCAGCATGAAATGAATAGCCATCCTTCATAATAAATTCTCGACCCCGCATTAAGCCAAAGCGAGGCCGAATTTCATCCCGGAATTTAGTTTGAAGTTGATAAAGATGTAGGGGTAGTTGCCGATAGGAACGAATCATATCTTTAGCAATAGTAGTTATTACCTCTTCGTGAGTTGGCCCTAAACCTAATTCTCGATTTTGCCGGTCAATTAAAGAAAACATAATACCTTCAGCTTGGGTATAAGTATCCCAGCGACCAGACTCCCGCCACAGTTCAGCAGGTTGGAGTTGAGGTAGCAGACATTCTTGGGCACCAGTGGCATTCATTTCTTCGCGGACAATTTTAGAAACTTTATTGAGGACTCGCAACATTAACGGGAGATATGCGTAGATACCATTACCAATACGACGAATATATCCGGCACGGATGAGAAGTTTGTGACTTGGAATTTCTGCTTCCGCAGGGTCATTCCGTAGAGTAGCTAATAACATTTGAGAGAGTCGCATTGTTGTTCCTTGATAAAAATAATAATTATACTCAGATTAGAGTGAGCAGGAAAACGGAATAAAACTTATTTAATCGTAATATCTTGCTTGTCTATTAATTATCGTTGTGGCAATCTACTTTTCGGCTTGAGGGAGGTAAAGTAATCAGGAATTATGGCCATTGTCCTTGACATCTATCTAAGCTCTAGGGGTTTACTCTCAACCCATGGCTTTTTGTCGATTCCTTTGATTATCAGGACTTGCGCCCAGGTACTATATCTAGAGCCTTGGTGCGTTACGAAGTTCGCAATTCAAGTCGCGAAGCGTTCGCTCCGCTTGGCGTCAGCAAAACACACCCTACCAATAGCGTTCATGGGTAAGTCCTTTAAATTTTTGTCCTGTACTTAGGGCTTTTTTACCGAAAAATTGGATTTACAGCGCTTTTCAAATTGATGAACTACATCGCCATAACCAAAACCTTGTAGGGACGTTTTGCTAACGCAAAGCTCCGCTAACGCTACGCGACATGTTTGCGCAGCATTCCGTCAGGAAAAACGCATTTTTGTTATGCAACGTCCCTACTGTGGTCTACTGATATGAAAACTGCTGTAAAATTTTTGTCCTGTACTTAGGGCTTTTTTACCGAAAAATTGGGTTTAAAGCCTCGCCCATAAGCGGGCGACTTTTTAGTTGATTTTTTTTCGCTGGCTTAGTCCTTCTTGCTTTTTAGTTCACAAGAAATATATTAGTCGCGGGTGGGCTTACCGAGACAAAAAACGGACATTGAGGCCAGCAGCCAGACTACTGCCAAAGTAGCAGCAGCCTGTGAAATGTTAACCCGCCGAGGGGCTAAGGCTCGGTTGTTACCCAGTGCCTTTAGGCCGGGGAGGATGTCAAACATTAAATTGTTATTTTTTGATTAAGTCAATATTCTCTAGGTATACTTCGTCTGCAGCAGGACATGATAATCCTTTTTCTTTAATGTCTTCAAGAATTGAAGGTAATTTTTTACCCCAGTAAACATGTTCTGACCATCGTTTTATCCACCATTTAGCATCCCCAAATGATTGAGAATCACTAGGTATTTTGCAGAGTTCTTTCAATCCTTGACGAACATTATTATCCTTACCAAAAGTAATGGCTGAATTAATCAATTTTTCATGTTCTTGTTCATTTAATTTTTTATATTCCTGTTGATTTATAGGCTGAATTTTCTCCTGACTATTATTCTGTTCATATAGTAAATATCCTAAAATAATTAAAATAATTAAAATAATTAACATAATAATGTATAATGGCAGCATTAGCACTATCAAATGCTCAAATTTCAATTGATCTACTAGTTTTTTATGATCAGATGTCTGATTTAGTTTATCTCGTGGAATTTCTAGAGGTTGATTTTGTTCTGGTTTTTCTGACGATGTTTGCGAGTTAATTTCTGGTTCTAAATCTTTTTTTCTTTTATCTTCATTTGAATTATCATTTGGCTTTGGCTGCTCCTCTGTTGTTTCTTCCTTTTGAGTTGGTTGTGAAGACAATGTATTAAGCTTATTCTCTTCTAGCTTAAGAAGAATATTCTCTAACATTATATTGGTTTCATCCTGCTTAGAATTAGTATCAATAATTTTATTAATTTTCTTGATTTTAGAACTAATTTCATCAGACAGTAACTTTGCATGTGTATTCAACTCAGCCACAAATTTTTGTGCCTTTTTATACTCTGTCAACCCTGATTTAAGTTCATCTTCTCCATAAAGTAAATCACCATGTTTAAGAAAGAAAATAGCTAGAGACTCTACTTTATCTTTATCGATATTTTCTTTTTCTGGATCTAAAAGCTCGATCAGGTCTAACTGATCCTTCAGAGGAGAAGTTTGACGTTCTGATGGTGGTAAACCTAATTTAAATATTCTCAATAAATATGCTCTATTAGGTGTAATATTAAACCAAGTTGGAATCTCCAAAAGGCTATGAGCCCACTCAAGATTATAGTACCATCCTAAAATTAAGTAAGGAATAAGATAATGCCATCCATCTTTTTCATCTGTCCAAAACCAATAGTAAATCCAATTGCTAATTATTTCTCTATTTTTGAGTTCTTTAATCCAGTTTTCAGCACTGAAACTGAATCTATCATTCAAGGGAATTTTTGTTGAGCAGTACCAGAGGTTTTCAAAATAATTTCGTCCTTCCCTATGAATTTCTTTTACTATTTCGTCATGATCCTTTTCTATAAGTAAATATTGTCTAAAGAAGAATTTATGCTGGTTATCTAACTTTAGTTCTCCAGACGAAATAGAAATAAAAGAATAGCGTCGATTTAATTCTGAACCTAAGAGCTCTAAATTTGAGTTTGTGAGCAGTTGTTTTAATAATTCATCATCATTGTAACGCATCATCGTCAAAGAATAAATTACTCTTTTATCTTTTTTACCATCCTCAAACTGATCTATTCTATTTAAAAAACGTCTACAGGTTTTTTCTACCAGTTTCTCATGAACATAACCATCTTCAACAATAATTTCATCTAAAGGAAATCCTTGAAAGTATTCTGTAGCATATAAGTTAACAACAAGAGGAATGCCACAACTAGAATTGTAAATTCTCTCAAAATCTCCTACTGTTATCTTATTTTTAGGAATAAACTTATTAAAATATTCTTCAACATCATCTTGATTAAATTCACTTAAATTAACATCAATTACTTTATCTGGGAATTCTTGATCATAGCCACGAACATAAGTGTTAGTATCTAACTTAGCTCCTAAAGCATTTATTGCTTCGTAACGGACATCACTATCTTGCTCATTTTTAAATACATCAATGATTAGTTGTGCTACTCGGTCTCTGGGCTCATTTATTTTTCCCAAAGCTTTTACTACTTGTTTTTTAGTAATTACATTGCTATTTTGTTCGTTATTATTTAGTAAAAAATTATTCGCATAACTAAAAGCGAAGTAATCTTTTAGAAGTAAATCTCGAAAATCATAAACAGTTTCATTAGCTTTCTTATATATTAATTGTATACCACTAGCTAATTTAGCAAAAGAAGGAAATTCTTCCGGGGGCATACATTCTTGAGCATAAACAGTTTTGTTTTCTCTTTCATCATCCATCATGAGCACAGCAATTTCTCCCAACTTTTGCTTTAGCTCTTCTAGACTAGAATAAATGAGTTTTTCTTCAGTTTTTCTTTTCTTGTCTTTTTCCTTTTCTCTGTTATAGCTTTGTTCTATAAATGCATCAAATAAGTGTTCTCGAGTGTTGACTTGAGATAGTTGAGTAATTATAGACTTATTATCTTGCTTTTGGAAGGTGGAGATTAATATTTCTAATAAAAATCGTGTGTGAACTATATTTAGTAAATATTCATTTTTGAGGAGTAAATTGCTAAGTTCTTCGTACTCTTTTGATTGAGAATCAAAAACATCTGCTATACGCTCTTGAATTCCCTCCCAATCTCTGAAAAATTCGAGTAATAAGTCTTTATTCAAATTAAGCTGATTATCATTTAAGTAAGGATCTTTACCATCTTTTTTCAAGGCTTTTCTAATAGGTTTAGAAAATGTTTGGTGAGATAAAGATAAATTCGATAAAGTCTTTTCAATTGATGCTTGAACATTTGACATAGTTTCATTACGCCATCTATCAATAAGTACTGTGAGTAATCTTTCTTCCCTATTTTCTTCCGTTTCACTGTTTTCGATTTTTTCTTTTGAAAGATTTAAATTACCCAAAGCTTCAACAACAGAAGCTCGTGCAATCCTGTCCCCATTTTCCAATTCTTTTAGTTTCTTAAGAAGGGGTTTCAAGGCTTGAGAATTTCTGAGTTTACCAAGAGAACTTGCAATTGCAACATCAACATCCGGTTGTTGTTCTTTTTCCAGAGCACTAATGAGTGCTGTTAAAACTTCTTGATCTTCTGGGTAATTACCTAAAGCCTGGGCAGCTTGACGCCTATTATTAAAATCATAATTATTCTCTAATTCATGAATAATATTGATATGATCATTATTAAAAAAAATATTTTTCTGAGTAGTATTTTGATTGATTCCAGAATCTATTTCTTCTTTTTTGATCCACTTTTCTTTATCTATCAGCTTCTCATATAATTTATCTAAATTTGAGCCGTAAATAAGACTCAAATAATTAAAAGCTTTTTGTTTATCTTCGATAGGGATATTAGAATCCTTTCGGATATATTTTACCAAGGCTTTTTCAGCAGCATCGCGCACATTACTAAATTTATCTTGACGTACTGCTGTATTCAAAGCATCAATAGCATCTACAGAAGTTAATTTTTCTAAAGTTGCTGCTGCCTGTAGACGTACAAAACTATTGTTATCTGCTTGTTGTTCATTGTACTTTAATGCTCTAATTAAATCATCCGTTGTTGCTAGATTCAAGTGCTGTATATTTAACCTTGTAAGTAGTTCTGTAGGATTTCTCATTTCTAATTCATATTCATCCTCAAAGCCTGGTGCCTTAGCCAGACTCAGAGTTCGTTTTAGTTCCGCTTTAAGTTCCTCTTCAACTTGAGAATTCTCAGATACTGTGTAATAGATAGTCCTTCCTGCCTCTTTGGCTGCTTCCCGAACATCTTGCATATAATCATTGCGTATAGAATCAATTAAAGGCTGAACAGCTGGGATCATATGGGAAAAATTTTTGCGATCATTAGCTAAAATACCTAACTGTTCAGCTGCTGCTTCTCGTATATACTTATCTGGTTGACCAAGAAAACTAATTAAGGGCCTTATCTCTAAAGCTCTTCTCTTTCCTAGAGACTTAATAGTTGCTGCAACAATATCAGGATCTTCATCTGTCAAAGCATCATTAAGAGTATTTTCAACTATTGGATTTCTCCAAACAGTGTTATTTAAATTAGAACGACCAGCAACTACCCACAAAACATTTCTATTTTCAGGTTTCATTGTTTCTGTCATTACTTGTCTTAAAGCACGATCACATTTTGTTGCATCAACCATTTCGTAAGTATCGAGAAAAATTATTAAGGGTTTTTCCTGGGCTAATTTAGCAATTCCTCTACCAAGAAATTCAGGCAGAAGAGTAGCATACCTCTTATAAACGTCTTGCTCTTGAGACGTTAGTTTAGGGTCTATATTTAGGTCATATTTTTTTCGTTCTTCCTCAGCTTTTTTAAGCTTATCCTGAGCATCTTTTAAAAATTTTTGAGTCTCAATATATTTCTGAAAATAATTATCTGATTCTATTATGGTAATAAATTTCTGATAAATTAATTCGAGTATAGTTTCTGGCTGAAGACTATCATGTTTAATTGGATACATAAGGTTAGATAGTTCATCCTCCCAGTCCAAGTATAAAGTAGTAAACTTATTTGTAAAAGGTTCGTTCTTACTCATCTCCTCTAGTTTTTTTAATAGAGTAGTTTTTCCCATGCCTCCATGGCCATATATAAGGAAAATTTTACCAAAAGGCTCATTTCCTTGGGCACAAGAATTTAAATCATTTAGTTGTTTTTTGAATAAATTTTCTTCACTGGTACGTTTTATGTAAATTCCATTATTTATCATTACCTTACTCCTGAAATACAAAAAAATATTAGTTTCAGGACTTACGCAACGGCACTAATTGTAGTGGCAATATATTGAAAATGATAAATTTTCGCACCATATATAGCGGTCCTGCGTAAGTCCTGAGTTTTTTAGATATCTCCACTAAGAATTATGAAAATGAATCACACTGGCAATCATTTATTTTGTTAACTAGAAAAGGAATTAACCCTGGATAGGTCCTTTTTAGAGAGGTGAAAGGTGGAG
>JAKQYF010000141.1 GCA_023356535.1 Trichodesmium sp. MAG_R03 | reverse complement strand
TGAGTAATCAAACTGCATTTCTTCTCAAAGTCCTAATTCTTTCCGGGGGACTTTCCCTGCTAATTAAATATGGTGGCCCCTATCTATCTATTCCCTCTACAGCCATTAACGCTCTAATTACTGTACTTATGCCTCCCATAGTTGTAGGGATATTATTATGGTGGCGGCTTTTGCAGCAAGTTGAGAATGTAGATTGAGCGATCGATCAAATTAAAACACAAAATATATTCTTAATGACTTCAGCTTTTTTAAATACCCTCTTATCAATGGGGATTTAGTATTACCATTATATCAGGTTGTATTGTAAAATATTAATTAACCACAATAGATTCAAAATAGCTATAGATCCTCAAGTCATCTACAGATAATTTAAGGTGTTAGTCTAGGGATTTTAATCCTTGGCCTCAAAAGCTATCAGGCCTAAAGTTGCTTAGAAATGTCAACCTATCTGACTTCCTTAAATTGAATTGATATGAAATTTTGAGAGAAAACTTGCTAAGCTCCTCAACAAAATTGTTTACCTATCCTAGTTTGACGTGAGATATCTAGATTATTAGGGGCAGCAGAATATAAAAAAACCACAAAACTGCGCTTTGGAGTCCTTCATATTTTGTGGCTTCAGTTAGAAGCGCACTACTTGAAACTGTTAAAAAATACATTCAAAATCAAAAGTCCCCCTAAAAAGGAAAGGCTTTATACCCATTTTTATGGTAAAAAATATAATTAATCTGGTGTTTTTATTAGTTCAACCTGAATTCTTGACTTAGAAATATAACTAGAATATATTAACCCATATATTTTCTATTTTCAACTTATAATTGAACTCTAATTCCTGTGAACCTAGGTAATTGGATTGGTCTATTTACCATCCTCGCTTCTATATACATATTGTGGCAAATTCGTCAACTACTATTGTTAGTATTTACCGCTATGGTAATTGCTACTACTCTTAATAAACTATCCAGAAGGCTCCAAGGTTTCCGAATTAAGCGACCTCTGGCTGTATTAATCTCGGTCAGCTTATTTATTCTACTAATCATTATCTTTTTTTGGGTAATTGTTCCACCTTTAGCAGAACAGTTTCAACAATTAATAACTATTGTTCCCCAGGGAATTAATAAATTAAATCATTGGTTAAATGAACTTAGAGATCAATTACCCAATCAACTGAAAGAACAACTACCAAATATTGATATTAATGAAGTTATTCCCCAACTACAACCAATATTTAATAACTTAATTAATAATGCTGGAGCATTCGTTGGTAATACTTTTGGCATATTTCTAAGCTTACTATTAATTCTGGTTTTAACCATAATGATGTTGGCAGATCCAATCTCTTATCGTCAAGGTTTTATCAAGTTATTTCCCTCTTTTTATCGGCAACGAGTTAACTTAATTTTAAATAGTTGTGAAATAGGTTTAGGAGGATGGGTAATTGCTTCTTTATTTAAGATGAATGTTATTGCTTTACTCAGTTTTATAAGTTTATCTATCTTAAAAATTCCTCTGAGTTCCGCTCAAGCTGTTTTGGCAGGTTTACTCACTTTAATGCCAAATATTGGACTAATTATCAGTGTGATTCCTCCAATGGCGATCGCTCTTTTAGACTCACCTTTAAAATCTGCTTTAGTTTTACTAATTTACATCCTCATTCAACAAATTGAAAGTAACATCTTGAATCCCTATTTAATAGCAAGAAAAGTTTCTTTGTTGCCTGCAATTACATTGATTTCTCAAGTATTTTTTGCTAGATTTTTTGGTTTTTTAGGGCTTTTACTAGCCTTACCTTTAACAATTATTTGTCAAGTATGGATCAAGGAATTATTGATTACAGATATTCTTGATAATTGGCAAGTTAAAAATTTTCCTCCTCAAAGATAACATCAGCTAATACTTATTTAAAATGCGTATTAGTAAGTTATAATTTCTAATTTAGAATTAGGAATAATGTTGGATATATACGGTACTTAAATATTGCTTTCATAGAATGACTTCTGACCCATTTTCCCTACTCCCTATTCTTTGAAACTATCATATAGATGAGAACAATTGCCGAAATTAACGACAAAATCTCTAACAAAAAAGCCGTTGTCTGGACAATAACAGAACTTAAAGCCAGAATTATTGAAACAAGTATTACCCAAGCAGCAAAAGAAGTTGATATAATTACAACTGGTACTTTTGAGCCAATGGAGTCTTCTGGAGCTATAATTAATCTGGGACATACTGACCCCCCCATCAAAATTCGCTCCTGTTGGCTAGATGGTATCCCCGCTTACTCAGGCTTTGGAGCTGTAGATTTGTATCTTGGGGCAACTCAAATAGCTGAAGATCCTGAAGAACCTAAAGAAAGAGGGGGTGGCCATGTAATCGAAGACCTAATTGCAGGCAAACCTGTCCACCTCAGAGCAGTTGGTCAAGTAACAGATTGTTATCCTCGGGGTAGTTTTGAAACTACCATTACTCGTGAGACAATTAATCAGTTTTATTTATTTAATCCACGAAATTTATATCAAAATTTTATAGTTGGTGTGAATGGTGGCGATCGCCCTTTGTTTACTTATCTTGGCCCCCTGATGCCCAACTTAGGTAATGCAGTTTATTCTAATCCTGGTGCTATTTCCCCATTATTCAATGACCCAGACTTAGAAATAATTGGTATTGGTACCCGGATATTTTTGGGCGGTGGTATTGGATATATCACCTGGGAAGGTACTCAGCACTTTCCCCTACAAAAACGTCTTTCTAATCGGACACCTATTGGACCAGCTGCGACTTTGGCCTTAATTGGAGATGCCAAACAAATGGAATCTCAATGGGTGCGTGGTTGTTATTTCAAAAATTATGGTCCATCAATTATGTTGGGGGTAGGAATTCCTCTACCTGTTTTAAATGAAAAAGTAGTAGCTAATTGTTCTATTCTAGACCAAGATATTGTTGCGCCAGTTGTAGATTTCTCTATTCCCCGCCGGGTTCGTCCAACTTTTGGTCTAGTGAGCTACGCTCAACTCAAATCTGGTCGGATCAAAATAGAGGGTAAACGTGTGAAAACTGCTCCCCTGGCAAGTATTTTCCTATCTCATCAAATTGCCTTGGAGTTAAAACAATGGATTGAAGCAGGAAAATTTACTCTAACTGAATCAGTTGCTCAACTTCCTATGGATAGGACTTTTTTACCATTTCTGGAACGTTAAGTTATTCACAAAAAAGCAGGAATTTTCTTAACTTTACTAAAAAATTAATTCTCCTGCTCATATGGGTTTTACTTTCTTTTAGTTGGTTTAGGAATAGCTTCTCTGCGAATAGCAGTTGAATTTGTTCTATAATTATCACTTTTGGGATGAAATCCTCGTAAATAAATACTTTTTCTATTATTATCTCTATTATTAAATTTTCTTTTGCCTTTTGATGGATATTGGCGACAATTATTTAACAATAGACTACCAATATCATTACCATATTGAATGACAAGAGATGTATTCTGGCGCTGAATATGTAAATCCCAAAAACGATTCAATGGGCGATCGCCTAAATTCCCTTTTAGTTTCAGCTTAAAAAACCTGGGAATTTCTTCTCCTTTTCGCGCTGATTGTTGCACCTTAACTATTACATATTCTTCGTCTTGAGATTGGTAAATTACTTCTCCTCGGATAGAAAAATAACCATCATCTAAAGTAGTTAAACTATCTATCTGAGTTTCAGGAATAGGCACAATAGTAGTTCGTTGAAAATTATCTATATTTTCAGTTACTTCTGGTATTTCTTGACTTCGATTATCTTCAAGGGTGGGATAAATAGTTAGATTTGTTCTTAGGGTTTCTGGTTCCCAGACCCCCATAATTTGAATATGTAGGTCATTATTTTCTTGTCTGGTACGAGGATAAACTACCCAGAGATGTTCTGATTCTAAGTCTAAATGATTTTTTAATAAACTCATTACCCGGCCCAACAATACAGCGTCTATTTCTGAATCATCTAGTGTTCGTAAACTACCACGTGTAAATTGTTCTATAGAAGGTTGATAACGACCCCGAACTAAACCTATAGCTCGGTACTGTTTTGGTTCACTAGGGGAAGCAATTGGATATTGTCGTATAGTGGTAATACTCTGAGTCGGAGTATCTGTTACAGTTTGGTTATAGTGGTTAAATCTAGCAGAATTCAATGGTTGATTATCCATCACAGCTAAAGTATTAGTATTATTATTAGTCTCTTGATCGTGTTCTTTGGCCATATTTGTACATGAGTACTCATTTATTTATTCAATAGGTCTATTATAACTTAGGCCATTAATATGTTAAGTTTTAGTAGGTTTGGTGGTTTCCACCTGACACCTGACACCTAATACTTTAAATCAACAACTAATTCTATTTTTGTGTAGCATCAATTATTAATAGCTTGCTGACTCAGATGGGTATTGTTAAATGTTGTAGAATTATTGGTTTTTTGGGAGTGGTTAATAGAATAATTTTTGACATCTTCATTAAACAGCTAGTCTGAAAAACAGGAAAAAAGCCAAACTGGAAAATTTTCTGATTTGATCCACAGTCACACAATAATCTTGGCTCTATACTTCAATATTGAATCTTCCCACCTCTCTATCTTTCACAGAGGCAGGTTTTTTTGTGAAACTCTTATGGGATAAGACTTTCAATATTTAGGAGCTTGAATGGCTCAAACGCTTACTCTGTATAGCTTTCACCTTTATTTTCTTCCAGAAACCTAGCCCTGTGAGCCTCCCTATCTCCCCCAACTATATAGTAAGTACTCAACCAGATTTGATATGAGAAAATTATTTCCTTTGGTAAAGTAATGCTTAAGTAAGGCTAAAAGCTATTATTAAGGTTGGGAGAATTTAATCCAATGGCAAATAAAAATCGTGGTTTTTTGATAGTTGTGGTGGTGCTGGTAATAATTGCTTTTGTGGGGTTTTCTCTATCTCCATTGTTAGGAGGATTATTAGAGGCCAATCAACAAAATAGTCAATCAATTCCATCCCCAACTCAGACATCTGCAGTAGATAAAGAAGCAGATTTATTGGCACAAGCGCGGGGTTATGAGTTAGTTTTACAAAGGGAGCCAGATAATTTAACTGCACTCCAAGGACTTTTACAAGTAAAGTTAGAGTTAATTCAATCTGGTAAGAGTAATATTGAGGAGGTTATAGCCCCACTGGAAAAATTGTCTGAACTAAATCCGAGTAGTACAGATTATAATGTTTTGCTGGCTCAGGCTAAGGCATATACAGGTGATCGCGAAGGTGCTGCTCAGATTTATCGTTCTCTTCTAGGAATCAAACCTGGTGATCTAAAGGCTTTGCAAGGTTTGGTTAGTTTGTTGTTGGAACAGGAGCGCCCTGAAGCTGCTATTGGTTTGTTACAAGACACACTTAAAGCTGCTCCTGTTAAAAATCAAGTGGAACCTGGAAGTATTGATATAGTCTCTGTGCAGTTGATTTTAGGACAGGTTTATGCCCAGCAAAAACGTTATGATGAGGCGATCGCTGTTTATGATGAAGCAATTAAGCTTAGTTCTGAGGATTTTCGGCCTATTTTGGCTAAGGCAATGATCTTAAAAAAGCAAGGTAATACTGAAACTTCTCAAGAACTTTTTAATCAAGCAATAGAAATAGCTCCTGCTGAATTTAAGGACCAAATTAAGGAAGAAGCCTCAGTTAATTATGATTCTGAAGCACAAGCATCTCCAGAGGCAAATTCTATTGAGACTAAAACAGAAGAATGAAAAAATAATTTAGATTGATTAAAAACATGGGTTTCAAGCCTCCCTCTTCTTGAGGGACTTTCAGGATTTATGCTGTATAGCAATTATCAAATCGATGAGGTACATCTTTCCAGCTAAAAAGCTTGTTAATTAAGGCTTTTGGTGTACCTCATGTAAGTGGAAACCGCTATTTTATGCTCTTTAGTGTAGACAACTAGATAAAAATCAGCAAATGGTTAGCCAAGAAGTCGCAAATACTCAACCTTAATGCAAATATCCATTGCCAAATTTAAGCCCGCATCTAATGCTTTATTTGCTGACTGCCAATCTCTCACTCCTAGCTGAGTCCAAATAGTCTTAGTCTTGATAGCGATCGCAGCTTCTACAATTTCAGGTAAATATTCAGAACGGCGGAAAACATTAACAATATCCACAGGTTCAGGAATATCTTGTAGAGTAGCATAAGTAGGTAAAGTATCAATTTCTTTAACTATTGGATTAACTGAATAAACCTTGTAACCTACTTCTCGTAAAAACTGAGCAATTTGATAGCTAGTACGCTCTGGTTTTTCCGAATGACCCACCACAGCAATTATTTGAGAATTTTTCAATATATCTCGCTTTATACGATCATTTCTATTCAAGTTTACCATGATTTTTCCAAGAAATAGGGGACTTTTAATAAAACTATATTAAAATATAAATATAACTTGATATTTTCTTCTGAATGAGGTTATATTTTGATGTATTTATATGATAAAAAATCTTATTTTATTAGTCAATGAATAAACCAATTAACATTTGTGAGTATGAGTCTTTAGCACCAAAATATTTATCTCTAATGGCACTAGATGATTATACTAGTGGTGCATGGGATGAAATGACTTTGGGAGATAACCGTACTGCTTACAAAAAATATAAACTTCGACCTCGAATGCTAGTAGATGTTAGCCAGCGAAATTTAAGCACAAAAATTTTGGGGTAATTGATAAAAATGCCGATCTTAATTGCTCCTATGGCTTTTCAATGTTTGGCACATCCAGAAGGGGAATTAGCCACAGCAAGAGTAGCAGCAGATAATGGTACAATAATGATACTAAGTACCATGTCAACAAAAAGTTTAGAACATGTAACATTAGCTGCAAATGTACCAAAAAGTTTATGGTTTCAACTCTATGTACATCGCGATCGTTCCCTGACTCGAACTTTGGTTGAAAGAGCTGAAGTAACAGGTTATCAAGAATTATGCTTGACAGTTGATGCGCCAATTTTAGGTGTCAGGGAACGAGATTGAAAAAATAAATTTACTCTACCATCTGGTCTGGAATTACCTAATTTAAAATCGATGGCAAATTTAGAGATTCACGAAACAGAAGAGGAGTCTAGCTTGTTTGCTTGTTTTACTAATCAACTCGATCCAGCGCTTACCTGCCAAGATATCGAATGGTTACAATCATTAACGTCATTACCTATAGTATTCAAAGGAATTTGACGGGGAGATGATGCCATTCGAGCAGTTGAACATGGGGCAAAAGGAATTGTTGTTTCTAATCATGGAGGTAGACAGTTAGATGGAGCGATCGCCACTATTGATACTCTCCCAGAAGTACTTGCAGCAGTAGGAAATCAAGTTGATGTGTTGATGGATAGTGGTATCCGCAGAGGTATAGATATTCTTAAAGCTTTAGCATTGGGAGCAAAAGCATTTTTAATTGGGCGTCCTGTTTTGTGGGTTCTAGGGGTCGATGGAGAGAATGGGGTGCGTCATTTGTTGGAGCTATTGCGTCATGAATTAGATGTGGCCATGGCATTGAGTGGATGTGCTAAGATAGAAAATATAGATGCTAGTGTGATATGTCAATTCAACGAGTAAAGTTTATATAGAATTTTTTTATTGATATTAGGACTACCTGTTTCTTAAGTATTGATTGACACATAAAGGCTTTAGCTTTTTTGGATTCAACAAAAGTTTCTGGTTTTCGATTGCATACTCCTGAATTACAACTAATTATTGCTATGCAAATTTCAGAATGGATGGAGTGTCAACCAACTATTATATGCTAAGCTGTTAACTATTTAGATTACTTATTCTCATAACAACCAATTAAAGCATAAATATTGTACAGTAAAGATTTGGCTATTTTTGTAAAATTTACAATACGTCGTTTAAATGCTTAACAACTTATTAGAAAAATACCCAAGTATAAATAGAGTTTGCTGAAAAAGTCCTTTTAGGAAGTAGAGAGTAGAGAGTAGAGAGTAGAAAGTAGGGAGAAATAGAAATTATATAGGAGGTAGAAGTAAAATTGTCCCTTGATTTTTCTGCCCTTGTCTGCCCAAAATACTAACATATGTGAGGTGCTAGCACTTTTTTTTGACCCCAAAATACTTTAACCTTTATCTATACTTATGCAAATTATCAACAAAAATGTGTATTACAGAAATTATTGATAAAAATTATCAATAATTTTGAATATAACATATCTTATTCGTTGAAAAACCTCTGGCTCTGTTTTTTTGGTCGAGAATTTGGGTCCTAAAACATTTTTTAAGGAATAAATAAGGCTTCAAGGCTGTAGGCATTTTAAGGAAATGGGAATGAACAAAATATTTGATTTAGTATTTCAAACTTACATTCAATTTGTAACATTAAAAGTAGCATAAAAATTGGTAGTTTAGTAAGTATTTATACTGTATAAATCATCTTCATTGACCTTGATCAAGAGTCAAATTCTCAGAAAAATATTGAGCATAAATACTTAATTTAGCCAGATATAAGCTACCCATTGACCCAGACTACTGACTCCTGACTACTGCTCTTTATACTATATTTTGTCGTGCAGATGTAGGTTAAAACCTCTGGTTCACCGGTCCGTACTGATAAATGAAATAACTTCTAATCCCTTACTGATAGCTAAAAGCTAATAGATTATTAAAGCTAGTAGATTATTAATGTATAGTATTTTTCAATGAAAATTTTTATGAATTCAAAAAAATCAGAGAATAATTCCCCTGTAATAATGATAGTAGACAAAGAAAAATTTATGCGTTATCTACTGCGTAAAGGATTAGAATCAGAAGGATATGAAGTAATAGAAGCAAATAATGGCAAGGAATGCTTGGAAAAATTCAGTCTGAAAATACCAGATTTAATTTTAATAGATGTAACAATATTAGAAATCAATAGCTTTGACTACTATATTAAATTACAACAACTTTTTAATCAGAATTTATCAAATAAGTTTTTTCCTGATCATAGTCTAGATAGTAACCCTTTACTTTATCAGATTCCATTGTTAATGATTACCTCTATTGAAGATCAAAAATCTGTTGATCTTGCTTTCTCTATTGGTGCTATGGATTATATTACCAAACCAATTAAATGGGCAGTTTTATTTCAGCGAGTCCGTCGAATTTTGCAAATTAATGAATTGGTAAAAAACTTAAAACAGCAAACAGAAACTGCCAGATTTATGACCTTTATTCAAGAACGGATACGTCAATCATTAAAGCTCAAGAATATTCTCAAAACTACAGTAGATGAAGTCAGAAATTTTCTAAAAACTGAGAGGGTATTCATATATAAATTTAAGCCAGATGGGACAGGAGAAGTAGTTATGGAATCTATTCTTTGTGGTCAAGCATCTATTGTAGAAAGTATGAATAAATTTAGTAACAATGCGCAGAATGAATTTGCTAATCAAGAACATATACCTATTGCAGATTTAATTCCATATCATGTTAACTTTCTGACTCAGTTTCAAGTAAAAGCTAACTTAGTAGTACCAATCTCAAAGAGTAACACAGAACAAACCTCTGATGAAGATTTTGACTATACTCAACAACAATTGTGGGGATTATTAATTGCTCATCACTGTTCACAACCAAGAAAATGGCAATCCTCAGAAATTGAATTTCTTGAACGTTTAACTGGACAGTTAGCGATCGCTATACAACAGTCAGAATTATATCAAAAATTAGTAACTATGAATCAAAAATTAGTTGAACTTGCCAACTTTGATAGTTTAACTAAGGTTGCTAACCGTCGTGTGTTTGAGGAATATATGAACAACGAATGGCAACGAATGCTAAGTGAAAAAGCACCAATAGCTTTGATTTTATGTGATGTTGACTATTTCAAACGCTACAATGATACTTATGGTCATCCAGCAGGAGATCGTTGTCTCCAAGCAATTGCTAATGTGATTAAAGCAGAAGTCAAGGGACCAGAGGATTTAGTAGCACGTTACGGCGGGGAAGAATTTGTAGTTATATTACCTCGAACAGATGCTCAAGGTGGATTTTATATAGCAGAATCGATTCGTAAGCAACTTTTAGATTTAAAATTAGTTAATGCTGGTTCTCAAATCTCAAAATTTGTTACCATGAGTTTAGGTGTAGCAAGCACTATTCCTGTAACAGATTCTTCTTGGGAAAAATTGATTAAAATAGCAGATGAATCTCTCTATCAAGCAAAGGAGGAAGGACGCAATCAAACAATTCTTCAAACTTTTTGAACTGCTAATTGTTTTTTATGATATATAGAGCCTTGGTGCGTTACGAAGTGGGCAATTAAGTCGCGAAGCGTTCGCTCCGCTTGGCGTCAGCAAAACACACCCTACTAATAGCGTTCATGGGTAAGTCCTAATAATAACTAAAATTTATGATTTATCGGTATATCTTATTTAATAAGCCTTATAATGTATTGAGTCAGTTTACTAACAATCATGATAGTAACCATCAACATCATACTCTAAAACAGTATATTTCAGTGGATTCAGTTTATCCAGTTGGCAGACTAGACCAAGACAGTGAAGGTCTTTTACTATTAACAAACCACGGACAAATTCAACATCGACTAACCGATCCTAAGTTTGCTCATCCTCGTACTTATTGGGTGCAAGTGGAACGAATACCAGATACAGCAGCACTAAAAGAACTAAAGGAAGGTGTAACGATCAAGAATTATCAAACACGACCTGCGAAAGTTAAACTGTTATCTCACGAACCTCTTTTACCACCCCGTCATCCACCAATTCGATTTCGTAAAACTGTACCTACTGCATGGTTAGAAATCACTCTCACAGAAGGTAGAAATCGTCAAGTACGAAGAATGACAGCAGCAGTAGGTTTTCCTACTCTGCGGTTGGTGAGAATAGCGATCGCTCATATTTGTCTTGAGGAACTCAAACCTGGTCAGTGGCGAGATCTAAATTCAACTGAAATTGAATCTCTTAAGCACGCCCTATTAAGGGTTACAAATTAGACATTTCCCGAAAAAGCGCTCAAACCCTTACCTCGTAGTTTCAAAATAGGCATTTGTGGACAAGTCTATTGACTCTGGTTTCAATTTTGGTTATGCTCACAGTAAAAACTATCCTTGCACCATTTTGTCATATTTACCGAAAAATTGGGTTTAAAGCCTCGCCCATAAGCGGGCGACTTTTTAGTTGATTTTTTTTCACAGGTTATGTTATGATACTTTTTAGTGCACAAGAAATATATTAGTCGCGGGTGGGCTTACCGAGACAAAAAACGGACATTGAGGCCAGCAGCCAGCAGCCAGACTACTGGCAAAGTAGCAGCAGCCTGTGAAATGTCAACCCGCCGAGGGGCTAGGGCTCGGTTGTTACCCAGTGCCTTTAGGCCGGGGAGGATGTTAACTGTGAGAGTTTTACCATATCTGTACATTTTGCTTCTATAGAAGTCAAAAGTCAAAAGTAAGAAGAACAGGACTTACGCAAATTTACCTTGAAAACACAATATGTAGGGACGAATGGTATTCGCCCTCACTGGATGTAGTACCCGTGGGTAAATCCTGAAGAAAATCATAGTGGCCAATAGTAGCTAATGGATTCAGTAAGTATTTAGGGTCTGCTGAAAAAGTCTTTTTAAGAAGCAGGGAACCCACCCCTAATCTGAAGATTCTGGCAATACAAAATACTTTTCTCCATCTTCATTTATTTTTACTTTTCCACCAAGTTCGAGAATTTCTTGTTGAGCGCGTTCCCTTACCCTTAAGTCTTTTGTTTGATAATATACCCATAACCAGGAGTTAAACTTGATTAATTTACTATCTGGATCTGTCTTGAGAAATTCTGCTATGTTTGTAAATAGAGAGCTTAACTTTTGGTATGAAGTGTTATCAGCCCATTCTGCTGCCATTTCGTGAGAACGAATTGCCCCTGGAATATCACCTACGAACAATAATTGATCTATCCCTTTAAATCTCCATACCTGCCAAGCTTTCGGATTGATTTCTGGGGAAAGTACATTAGTGCCACGGGTCATGTATTCTATAGCTACTTTGGGTTTACCTTCATATATAGATAAAGAGTTAGAAAGGAATAGATATATATCAACCCATCTGGGATCTAAACGGGTGATGATATCAAAGTAATCTTCACTTAAGGAATAACCTGTTTGATTTCTAGCTGCGTCATCCCCAAAATATTGGAGAAACTGGAGAAATACCCAATCTGCAATTAAATTATCAAAACCAAAAGTGGGAGATGCTTTTAATAGCTTTAAATGCCAAGCTTCTTTTTGTTCGGTTAAAACTGCATCTTTTGAATCTAAAACGATTTTCTCTTTTAAGGGTGAACCTTCTGGTGGCCAGAATAATTGTAAGCTGATGATACCTGCTAAAGCTATGATTAGAACTGCTAGATTTGCTAATGAACCTAGCCAATTTTGGGTTTTGGCTTTGGTTTCTATCATTTCTAAAATTTTCCTGTTAATAACTGAATATTAGGCTAAAATAAAATTAGTTATTGATTTATTGATTTAAGGTGTCAGGGGTCAGGTTGAAAAATTAACAAATTGATAATTTCTTTCCTAAAATCCATGAATTTTGGCCACACTGTTAAATCTCAATAACTTTTTACTTCAATCATTTTCATTCTTTCTGTTAGCCTGAAAAATGAAATCTATTTCCTGCCTCCTGCCTTAAAGTAGCCTATTTATTTCACGAACCAGATCAGATTACCATACAATGAGCAATATATTAGCTGATCTCTTACGTATATTAGGGTTTGAAAATTTACTATAACTTATAGTATATGACCATATCATAAACTGAGTTAGAAAGTCAACTAAATGTTTAATTACCAACAAAAATCAATGAAGTTAGCTTCAAAACACTTTTCTTTTATTCAAAATATTTTATATAGTGGAGCGATCGCCACAACAGTAGCTTTTTCTTTATTGGCCCCTAGCTTGAGCAAACCTGCTGAGGCAAATTTAGAAAATAGTCCCAAAGTTGTTTTGGACGAAGCATGGCAAATTGTCAACCGTGAGTATGTTGATAGAAACTTTAATCATACAGATTGGGAAGCTACCAGGAAAAGTTTACTAGATAAAAACTATACTTCCCTAGAAGAAGCTTACGAGACATTACGGCAAGCTTTAAACCAACTCGATGACCCTTATACTCGTTTCTTAGACCCAGAACAGTTTAAAGAGCTGACGAATCAAACATCAGGAGAAATGTCTGGAGTGGGAATGCAACTGAAGCAGGAAGAACTTAGTAAGGCGATCATCGTAGTAGACGTTGTGGACAACTCTCCAGCGATGAAGGCAGGTTTATTACCAGGAGACCAAATTCAAGAAATTGATGGTAAATCTATTTCTGGTTTAAGTGTATCAGCAGCAGCTAAACTGATTCGAGGGGATGTGGGTACAAAGGTAGTGCTGCGAGTTCTTCGCTCCGGATATAATGAATTTGATGTGGATTTGATCAGAGCAAGAATTGAATTACAAGCAGTTCGTTATGACCTCAAGCAAGAAGAAGATCAACGTATTGGGTATATCCGTTTACAAGAATTTAGCGCTCATGCTGGAAGACAGATGGAAAGAGCCATAGAGGATTTGAATAATCAAAATCCTGATGGTTATGTCTTAGATTTGCGGGGTAACCCAGGGGGTTTACTACGTATTAGTATAGATATTGCTCGGATGTGGATGGATAAAGGTGCTATTGTCAGTACAGTTAACCGAGATGGAGACAGGCAAGAATTGCGAGCCAACCGTTCTGCTTTGACTGATAAACCAACAGTGGTTTTGGTAGATAGTGACTCGGCGAGTGCTAGTGAAATTCTGGCAGGAGCGCTCAAAGATAATGATCGTGCTATAGTTATAGGAGACCAGACTTTTGGGAAAGCTTTGGTACAGTCGGTGCATTCTTTATCCGATGGTTCCGGTTTGTCAGTAACTATTGCTCACTACTATACTCCTAAAGGAACTGATATTAGTAAAAAAGGTGTTACTCCTAATGTGGTTCTCAATTTAACAGACTCTCAAAAACGACGCTTATATCGGCGACCAGAAGCTATAGCTACTAACTCTGACCCCTATTATGCCCGAGCTGTTAATCTTTTGAAAAATCAAGTATTGTTACGCCCATTAGTCTTAGGGGAACAAGACAATTAGGGCTTGCTGAGTGCGATTCGTTGAGCCAAAGAAGCCATTAGGCAACATGGTTCACATCTCTCGAATGATTAATAGTCATCAGGGATGATAACTCATATATCCTTAGAGGTTAAATTCCTCTCCT
>JAKQYF010000140.1 GCA_023356535.1 Trichodesmium sp. MAG_R03 | reverse complement strand
CTTATGGTTGTATTAAATCATTAAATCAAGTCTTACCAAAATATGATATTGTCTTAGCTTCTCCCTCAATTGAAACTGGAGTTAGTATTGATATTCAAGGACATTTTACTTCAGTTTGGGCAATTGCTCAGGGGGTGCAAGGAGCAACTTCTGTTTGTCAATCTTTAGGTAGAGTTCGTGAGAATATTCCCAGATATTTATGGGTGGCTAATTGTGGTTTTAATCAGGTAGGTAATGGTTCTACTTCTATCACTTCTTTGCTCAATTCGGAGCAACGTTTAACTCAACTGAATATTAGGTTATTACAACAATCTGATTTTGATAGTTTAGATGATTTGGAAGTCGGTTTTCAGGCAGAATCTTTTTTGTGTTGGGCAAAAATGGCGGTGCGTTTTAACGCTGGAATGAATCAATATCGAGAGTCTGTTTTAGAATTTTTACAAATAGAAGGGCATCAGATTAGAGAAGTTTATACAGAAGTTTTACCTGATAATTTAGAAGAAAAAAAATTATCAGAAGCTCCTACAGAACTTAATTCTTTACAGGAAGCTATAGCTACTGTAATTAAGCAAAATTATCAGGCAGAATGTGAGGCGATCGCTACTGGGAAAAACATTAGTTTATCTGAGTACCAAAAACTCAAAAAAAGATTATCAAAACCGATTCAACAACAACGAGAACAACGCAAGTTTGAACTAATGTTACGTTATAGTCTTCCCATAACTGCTGAATTAGTTCAGAAAGATGATCGGGGGTGGTATAAACAGTTGCAACTACATTATTTTATGACAATAGGACGACCGTGTTTGCCATTACGGGATAGGGAGATAGCAAAAAAAATGTTAGACTTAGGTAAAGGTAATATTTTTATTCCTGATTTTAATGATTGTTTATTAGGTGCAATTATTGGGGTAATGGAATTATTAAATATACCCTCATTGTTGAAGGATAAACAACGAGAGTTGAAAAACATAGATTCGGATTTACAATTGTTAGGAAAAATAGCTTTGTTAAACCGAACAGAAATTAAAACTATATTAGGAATAGGGTTAGCTGCTAACTCTAGTCCAATTACTATTGTTAGACGTTTTTTAGATAAAATTGGTTATAGTTTGGAATTTTTACGAACAGAAACTCACTATAAAAAACGATTGCGAATTTATCGAATTGTTAATCCTAATGATGGTAGGTTTGAAGTATTTCAACAATGGTTGACAGAACTTAGACAAAGAAACGAATTGTAGTTTAAATATCGGAAAAAATCAGTAAAAACATACCATATATAGAAGCACTGTGAAAATCCTATTAATGATCAAAATATTTACAGGAGGAGAAATTATTACACATCTTGAGTATTTAGAGCTGGCTGATTAATTAGAAACCTGCATTCTCCACTTCGATTTGTAACAAAAAAATTAGTATAAAATCCGTAGCTTGCTTAAGTATTTATACTATAAAAATTATCTTCATTTACCTTGATCAGGAGTCACAAATTCTTAGGGAAATCTTTAAAGCGCTTTCCTTTGTTATGAGGTACATTTATGCGGGCACGATGCCCGCACGACATGATTTTTACCGTTTACCCAATACATCATTTGCCCGAAATCTGCTGTAATTTGTTACTGTTCGATTTACACTGGAAATTCCCCTCTAAATGCTGGCTATGAGGTTACTGTTCCTTTTGCTCTAGGTCGTACAGATGCTTCTCAAGAGCAAGCTGACGTAGAGTCTTTCGCTGTTTTGGAGCCCAGAGCAGATGGTTTCCGAACTATATGGGAGGAAAATATGCTGCCTCAGCTGAAGAATTATTAGTGGATCGTGCTCAATTTCTAACCCTGAGTGCCCCTGAGATGACTTTGTCAGTAACTGAAGCCCAAAGATGGCTTAATAGCAACTGTTTCAAGGTTTTGGTTTTATTTAAATGAAATATCTGTGGATCTTGGGGGCAGGGCTGTTTTATTCTTTAAGGTGAGTCAGGAAAATATGGGGGTTAGGGCAGCTTTTTTTTGATGGCTGGAATAGGGCTTTTTCGTAAAATGAAACATCCCTGCTGGGTTTTGGGGGAATTGATTTTAATGACTTATATTTTTATGCTGCATTTTATCGTGGGTGATGTAGGTTAGATATCTGGGGACATCGAGTTTTTTGTAGTTTGGGCCACTGCTCTATCACTTCATGCATACAGCCAATTGCTTATTCTATAGCGAGACTTGAGCTTAGAATTAGGTTTAGACTTACTCATCTGTGAATTAAGATTGGTTTTTTTGTGCCACTTTACAGATATTTTTATCCTAATTCCTCTTTATTTGTGAAACAAAGTCACTCAGGACTTACGCAAATACACTAAATGTAGTGTAAATATCTGAGATAATTAGGGAAAAAACTATATATGGCGATATTGTGTAAATCCTGTCATTATATGGAATAAACACATTTTGTAAATCCATAAACTTCATTAAATAGATATTTTGTAACATAAGCTACGAATTATTTATTTGTCTTCCTCTAAATTGATAAACAATAAATTAAAATAAAATCTTAGTTAAAAATATATTCTCAGAAAACATAAAAATCTTTGAAAAAAGTCTTTTAAGTACCTGTGCCAAATTAATTTAAGATTTTTTAGAGATTAGGGAGTAGGATAAAAATCTACTTTATAAGTAGATTAAAAATAATTTTGCCTACTGACTTATACCTTAAGGGGCAAATATACACAGGACTTACGCAAATTAACTTTGAAAACACCATATGTTGGGGGGAATTGCATTCGCCCTCACAGGTTGTAGTGACTGTGGGTAAGTCCTAATACAATTAACTTTGCTTGATTACTTATCGTAGTTAAGGATTTCAAAAAAACAAGCAATTAATTAACAATTAGGTTTTGACATGGAAATAAAAAAATATGTAAATTAAGGAAAAATAGATGACTAGAACTATAGAGCGCCAAACAAAACTAAATAGTTTTGAGAAATTTAAAGCCGAAAAAGATGGTCTAGCAGTAAAAACAGAAATAGAAAATTTTGCCAAAATAGGATGGGAAGCAATAGACAAAACAGACCGTAACCACAGACTCAAATGGTTGGGTGTATTTTTTCGACCTGTAACTCCAGGCAAATTTATGTTAAGGATGCGCATGCCTAATGGAATTCTGACCAGTAAACAAATGGGAGTCTTGGCAGAAATAGTTCAACGCTACGGCAATGATGGTAGTGCTGATATTACCACTAGACAAAATTTACAACTGCGAGGAATTGCAATTGAAGACATTCCAGATATCTTCAATAAATTTGAAAAGGCTGGTTTAACCAGTGTTCAATCTGGTATGGATAACGTGCGAAATATCACAGGTTCCCCAGTTGCTGGCATTGATGCTAATGAACTCTACGATACTCGTGAGTTAGTCAAGCAAGTCCAAGACATGATTACTGGCAATAATAAAGGCAACTCTGAATTTACTAATTTACCACGAAAATTCAATATAGCGATCGCCGGATGTCGTGATAATTCAGTCCACGCCGAAATTAATGATATTGCTTTTATTCCCGCCTATAAAAATGAGAAATTTGGTTTCAATATTCTGGTGGGTGGCTTTTTCTCGGCCAAACGGTGCGAAGCGGCAATACCCCTAAATGCTTGGGTAGAACCCAGTCAAGTCCTTACCCTTTGCCGAGTTATCTTAGAGGTATATCGTGATTACGGGCTCCGGGAAAATCGGCAAAAATCAAGGTTGATGTGGCTTATTGATGAGTGGGGACTTGAAGAGTTCCGCTCAAAAGTTGAGGGACAAATGGGCATAACTCTAGAAACAGAAGCTCTTAAAGATGAAATTATCTGGGAAAAGCGCGACCACATCGGTATTTACAAACAAAAACAACTAGGGTTAAATTATGTGGGGTTAAATATTCCTGTTGGCAGGTTCTATGCTGCCGATATGTTTGACTTAGCTCGTTTAGCTGAAGTTTATGGCAATGGAGAAATCCGTTTGACCGTTGAACAAAATGTTATTATTCCTAATATTCCTGATTCTCGACTCGAAACATTTCTAACTGAACCCCTCCTAGAAAAATTTTCTATTGATCCTCAATCATTAACTAGGGCTATAGTTTCCTGTACAGGATCGCAATTTTGTAACTTTGCCTTAATTGAAACTAAAAATCGTGCCTTGGCAATAGCCAAGGAACTAGAAACCGAACTATCAATGCCAAAACCAGTAAGGATTCATTGGACTGGTTGCCCCAACTCTTGCGGACAACCCCAAGTAGCAGAAATTGGTCTGATGGGTACTAAAGTTCGCAAAAATGGGAAAATGGTTGATGCTGTTAACCTGTACATGGGTGGTAAAGTTGGCAAGGATGCTCAACTTGGTAGTTGTATTCAAAAAAGTATTCCTTGTGAAGACCTCAAACCAATATTGCGGAATTTGCTAATTGAAAATTTTGCTGCTCAACCAAAGTAAGTCTTTGCTTGAAGTTATTGAATGATTTAATTCTGATAATTCTTCAAGAGCAAAGAAGCATTTCTATTGAGGAAAACAGTTTAGGAATAAGAACAGAATCAGACTGGAAAATATTAATTACACTACTGACGTTTGCCAAGGTGTAAAACATCTATGTGCAATTTTACTTAATTCACGCTCTTTAAGATAAAATCGTAATTCCATCACAAGGAGGATATTAACAATGTCTACTACAACCGATCCTTCAGATACTGCTTCTGAAACGGGAAAATCTCTAGGTCTGAAAATTATATCTATTATTGGGTTGACAGTATTTACTGGCTATTATGTCAATAGTTGGCACCGTTCTCTAGCAGAATATGCTCAACGACAACAAGCTGAAACTAGTGTTTCTACATTCACATCAGAATCTACTGTTACCTCATTAGCTAATACTACAGGAACTTCAGAAGTTGATACTACTCAGTCAACATCAGAAGAAACTGCTCCGGTAGTAACAGAGTCAACTATGATAGTAGCACAAGCTCCAGCGGCAGCAAAAATTACTGATTCAAATACCCTCGACAAATTAACCTCGGTACTTTATAATCAAATAGATACAAATTGGAAACAATTTCCTACTTTTTCGGAAAATTTAGTCTATCAAGTCACAATGAATTCTGCCGGAAATATTACTGAATATCAGCACGTCAATAAAGCAGCTTTAAATTATATTGCAGAAATTCCTTTAGAAAAATTGACTAACTTGAGCACTACTAACGTAGAAGATGCTAGCAAGTTAACTGCACAATTCTTAGTGGTACTCACCCCCTTAGGTGTAGTTCAAGTTAACCAATGGGTAGCTGAATAGTTTGAGGTATCAATGTTAGTGGTTTTCTAATATGATTAGTGTAGTCAACTGACACATATTGAATGTTGCATTAGAAAAAATGGTCAAATCTTGCCATAAGCAAGAATTATACGAAAAAAGCTAATGCCAAATTTGAAATTTTAGCTGTGTCAGTTCAGTAGAGTAGAAAAGCACAACTCAAGATAGCCAAACTACATAGAAAGGTAGCTAACATTCCCAAAGATGTACTTCATAAATTGACAACTTACCTAGGCAAAAACCACGGCACTGTTGCCATAGAAGACCTAAATGTATCTGGAATGTTTCCCACAGCGACATGAAAAGCTAACCATAAGCTACGGAAGTCCATAGCTGACCAAGGATTTTATGAATTTCTCAGACAGCTAGAATATAAGTGTCAATGGTATGGTTCTGAACTGGCGATAGTCGATAGATTCTTTCCGTTATCAAAGAGCTGTAAATCTAGAAAACTATGTACATTAGTAGCTTGAGTTGAAAGCAATGTTAAATTTGTAGAGAGCATTAACGTAAATCAAATAAAAATATTTGATACGTTAAAAAGCTACTATTTACTATTAGGCAGGCTGCGCTCAGGCATAAATAAAATCCATGGCTAACAAAACTCAAATGAAATAATAAGTAAAAAACTATCATAGCTCAACACGCAGCTTAGAATAGATATAGTAGTCAAATAAAATATGTTAACAGAACTTTTCTCTTTTCGCGGTCGTTACCGTATTCTTCATTTAACTTGGTTTGCCTTTTTTCTCTGCTTTTTTGTTTGGTTTAACTTAGCACCATTAGCAACATCACTAAAAGCAGACTTAGGTCTAGAAACTTCTCAAATCAGAACTCTTGCAATCTGTAATGTTGCATTTACAGTACCTGCTCGAATTATCATTGGAATGTTGCTAGATAAATACGGACCAAGAATCACCTATTCATTCTTGCTCATGTATGCAGCCATTCCCTGTATTGGTTTTGCTTTGGCCCAAAACTTTAGCCAGTTGGTTATCAGTCGTTTGGCATTAAGTATTGTTGGTGCTGGCTTTGTTATTGGTATTCGCATGGTAGCTGAATGGTTTCCCCCTAAAGAAATAGGTTTAGCAGAAGGTATTTATGGTGGTTGGGGTAACTTTGGTTCTGCTGGTGCTGCCTTAACACTGCCAACTATAGCTGCTTGGTTAACTTTTGGTTCTAGTGATCTATTAAACTGGCGGTTATCAATAGCTCTGACAGGTATCATTGCTGCAGCTTATGGTGTGTTTTACTTCTTTAATGTTCAAGACACTCCTCCTGGGAAGGTATATCAAAAACCTAAACGTGCCAGAGGTTTAGAAATTACCACCCCAAAAGATTTCCTTTTTCTGATTTTGATGAATCTTCCTTTAACAGGAGTTCTCTGTTTGTTAGCTTGGCGGTTGAATAAAGTTGGTTTCTTATCCCAAGGTCAACTTTACATTGTCTGGTTACTGCTATTAGGTTTGTACGCTTTCCAAACTTATAACTGTTGGGCAACCAATAAAGAGTTAATTGCTGGAGAAAAACACTATCCTCCTGCCGATCGCTATAAATTCTCCCAGGTAGCAATTTTAGAGTTGACTTATTTTGTGAATTTTGGATCTGAGTTAGCAGTAGTTTCTATGCTACCTGCTTTCTTTGAAAATACTTTTGGTCTGAGTAAGGCCATGGCAGGGATGATTGCTGCTAGTTATGCTTTTATGAACTTGGTATCTCGTCCTGGTGGTGGTTTAATCTCTGATAAGCTAGGTAGTCGTAAATTAACAATGACAGTATTGACTGCAGGGATGGCGATCGGTTATTTGACAATGGGCTATGTTAAAGGAGGTTGGTGGCTACCTGCTGCCGTGTTGTTGACAATGCTTTGTTCTTTCTTTGTCCAAGCTGCTGAAGGATCGACTTTTGCCATAGTTCCTCTAATTAAACGGCGAGTGACTGGTCAAATAGCAGGTAATGTTGGTGCTTATGGTAACGTAGGAGCAGTTTGCTATCTAACTTTGTTTAGTTTCTTACCTGAAGGTGCTATTGGTGACAAGATTTTCTTTGAAGTGCTGGGTGTTACAGCAATGATAGTAGCTTTCGTCTGTTTATTCTTTCTCAAAGAGCCAGATGGTTCCTTTGCTGAACATCATGAAGGGGAAGAGGAAGTGCAGATGGGATCTGTTGCTGTATTTGCTGAGGACTAATATTTTTATAAGTAGCTAGTAAATTTTGGTTTTCGCTGCAATCTTTATTGAGAATTTCATTGATTTTTTAGTACGTTTAAAAAAATTTCAGTAAACTATGGAAACTACAAAAACTGCTTGCCCTTATTGTGGTGTCGGCTGCGGTTTAGAAGTGTCACCACCAGCAATGTCAGGAAAAGCAACAAATCGCGATAGTCAAGGTAATCCAATTTGGCAGGTGCGAGGTGATCGCTCTCATCCATCAAGTCAAGGCAAAGTTTGTGTAAAAGGTGCTACAGTCAGTGAAGCATTGGATAAAAGTCGCCTTAAATATCCAATGATGCGCGATACCCTAGATGAACCTTTCCGTCGCGTTACTTGGGAGCAAGCCTTTCAGCGCGTTGTTAATCAAATTCAAACATTACGTTTTACTCAAGGACCAGATGCAATTTGTATGTATGGGTCTGGTCAGTTTCAAACAGAAGATTATTATGTTGCTCAGAAGTTGCTTAAAGGATGTCTGGGAACTAATAACTTTGATGCCAACTCTCGCCTCTGTATGTCTTCGGCAGTATCTGGATATGTTAAAAGTCTTGGTTCTGATGGTCCTCCCTGCTGCTACAATGACCTAGAAAAGACAGACTGTGCATTTTTAATTGGTAGTAATACAGCTGAATGTCATCCCATTATTTTTACCCGTCTCCGGATATATCACAAAAGAAATAAGAAAGTCAAAATGATTGTGGTAGACCCCCGTCGTACTAAAACTGCAGAAGTAGCAGACCTACATTTAGCAATTCGACCAGGTACAGATATTGATTTACTGAATGGTATAGCTAACCTGCTCATGCAGTGGGGTTTCTTGGATGCAATGTTCATAGATGAGTGTACCAAAGGTTTCCCTGAATACACAGATGTCATTCGTTATTACTCACCAGGACTTGTAGCGCGTAATTGTGGGATTTCCTTGGATGAGTTGGAAACAGCCGCTCGTTATTGGGGAGAGTCTAAGCGAGTTTTATCTTTATGGTCAATGGGAATGAACCAGTCCTCAGAGGGTACAGCAAAAGTGCGAACTTTGATTAATCTTCATTTGATGACTGGTAATATAGGCAAACCAGGCGCAGGTCCGTTTTCTCTGACTGGTCAACCAAATGCTATGGGTGGGAGGGAAGCAGGTGGACTGGCTTATCTTTTGCCTGGTTATCGAATGGTGAAAAATGCTCAACATCGGGCTGAGGTTGAACAGTTATGGGGATTGACTCCCGGACAAATTTCTGGTATACCTGGTTATACTGCTTGGGAAATGATTATGGCTTTGGAACGCCAAGAAATTGGTTGTTTGTGGATTGCGGCCACTAATCCTGCTGTAAGTATGCCTGATTTAGAAAGGACTAAGGCTGCTTTGTTGCGATCGCCTTTTACTGTTTATCAGGATGCTTATTATCCGACCGAAACTGCTGAATATGCTCACCTATTATTGCCTGCAGCTCAGTGGGGAGAAAAAACAGGCACTATGACTAACTCGGAGAGAGTAGTGACTTTTTGTCCGGCATTTCGGAAACCTTTAGGAGAAGCTAAAGCAGATTGGGAAATCTTTGCCGAGGTAGGTCGCCGTCTAGGATTTACAAATCAGTTTAATTTTGCTGACTCGCAGGCTGTGAGAGCTGAGTTTTTGGAATTGACACGCGATCGACCCTGTGATATGACAGGCATTACTTATCAAAGACTCCAAGAACAAGGTCCGACTCAATGGCCTTGCTCTGATAGTAATGGCGTATCTCAGGAGCGTCTCTATACTGACTTCCGATTTAATACTCCTGATGGCAGAGCAAGGTTTGCGGCATATTACTCTCAAGGATTAGCAGAACCACCTAATTCTGATTATCCATTTATTTTAACAACTGGGCGGTTATATGGTCATTGGCACACTCAAACCCGCACTGGGCGTATTGAAAAAATTCGCAAACTGCATCCTCTGCCATTTATAGAAATTCATCCCAAGGATGCTCAGAAATTGGAGATTTCAGAAAATGATTGGGTAGAAGTAAGGTCACGAAGAGGTAATAGCAGATTTCCAGCCAAAATCACCAAAGCCATTACTCCTGGGACTGTATTTGTGCCGATGCACTGGGGAGCACTGTGGGCAAATCAGGCAGAGGCAAATACTCTGACTCATGCTCAAGCTTGTCCTGAGTCTGGACAGCCAGAATTAAAAACTTGTGCTGTAGAGTTAAAACCAATTAGATTTGAAGTAACTAATACACCCCTAAGGGCAACTCAGCAATTAAAAGTTAAAAGTTAAAAGTTAAAAGTAATTTCTATTCCCTTTTACCAGATGGTAAAGAGGATCAAGAATTTGTCAAAAAACCTAATTTAGCCATCAAGTTAGTGAAAAAAACTTTGTCCAGAAAATATCGATTAAGCATATAGAAATCCTATTGATTGTGAGGTTATTTAACCGGATTTGATATATAGTCATTTTAAATAAGAATGAGACATTTTTCCTCTGAAATACTTTCATAGCAAGAAACACTTGTCTTAATCTAAAGTGAAACGACTATGACACCTGAAATCAACAACTAATTCTATTTTTGCGTAACATCAGTTAAGTATATTAATTTCTGGAATTAGACACTAGCTTGAAAATGTGGATTGAAAAAACCTAACCACAAAACCTCTTCTGGAAAGGGGTAGTTTTTTTTGTAAAAACCTTGTTCTATTGAGTAAACCCTATTAATCACAGGAATAATTTAACTTCTGACTTTGCGCCTTCTGACTTCAGAAGTATCTCCACCAACAACAACATTCCGAATACGCAAACTTGGACCGCCACAACCAACAGGTAAACCATTTTGCCCGCCCTTACCACAACCGCCAGACTCATCCCAATAAAAATCATCGGCGATCGCTTCAATATCTGCTAAAGTATTAAACACATTTCCAGAAAGAGTCACATCCCTTACAGGTTCTGCTAACTCACCATTTCTAATCATCCAAGCTTCTCCTGCGCTAAAAGTAAACATTTCCCCATTAGTCATGCCACCAAACCAGTTTCGAGCATAAACTCCCTCCTTAATATCAGCAAATAAATCTGAAATAGGAGTATTTCCTGGCGCTATCCAAGTATTAGTCATCCTGACAAGAGGTGGATAATGATAGTCTAGACAGCGTGCATTACCTGTAGGTGTCTCCCCCAATTTTCCAGCAGTTTCCCGTGAATGCAAACGTCCTACTAAAACCCCATCCTGAATCAACTGAGTAGTAGTTGCTAAGTTTCTGGTAACTTGGTATTCTCACTCCGGAAAAATAATTTTCAGGAAGGTTAGCACTGCCACAAATATAAAAATTATATTCATCATAAGTTAGGTAGGTTTTACATCCTCCCGACGCTGCTCTTACGAGATCAAGCGGGATTCCTTAGCATCACTTTTAGGGGCTTTCTGTTCTATAGCACCCGGCTTCCGGGAATTGCTCTGTTCGGGTCAAAAGGCCGCGACCCAGACTGACACTGCTCCTCGAGCAGCCAACATGTTTATACTTGTATTTATGTCCCGATCATGGTGACTATCACACTGAGGACCCCATTCTCTAATATTTAGAGGTAATTTTTCTACCACATGACCATAATTAGAACAACTTTTTGAACTCGGAAAGCGTCTATCAATCTTGATTAACTCCCTTCCATGCCATTCTGCTTTGTATTCTAATTGCCTTAGTAACTCTTCCCAGTGAGCATCACTGATGGCTCTAGCTGACTAGTGATTTAATTTGACTTTTAGCAAAAAGTCTAGTTATTTTCACAAAAATCTACAATGTCAGCCTACAAATCGAAGAAGCAAACACCGAATACTATACAATATATAGATATATGGAGAAAAATTCAGTTAAGCTAAAAAATCAGAGTCAAAGTTAACCAAAATCTTGAGGTTTGTTTTCCTCTAGTTCAGTATCTCGGAAAAACTGACGAATAATTTCAACATCAGGCTCAACCTCAATCCACAGACGGGCACCACCTGCTTGACTTCTGTTAGGTTTATGAGGTCGATAGACGATTTTGCAATTTCCCAGAATTTCTACTTCGTGGCAGCGCTCGTTTCTGTCTCCCTGTTTGACAGAAATAGCTGGAAGAGAAGTGCCGTGGTCTCGGTTATAGTCAATTTCTCTTCGTAGCACATGGATAAAAGTATTACCTGTACGAATTCCTTTATTCCAAGTTCCTTGAGGACCTCGACGACCAGGGGTAATTTCTGGCATTCCTCGACCATTTAAAGGAATTAACCAGAACCGCTTGACTTTTTTGGCTCCTTTGAGACGACCTTGCCTTAAAAGTAACCTAAGTCTTGCAGTAGAAATATTTAAAAGGAAAGCTGCTTCTGTTGTACCAACTCTATCTGGTTTAGTAGTTGTATCTTTCATAAACTGTTTCGGAGTATATTAAAGTATATTAAGGGTAAACTGGATAATTTGACTTAGACATTTTCTGAGAGAAAAAATGTTTCAAAATTTTAGTGTAAACAAGTGGATTGGATTATGTCAATACCCTAAAATAGCTAGAATCCTTACTGATTCAACAGGATTTAACTTGGTTCAGGTAAAACCTTGTTCCTATCTGTATTTTAGCCTATTTTTTGCTTCTATTTTGTCTAAGCTCCAATAACCAACTACCATTTAATCACAAAGGATTGAGTTTGTCAATAATTTTTGATTTTTCAGTTATAGTCAGGAATAAGGGATATTTTCTATAGCAATCCTCACGGGGTGACAATGGCCTCAAAAGTATTGCTAACAATCGTTTAAAGGATTAAAGTAACTCTTGAAAATTGCCATCAATAGTGAAAATAATAATCATTATTAGTGAGGGTGTAGTTGAGCTATCTCCTAACATCACTCCCACAAAATAGTTGATTTTTTTTCAACTTAAGGCCACTGAAAAAATTTTTTTTCGTTATTAAATCAACTGTGAACTCTGGAAAGTAAAAATACTTAATCTAATAGCATAGACATCGCTTTTAATCCTCTTTTATAATAGGGTTTTTTCTGTGGCGATAGATTCATCATAGCTTGAACAATATCAATTAAATATTCCCAAGCTATGACCCACAATTCACCATATATACCTACCTAAAAATTACTATGTCTTCTATCTTTTCTTTCTAACTCTGTTAATCTATAAATATAGCTTTAATACCCTAATTTTTTTGATGAAATGACCATGATAACTAGAAGGCTGTATAAGCAATAGCTATTAGTAAAATCAAATTGGTCAGACCTTGTGTATTGACTCGACTACCTTATAGATTATATCCCTCTGTTTTACAGTCTTTAAACATAGTCTCAATACCCACGCGAGACCAATAAATTTTTAAAACTTCATCTAAATTATCCAGATTTGTCAATAAATACCAGGGTTCTTTTTCTAGCTTTTTTCTATATTTTCTTTTCCAATATACAGCCAAGTTAAATTTGCCAAACCCTTTTCTTTGGGTAATATTAATATTATTTAAACCAGATAGGATTGCTATAGTAAGTTAATTCCACATTAGGAGTAGTATTTTTATGCTTGCTAAGGAAAGATTAGTTCGATTAGAAGAAATTTAGAAATAGACTATGAGAAACTGGATGAATTTGAAAAAGAATTAGTTTTATTAGCTTCCCCGACTCAAAAATTTGGATTAAAGCAACGCATTAAACGAAATGTACTACCAAGTATTCATAGACACGAAACTGAGTATTTGAATTTGCTGAATCAAGAAGCAGGAGTGTTTGATATTCCAGAGCAACAAGCTAGCCAAGCTATTGCAGAAGTTACTCCTCATGTAGTAGAAATACAACATATGGAAATAAGAACTATCCTCCAGAAGTTCTAGAAATATTACGAGAAATTCTCACAATACTTAATGCATTCGGTCAATCCCCAGTAGCAAAACTGAAAACTACATTACCAAGCCTGCCTCCTATTATATCTTACGAGGTTGAAATTGATACACAACGTTCTCTAAGAAAAATATACCAAATAATTCCAGGCCATTTAAAAGTAAAAAAAAACAATCATAATGTAGTAGATAGACCTTGCCCTTACCAGGGTTTATCTACCTTTCAAGAAGAACATCATAAGTATTTTTTTGGTCGTGAAGTTGAGATACAAACGCTGATGGAATTAGTTCATAAGCAGCTTCTGGTTGCTGTGATTTGACCATCTGAAAGTGGCAAGTCATCGGTAGTTTTGGCTGGTCTTATCCCTCGTTTGAATTATATGGATGGGTGGCATATTCTCAAGTTTCGTCCTGGGAAATATCCTTACAAAACTCTCACAGATATAGTTACTTCTTTAGAACAAGGTTCAACGGATAAAATAGATCAGGAGCCTATAGAAATCAAGCACAACAGTCAATGCTTAAAGCAGACTTTGGAAAAGTTTATTTCAAAAAATTGTAGTCAGCGTTTACTTTTGGTGGCTGACCAATTTGAAGAACTTTACACTCTTTGTGAGAATGAAAAAGAGTGTCAAAAGTTCTTAGATGAATTGCTAATATGTGTTAGAGATGCAGTTAAATTCACCCTTCTTTTCACCATGGGGGCAGACTTTTTAAACCATGCTCTTTCCTATTGGGACTTACACAACTTTTAAGCCCAAATATAGCCCAAACTTTCTTTGTGAGAGGCAAATACCTCACAATTATTAGTCAACCAATTAAAAAAACGGAAAGACATAGCTGTACGAAAAGCATCCATTGCTTCAGTAAATGTCTTTAAAGGTTTATTTGCCCATCGCCTTTGTAATCCTCCAGTTAGTTG
>JAKQYF010000014.1 GCA_023356535.1 Trichodesmium sp. MAG_R03 | reverse complement strand
TTATTAATTGATTTTCTACCCAAAAAATATCTTGAAAATAGGTTTCAGCAGTATTTAGAACAACAGAATTTTCCTTCGGATATTACTGCTACACTTAGGCAGAAAAAATTACAAAAATCTTGAATACGGTGGCAAGTAGTTATACCATTTAATGGTAGTTAAAAGTCATATATTCAAAAGCTATCTATTCATATTTTCTAGAGTCAAAACTTTGATGCTACAGTAATTTCAAGAAATTATTTCACGTCTAAAGTTTGAAACTATTTGTGACATCTTTAAAGTGAATTGGTACTAGGTATAGCAGTTTTCACATGGTAGACAACTGTAGAGACTTTCTATGGAATGTACCTACAAGGGTTTTTGTTAAAAGAACTGTGTGCTATCTTTATGAAAACAGCTATATTAGATTTTAGGTTTAAATTTACCATAATAATCCTAATTTGTAAGCATTCAACTCTTAGTAATTACTCTTAAGATTAGGGTATGTAAGGTTAGGGAATGACAAACAAGGAATTTTAAAGGATTTGTAATTAAACAATTTTTGCTCAATGTGTGAATAATAATATTTCTGACGAAGGTAATTAGCTGATAGCTGATAGCTAAATGCTGACTATAATTATTTACTTAAATCTAGCAATTTATGATATAAATGTGCGTGTCTTTGAGCTTGTCGTTCTAATGTATATTCAGAAGCAATAAAATTTTGGCAATTATTACTCAAACGCTCTAATAATTCTGGGTTTTCTAATAGCAATTTAACTCCTTTTGCCATATCATCAATATCTTTATGCCTAGCTAAATAGCCAGTTTCCAAATGAAGCACAACATCCGATACACCACCAGTATTAAATGCCACACAAGTTGTGCCACAGCCCATACTTTCCAACACAGTATTTGGGAAATTTTCCACTATTGCTGGGTGTAGATAAACGTCCGCTGCTGCATAAGCATTAGCCAATACTTGGTCATTGCTTGTAAACTCAATCTTCATAGTTTGATAATTTGGATCATCAGCCCAAGAATTTGCTCCTTTTCCCATAACTATTAATGTTAAATTGTCTATTCCACTAGCTGCTACTTTTTGCATCACATCATGTACATATTGGCCACCCTTTCTAATTTCCCAGATTTGATATGCAGCAAATAAGACAACTTTCCTATTACTAGGAATACCAAAAGTCTTGCGAGCTTCTACTTGAGATAGTGGATGGAAGATATTGGTATCAATTCCATTGGGAATAATATCTACGGGAAAATGTCCCATTAGAGGGCTTGACTGGAGGGCCTTTTTCATCCAATTATTAGTGGCCACAAGCACTATTTTTGAACATTTGTAAACTTCTTTTTTGATTCTCCATAGTAGAGCAGTTGTATCTCTACTTAAAGCCGGATACTCATCTAAATGTGGGCAAGCTCCACAACCTGTTTTCCAGCGATCGCATTCATAAGAATAACTACAATGTCCAGTTAACGGCCACATATCTGAAAGCCTCCAAACAACAGGTTTTTGATTACTAATTTTTGGTAAAGCTCTGTAAGTAAAAAAACCTGTAAAACCGTGAAGATTGTAAATTTGTAAAATATCTGCTGATTGAAACCATGGATGTTTCATTAATGCAAATGATGAAGGATAATAAAGGTATTGTAAATTTAACCAACGGTCTATAACCTTCCTCCCAACACCATCACCAAATTTAACCAAGGGATTTTGACTACGGATATCATCTACATCAGAATCTTGAGTGACTTTCCACCTAACTAGCATTCGTGATTTCCAGCTTATATCTCTAAGTCCAGAATGAATTTTATATGCTGAACGAGCAGCCCCACCACTATTATCAGAATAGTTAATATGCAATACATTAGCTGAAAAATCATTCATAATTTTTGTCCTATATCAATTGATTGTTACTGTTTTTTTGACTATTATGATATAACCGTTTATATATCAAGTGTGTGAATTAAAATTACCAAATATCTAATTGTTTATTATTTTTTATAAAAGCACATAATAATTATATTTATGCTTTCTCAAACAACACGTCGTCTCCTAGCAAATGTGCGCCAATTAACAGCTAGTAAACTATCTAACGAAAATAGGAAAAAAATTGGTGCCGTCTTACAAAAGCTTCAAAAAACATCTATTGGACGTTGGTATAGTCATAATTCTGCTGATGCCTATATAATTTCATTTCCTAAATGTGGACGTACTTGGCTACGTTTAATGATTGGTAGAGCATTGGAACAGCAATTTCAATTATCTCATCCTAACATTAATGAAAAAACTTTATTATTAGAGCCTTTAGCAGAGTTACACCCAGATATTCCTAAAATCATCGTAACTCACGATGACGATCCCCATTGGAAAAAACCTGATGAGCTAGAATTATCTAAAAATAAGTACAAAAATACGAAAGTTATCTTCTTAGCTAGAGACCCAAGGGATGTGGTAGTATCTGCTTATTTTGAGCAGAAAAAAAGGGTTTCATTCTGGTTGGAGGGACTTAAAAAAGAACCACATCTTCAGAAATATCAGGAAAGAATTAAAGCTTATGATGGAGATTTGTCTACATTTCTTTACGAAGAAATTGGTAGCTTAGATTCTTTAATTAAGTTTTACAATATTTGGGCAGAAAACAGACATATACCCAAATATTTTTTGTTAATACGTTACGAAGATTTACATGAAAATCCTCACAGAGAACTCCAAACGATTCTTGATTTTATGGGAGTTAAATGTGAAGAAAAAGTTATTGATGAAGCTCTTCGATATTCATCCTTTGACAATATGCGAAAAATGGAAACAGAAGGAAATATTAATCTTAAACTAAAAGCTGCAAATCCCAATGATACAGACTCATATAAAACTAGAAAAGGCAAAGTAGGTGAATTTATAAAATATCTTACTGAAACAGAAATTGCTAATATTAACAACAAAATCAACAAAACTTTATCAGATTTTTATGGATACAAACCGTAAGCAAATCAATCAAAATAAAAGTTAGCTTTTGTACATTTAAACGACAAATTGATTGTATGCCTTCCTTGGGAAAAACCCCTCTAAATTCTCGATTCTAGCTTACTAGTACCCATTTTAAATGACTATTAAGTTGTATACTATAAGTTAGAAAATTTAATTTTACCATTTTTTAGCCTTTTTTAAATACCAATATAGCAATCCTAAATAGCGCTGGCCGATTAAGTCTTAAAGTTTTGAAAAATAAAGGTTTCAGCATTTTGATTTACGAAAAAAGTGTCTAGTTTTCGATCCTGAGAGCTCAAAAGTTAGTATTTTGGGCTGACGACTGCAGAAAAATCAAGGGACAATTCTTCCAATTACCCCTCCAAGGTCGGGGTTAGGGGTGGGTAAATTCCCTTTTCCTCCCTAGGGACGTTGCATGGAACGTCCCTACCTATTCTTTAAAAAGACTTTTTCAGTAAGCCCTAAATAGGTTAGGTTGTAACAATTCAAAACTAGAAATAAACTCCGAAAGTCTTACCCATTAACTATTGCCTCCAAACCTATTCTCAAAAAGTGGCAAGATTTTTGACATTAATAAAATAGGATTGCTATAGCAATAAAAAACTACAAAAGCTCATCCTGATATGTTTAGTATAGAAAATGGGAAGACTAAGTAGATAAGCGTTAAAATTTGTCCCTATGTAACAAAATATAAATTTAGCTCAAATCAACTAAATATAAATTTAGCTCAAATCAACTGTAAGTCGGAGTTGGGAGTTGGTTTACAAGACTTAATATAGTAGTGCAGCTTTTTTTTGTGCATGCCTACTTAACTATAAATTGTTATATTTGAAGTATTAGTCTTCAATAGTCAATCTCAACCACAAAAAGTTAGTATTTTCGACAATGGCAAAGAAAATAGCTCAATGTTAAAATAGAATAAATGAAAAAGTTAAAGTTTAGCTGTTGGAATTATTAAATTTATAGTAAGGCAATTAAAGGGAGCTAATTTTTTAGACAAAGTAAAAGTTAAAAGTTGTTTTTGCCACGAGGATTTTGAGAAAATTTTCCCAAACATTTCAGCTTAAAAAGCGGGATTAACAAGCCAATTATTTTGATAAAAACTACAGCTAAATATAATAGCCCTTGACTAAGTAGGTATCTATGTCAAAACCTAAGGTAAATAGACGAATTCATAATAATCTACATCGAATATTCAAGCCCATAGAAAAATTTGTCAGAATTACTGCTAACAAGTTGATTCGCTTGTTCATAAATCCTATGATCAGGCAACGTTCTCATCCTCACTTAACAAAATCAGGGTACGTATTACCGACAGTTACTATGGTGATGTTAATGGTGGTATTACTGACCTTTGCAATGATGTTTCGCTCTTTTCAGCGCACCGAACAAGCACTATATTTGCGGACTAATGAAGCAGCATTAGCTTCTGGAGCTGGGCCTGGTATAGAGAGGGCACTGGCCAAGGTGAGAGAGGTAGAAGGATCGGCAGATCAAACTATGACAGAAGCAGAGCTTAACACAGAATTGATTAAAGATAAGTATACTTTGCCTGGGGAGACACGGCTCACCATAGCCTATGACATCCCAGAGGTGACAACTTCTGGTGCAACTCAAATATACGATCAGGAAACCATAGACACTGCCTGGAAATTTCCAGTTGATACTGATGGTAATGGTGTATACGACAGTTTCGATGTATATGGCATCTTTCTGCGGAGTCCAAAATTAAGTCAAAATGAACTCGTATTTGAACGCTCAAGAACTCCTCTAGATGCGGTAGCGCCACCAATACCAGCAGTTGCTAGCCTGAAACCAGGTTGTGAAAGGCTTGGTGTTAGCCGCGCTACTGTGGGACCAACTGACTGGTATAAAGTAGGGGCGACTCTTAAGAAGAGTATATTTGTCTATAGTGTTGTTGTACCTATTGGTCAAGATGAAGTTCCTAGTGGAGATAATTATGAATTCAAGAGGGAACAAGCAGGTCTAGTTGCTTTAGAGTTGCAACAAGATCAGGAGCGGGTACCCTTGAGTAATAATACTGTGGTATACGAAGATGATTTACAGATTACGCCGGGAAGTAGCAATGGTATAAAACTGAATGGAAGAATATTCACAAATTCTAATTTGCTCACAGCTAAAAGGCAAAATGGGGGGTCAGTAGAATATTATTTGGTTTCTAGTCCTAACTCTTGTTTCTACGAGATGGAAAATAACAAGATTGTGGTGGGTGGTAACGTAGGTATTGGACCACCAGACAGCAGCAGCGATATGCAAGATGTTATAGTGGATCTATTTGATATAAATAGCACAAATGGCAATAATATAACAAAATTGACAATGGGTAAAGCAAATAAGCCCGTAACTAATACTCCTAATGAAATTACCTATGATGAAAGGCGATATGACCAACGTCTTCAATCTCTGGTTGAGAAGACAAATACTGGTGATGAACCTCAAGAGGTAAAGGATAAAATAGATCTGGGTAAGGATCGTGAAGTAGCCTTGTACGAATACTTCAAAGCAAGAACTAGAAGGGTTCCTTCTGCAGAAGCACCAGGTAACGATGACATCAGTCCACAAGGTAAAGAAGACAACCCAGCAACTTTAGGAGGTCCACTAAGGCCACCACAGGATGTAATAGATATAGACAACAACGGATTAACTTTACAGATCAGTGGCGATAAAGCTCTGCCAGCAGCTACCGAACCAGATTTACTAGAGGAAAGAGGAATTGAGAAGCAGATAGGCGATCGCGTAGTAATAGGAAATGGTTTACCTGCCAAGTGGTACAAAGATGGTAAAGGTCGCTTTGCAACATTTAATGATAATCAAGATCTGAGCAATGTGAAATGGGATGAGTATGAGGAAGAAGAAGAACAAGATCTTCGTTATCGTCAGACTCGAATACAGCCTATCGGTGACCTCGATCCTGTACGGAATGGTTTCTGGGAATTAGCGGCAGCAGAACAACCAGATTTTTTGTTTTCTGGGAGAGGGGGTTTGCGTGTAATCACTGGTGCTGGAGTATATGAGCGGAAAAATTCTTTCTTACCTCCTCCGCCAGATTTGAATGCTCTTACTGTATTTACTCGAGGTGCTCCAGGGACTAATCCACCTGATTACGACGATCCTGGTACTTCTAATAATGAAAGGTTTCGTATAGTTTGGCCCGATAGTATGCCGATGTCACCTTTAGGAATACGGGATCCACAGAGTAATGGATATTTAGTAAAAGGATATGACAATTCAGGAGGAACAGCATGGGGTTCACCAAGTGGAAATGGATTAGAGAGTATAATTGCTCTAAGAGGCGATAACGAAACTGCAGCTACTCCTACCGTTGATTCTAGTACTTATAAATACATGAAAGGCGACCTAAAAATGCGGGCGACCGCAGTGTATATGTATAACAAGAATGTATATGATGCCGCAAATTCGGGAACCTATCAAAAACCTGCAGCTTGCGTTAGTAGCTATTATGATCCAACTGATGCAATTACAGCACGAAATCAAAAAGACTTACCTTGGGCTGCAGATTCAAAGGGTAAATCCAATAACGGCATTGTTTATGGACCACCAACTAAAACTGCAGCTGCCCTAACTGTTCCTACTTTCGATGCAACTACAGGTTTATATGCCGCAGATGAATACGGGGCTTATAATACTCTCGAACAAAGAGTTGCCTACCAAGCTAATTTAGTTTTCCCAAGCGGACGTTTTGCGAATCCAACACTCAGATATGCTTTAGAAGACATAAGAAATAGTAAAGACTTAACCCTTTCCAAACAATCTGCCATCGACTCCACTATTTGCGCTTTGCAAATTTTAGATGGAACTATTACATTTAATAATACCTTGATTCCTCATGGAGCAATACGAGAAGTAGCATTTCTTGATGGTAGGCAAATTAGAGCGAACGAGGGTGGTGACAAGACTCAAGAATATGACTTGTTCGTAGAAGACCGCCAACCTTTGGAAATTCGGGTAACTCAACTAGACCTCGACCTAATGCGAAAACAAAGCATTGGTAACATGTCAATCCAGAATCCGCCTGATAGTACAAAACCAGAATTTTTATTACCCAATAGTGGAGTTATTTATGCAACTCGCGATGACGCATTGCCTGATGTTAGTGCTCGTTCGGATTCGGAAGATCTACCTATTGACGATGAGAATAATCAAAACTTAACTGCTAGTGCAATTGATTTTAAGTTAGATTCTACTCGCCGTCCCAATGGTATTATGTTGGTTAATGGTAGTGTTCTTGCTCGTGAAAATAACGACAATGATTATAATGGTAAGGAGGCTGAGAGGGGAATTATTTTAGCGAGTAATGTGCCAGTATATGTGCAAGCTGATGGCACAGGTTTTAATCTGCACCAACAAAGTCCTAATAGTAACCAACAATTGGAAGAATTTACCGACCTTTTAGATGATGATTGGAGCGATTTTTATGACCGCGATACCCTGGAAGCTCAATTTGCCTGTCGGAAGAACGATCCAAGGTTTGAAGGTCGTAATAATCTTGCAGACTGCAATCCAGGTGATTTATGGCGCCCAGCAACAGTTATTTCTGATGCGGTGACTTTGCTTTCCAACAACTTCCGTCCGGGATTCCGGGTAGAGGCGGATTATGATTTGCGGAATAATGCAAATATTGCCAACGATTATCGTTTAGGGGGTAAAGAATTTGATTTTGATAATGATAAGTCTACTGATATTTCCCTTGATGAGACTAAATTTAAATTAGACCTAAATGGTAATGGTGACTACAATGATACTGCTGTGAAAGAGTCTGAGATAACTGCCGCTGCAGCACATAAACTAAAACGCTTGAAAAATGGTTTCTATGACAACAACTTTGTCACAAGTTTCAAGTGGTTTTCTACACTAAATAAGAATCGAGGTTATCCCACTGATTTTGATAACTTCTATGACGATAGTAATAATAGTCTTGATATTGACGGAGGTACCTTCAAAGATATTACAAATACTGAAATACAATATTTTTCAGGTAGTGATGCTAACAGTGAATATAGTTCATATTTCAGTAACTTTATTACTCCGGTGCAGCGACGGGCAGCATTTCCAGTCTACTTGATGGAAGTTTGTCTGAAATTGCCTGTGTCTGAGTGTGAGCCAGAGGATTGGTTTATTGGGTTTGATAGTGCAACAAATCCATCACTTTTACTAAGAAGTTTGGATATAATTTACGGTCCAGATCACATGCCAAGCACTGGTGATGAGAGTACTTATACAACTTATAATCGCAATAATCAACACATAGCAGGTACAACACAACAGCCCGCTACAACGCAAAACATCGTTTCTAGTTGGAACAGAAATGAAGCTAGAACTTATCCCCGTCGTGTGGCGTTCCAGCGTAATTCTGAGAATGAGCTGGAATTAGATAGTGGAGATGATCCCAAACCTTTGGGACTTTTCAGTAACAGTGAGATTCAAGCAGGAGGTATTCCAACAAAAACATCCGATCAATCTTTGTGGTTTAGAACGGGTACAGTAGGAAGCCCTAGTTACGATGGAAGTACTCCCCTATATATTGCCAATCAAGAATTAGGAGGAGGAATATTAGATGGTTCACTAGCTCCTTTAAAAGACCAACCATTATTAGTGCCCGTATTGCAGTTCCAGACTCCAACAGGTACACCAACAGCAGCCCTTGATGTTGAAGGCACAGCTGCTGAACAAGGTTGGCTACAAAGAGCTAAGGAATCTACCTTTAATCTCATTATTGCTAGTGGAGATGCACCACCACGCTCTAGCCCACCTGAGCCAAATGGTGGTTTACCAAACTTTAGCCGTTATATAGAAAACTGGAATGATTTAGATGCTAAAATCTCAGGTTCATTTATTGAGTTTAAACGTAGTTCCTATGCTACAGGGCCATTTACTCATATAGTCCGTGACAATAATTTTGAGAACTTAAGTCGATTTCAATACAACATCCCACCTCCTACACCGTACAGAAATGAGAATGGTGAAGGAAAACAACCACACTATATAGCTCCTGATCGGGCTTATAGATTTGATGTAGCTCTGTTGTATCAGTTGCCTGACTTGTTCTCTGCCACATTTACTCAACCAGCAACTAGCCAACCAAGTAGATACTTCCGAGAAGTAGACAAAGATAACCTCTGGGTGAAAAGTTTACTTTGCGCAGCTCAGGAAGGAGGAGATTATGGGTCTGCAGATGCATTATACGGTAGTGGTAAAGGGTACGCTTTGCCAGAATCTCAGCGACCTGATACTTGCCCGGTTGAGTAGGATGAAGATTAATAATTAAAGGGAATTATGAAACCAAGAGAAAGTATGGTAAAAAATTTGATGCACCAATAACCATTTTGTTTTCATGCTTGAGGGAGCTATCAGATTATCAATACCTCAAAAATTAGGTAGACAGACAAGTCAAACTAATTAATCACATTTTCTCAATTTAACTAAATCAGGACTTACGCAAAATATCAATAGGGAATACGCCAACTCATAGATAATACCCGATCTGTAGAGGGCAAATACCAGAAAGCACCTAATAGATATGGCGGTTTGCGGATAAGTCCTGATCAATTCATATAACATATGTCGGGGTGTTGGATGTTCGGGGCCAAATTACTGTTCACCTTTACTAGATAGGGTGGTTCTGCGTAAGTCCTGTGAATACTCAAAGCAATTAAGCCAACAGAATATTATCTATCTTTGGAGGTAATTATTATGATTTATCGAAAATTACACAAACTTATATGTCAATCAACTCAAGCTGGCTATACATTGCTAGAGTCTATGGTAGCTATGGTATTAGTTGGGATTTTAGCTGCTTCTATTTCGCCAATCTTTGGATTCTGGATAGCCTCTCGCGTTCAGGCGCGACGAGCTGAATTAGCTGGAATGGCTGCTAGGACATACATAGATGGTGTTCGGTCTGACGTGATAGATGATCCTGATTTTTATACTACAAACCCTAATTCAGTCAGTGAAGTAGATGTTGGGGAGCTACAGTGCGATGAAAGTAATAATTACTGTACTAAACCTACTCTGACTAATCAAGGAGCATTTTTCTGTATTAATAATGATGATCAGCCAGGATGTCAAAATAGTAGTGTTTTAGATATGGTGCTTCACGTAGGTAGTTTTAATCCTTTGCCTGAATTTTATCAAGATTCAGAAGGCGAACTTCTGACTTCGGGAGAAGCTAACTACGATATAGGTTATAACTTAGATGTTAGAGTTTATCGGGCTGATGCTTTCAGTGAAAGTGGTAAATTACTTAGGTCAAATGCAGAAGACCCGAAAACTGCAAGGGTGAGTGGTTTAGCAAAGAAAAAAGCACCATTGCTAGAAATATCTACAGAGATAACTACAGGAGACACTAACTACTTTGAGTTAAAGAATCTCTTGGAACAACTATAGGACTTACCCATGAACGCTATTGGGAGGGTGTATTAGCGCTAGCGTAACGGACCAAGGCTCTATATATGGTACCTTTGTGTAAGTCCTGAATTAAAATAATTTTTAGCTTTTAAATAGCTTGAATCAGCACTTTCTATAGATTAATCTTTAAAATATTACTAGGAGAAAGATTATGCTCACAATACTTAAATATATACTTAAAAATCAGCAAATTAAACGGTTAAAGTCAAATTTCAGTACAACTGGATTCACAATGATTGAACTGTTAGTAAGTACGATAGTTGCTTTTTTAATTATTACTCCTTTACTATTCTTCGTAGTCAATATTTTGGAAACAGATAAAAAGGAACAGTGGAAAACAATTACAGACCAGGAATTACAGTCAGCAGTCAGCTTTATTGCTAATGACTTAAAGCAAGCTGTTTATATTTACGGTCGAAGTGGTGTTACTACTATTGGCCCTCAAATCAGCAAGAGTGGTACTCCGATATTAGTATTTTGGAAACAACAATTAATCGAGAATATTGTTCCAGCTAATACTCGAAATGCTGATGTGCAAACAGACCATTGCGATAGTAAACCATGTGACGATATTCAGGTTTACTCGATAGTTGCCTATTATTTGATTACGGGTAATACAGGTTCCTCTCCCTGGTCTAATGCTGCAAGGATAGGCAGAATTGAAATTAGAGATGGAGTCCGTAACCCTGCTAACTATTATGATTATTTAGATGAAAATGGTAATAAAATGGCAAAAGCCAAGCGAGACAGTGGTTTTAGAATGTTTGATGGAATGAATCCTAATGTAGCGGGGACTTTTGAGCAAAAAATGGAAGCTTGGACACCTGATGGCGAAATCACAAAAAATGTAGAGGTGTTAGTTGACTATATAGATCATACTTCGGCTACTGACTATGTTGAGAAAACTCCAGAAACTGATGCAGTACCAGATGATACTTTTTGTATAAAGAGTCTTAATTCTGATAATGCTCAGTTGGTAGGAGAACCTACTACTAATCGTGGTTTCTATGCTTGCGTTGACTCATCGGAGAGTCTTGCACAACTGTTTATTGCTGGAAATGGTCTAGCCAGAACTGATGATGGAGCAACATATGACCAAAAGCAAGCAGATCTATTTCCTACAGTGAATATTACAGTTAAAGGTAGAGGTATTCTAAGTGGTATGTTGTAGATCAAATTTTCTGGTAATTATATTTAAAGAGAGTAGTTATGAAAAATCTAGTTTTATTTAAGCTGATTAAACAATTATTTTTATGGGAAATAGAAGTAAATCAAAAATTACTGCACTTATCAACATTTCCTACTACTAAAACTCAATTCTTAACACAGGCTCAGAAAGATTCTGGGTTTACCATTTTAGAGTTGATAACGGCAGTTTTGATAATTGGGATATTATCAGCGATCGCTGCTCCTGCTTGGAATGGTTTTATTAACAACCAACGCACCCGCACAGTAAATGATGCTGTGCTTCGAGCGTTGAGGTCCGCACAGAGTGATGCTAAGTTGAAAAAGGCAAAGAGAATAGTTGAATTCTGCTACAAGAAGGATGGGAACACAAATCCTAACACAGATAAACCTTATAACGATCCACCAAGATTTATTATTTATCCTGATGATAATAATAATAATAATGATGATAATGATTGTCTTAAGAATTCTCCTCCTGATAATGATGATCGCTGGGAATCTTTAGGAGCTAATGGTGAAATTAAAGCAAAAATGGTTAAGTTAGCTACAGGCAAATGCACTAATGATGATTGTAGTAATGGTTTTAATACTGCTGATACAAATGATACAAATGATACAAATGATACAAAGACAAATATTACTTTTGATTATCGGGGTGTTATTCAAAATGATGATAGCCTTCCTTTTGCAATAACAACAGCTATAGCAGAGGGAACAGGTGCAAAAAGGTGTGTCATAGTTCAAACTATTCTTGGTAATATGAGAACTGCTGAAGGTGAACAGTGTCCACAACCTGATGATTGGTAGAAAACTACGTGCTGCTGCTACTTTGGCAGTAGTCTTATACTAGCCGACAATTCCGTATTTTGTCTGGGTAAGCCCACCCGCGACATATATATTTCTTCTTGTGAACTAAAAAGCAAGAAGGACATAACCTGTGGAAAAAAATCAACTAGAAAGTTCCCTGCTTATGGGCGAGGCTTTAAACCCAATTTTTCGATAATCTGATCAAGACTTGCGACATATAGTTATTTTAATTTAGATTGAGACAAGTATTTCTTGCCATAACTCGCGTTTCAGCAGAAAAAGTTTTCCATTCTCATTTGAAATGACTATATATGAAATTATACACCATTTGTAAGGGTTAATAGCTGTTTGGCTCCCCAATATGAACACCCCTATCATATATGGTGGCGCCTGTGTAATATTATGTCCGTTTGAACACTTAGACTTTGGAGGATTTTGGCACTTATGCTCTCAGCAGAAGGCTTTCAGTAGGAGACAGGAGGATAGAATTGGCTCTTAAGGTCCTTAGTTTTTGGTCACTGATTATCTGGACATGATACAGGTGCAGATAGGGCTCTTGTCCAACTACAAGCAAAAACTTTTTGGCCACTGATTATCTGGACATGATATAAGTTCTCATTATGTGAGGTGGAGAGATTGAATATTTGAGTATGGAATTGTAAATATATATTGCATATAATCGGATTCTATATTTGACATTAAATTATAAATTACTAAAATAGTAAATACAGAAAAAACATAAAATAATAGAATATCGGGGTGAAAATGAACATAAAAACATCAGCATCCGTAAAATCAACTATTATTAAAAATTTTCATATAAATCTCTCAGCAAAATTACTGAAGCTAGAAGCAGCAGGATATAGTTTCATAGAGTTAACACTTGTTGTTTCAATTATAGGTATTCTCGCAGCGATCGCAGCCCCCGCATGGTTAGGTTTCATCAACAACGAACGCCTCCGTACTTCCAACAACAGGATATATCAAGTAATATTCAAAGCTCGACGCAAGGCGATGGCAGATAAAACAGCTTGGCAAGCTAGTTTCCAAGAAACTACTAATGTTATTGGTCAACCGGTTATTAAATGGGCAGTACATAAAGCAGCGATCGTTCCCGACGACTTGGCAAACTCAACCTGGGAATATTTAGAACCCGGTATTGAGATAGACGACAATGAGCCAAATGACAAAGGTGAATATGAAACTACTCTCAGGATAGTTAAACCGGATACTAATAAAGTTACTAAAGATAGAACAGACCCCATCTACCGGGCCCTTTTTAACTACAAAGGTTGTCCAGTTTATTACCCCACCGATCAATGTACCCAAACTAGCTTGCAAGCAAAAGGGCGTATTGCCATTAAACCTCAAAACCAAGACAAACCTAAAAGGTGCGTCATTATTTCTACTTTACTAGGAGCGATAAGAACTGGAGAAGACCACGCTAAAGCATTAGATGGAAAATACTGTTATTAAAATAGACTGAACTTTATAGCTTGAGTTGAAATAAACGAAACCCAGCATTCTCTAAATATAGTCAGGACTTGCGCAGAACTACAGAATTTGTAGGTTGGGTTGAGAGAAGCGAAACCCAACATTTTCCAAGTATAGCGTTGGGTTTCGCTATCCTGCTACAAGGGCCGACATTGCTTTAGGGCTAGTTAGTAGGTTGTCTTGATAAAAACCAAACCTAGGCAGGGTATAATTTGTAGGTTGGGTTGAGAGAAACCAAACCCCACATTTCTCAGGTATAGTGTTGGGTTTCACTATCGTTCTACAAGGGCGGACATTATTGAAAAACCCCTCCCCTGGAACGACAGGGGAAAGTTGATCCCCGGGAACAGGGGGGTTAGTTCTTCAGTAGAATTTGTATAATTTGTAGGTTGGGTTGAGAGAAGCGAAACCCAACATTTCTCAGGTATGGTGTTGGGTTTCACTATCGTACAAGGGCAGACATTATTGGAAAAACCCTTCTCCTGGAACCAGAGGGGAAAGTTAATCCCCACGGGCAGGGGGGTTAGATATTCAGTAGAATTTGTAGAACTTGTAGGCTGGGTTGAGAGAAACCAAACCCAACATTTCTCAGGTATGGTGTTGGGTTTCACTATCGTACAAGGGCAGACATTATTGGAAAAACCCTTCTCCTGGAACCAGAGGGGAAAGTTAATCCCCACGGGCAGGGGGGTTAGATATTCAGTATAATTTGTATAATTTGTAGGTTGGGTTGAGAGAAGCGAAACCCAACATTTCTCAGGTATGGTGTTGGGTTTCACTATCGTTCTACCCAACCTACATTATTACAAGGGCCAACATTACTACATTACCTTTTCTTCCATTTCCAAGACTCGCCAAACTTCCTGCATCAACTCCTCCAAACCAATACCCGCAACAGCAGAAATCAGGAAAACTTTTCCTCCACTCATCTCCCTAAACCTACTCACCAACTCTTGTATTTCTACACTCTCCACATCAACCGCATCAACCTTATTTAAAGCCAAAACCTGTTGCTTATCTTCCAAATTTCGTCCATAAACTTCTAACTCATTTTGAATAGTCTCAAAATTCTCCACCGGATTAACATCTATAATATCAACCAAATGTAACAATAACCCCGTTCGTTCAATATGCCTCAAAAACTCATGCCCCAAGCCCAAACCAGCAGAAGCACCCTCAATTAATCCAGGAATATCAGCAAAAACAGTACCATCTCCTGTAGGTTTTCTCACAACTCCTAAATTTGGCACCAAAGTAGTAAAAGGATAATCAGCAATTTTCGGGCGAGCAGCAGAAAGAGCAGCTATTAAAGTAGACTTTCCCGCATTCGGCAAACCAATAATTCCCACTTCAGCCAACAGCTTCAACTCCAACCTTAACATTCGGACTTCACCCTCCAACCCAGGCAAAGCATATTCAGGAGCGCGGTTACTATTACTGAGAAAATGTTTATTTCCCAACCCACCTTTACCACCTTGAGCAACACAACAAGTTTGCCCCGGTTTAACTAAATCTCCCAATAATTCCTCTGTTTCCCCATCATAAATCATCGTACCAGGAGGCACTTCAATTAAGCGATCGCTCCCTGCCCCCCCAGTCATATTTTTCGGACCACCCCGCTTGCCATTTTCTGCCTTAAACACACGCTGAAATTTAAAATCCAACAAAGTTTGCAAATGAGCAACGGCCACTAAAATCACAGAACCCCCACGACCACCATTACCACCCGCAGGCCCCCCTGCCGGCACAAACTTTTCGCGACGAAAAGCAACCATACCATCACCACCTTTACCACCTTCTACTTGAATTTCTGCCTGGTCAATAAATTGCATAATTAGACATTTGGGAGTACAAAAAAATCAGGAAAAATATCGCCGTTAGTTTTCAAGTTTTTTAATCGATATAAACTAAAAGGATTAAGAATTAGGTGCTTATTATTTAATTAAAGTTTTGTTATGATTGACTTGTGCATATTTTTGGGTCATTTTCTATTTGTTGATATAACTATAATATTATATCGCTTTATGACCTACCTTGTCGAGTAAGTCCCTACTCCCTACTCTCTAACAATACTTAGAGACATCTTCCTTGCATTCCTCTGCCAAATAAGATAGAGCACGAAAGCGCAAACCAACCAACTGATCATAAACTGGGTTAAGTTTGCACATAGCTGGAATATGGGCTACCTTCTTACCAAAAATTACAACATCTCGCTCAAATGGACATTGAGGCGGAATCATTTTACAAACCATGTGAGCAACTCTTGGGTCATTAATATTCCAGTTATCCAACCAATCTTTAATTGGAGCAAGTATAGTTTTATCATGTTCAGGGTCATGGGGAATAATAGAAGTGGCAGTATCTTCTGTTTCTTCTAGCCAACCTTCTAAATCATCATCTTCTGCTTGTTCCTTAGCTTTTTCCAAATTCTGTCGCAGCGCTTCTAAAGCTTTAACCTTTAGTCCTAGAGCGTCACAATATTTATGAAGTGCTTCATCCTCAGTAATTGAATAAATTCCATCTGCCAAAGCTACCATTACAGCAGTTCTCATAAAATTTTCTGCTATGCTAGGTTCATGGCCAAAGACCTTAGCTAACTGATCTGGACTAATAGGTTGTAGTTCTGAGATTTCAATTGTCGAAGCAAACTCTTCATGACTAAAATGGTCAAATAAATCCTTTTCTGTAGTATCAAGTTTTCCATCTGCATAAGCAATGGTCATTAGTCCCCGTAACCAAGCAGTGGTTTGTTCTTTATTTAATGCAGATTTGACAATGTTTGTCATAGCTTAGCCTTTGATTAAATATAGGTTTTTTGATTTTTTTCCCATGCTTGATCAAAAATTATTAGCAGGGGAGTCACTATATTATAATCTTAGATTATTACCTAAACTTTTCAATCCTCAAGCTTTGAATTTCACTAAAATGTTGGCAGAAGACCCGCGCTCTCCCATAGGGAAGCCTCGGGATGAATGCCAATCAATCTTGCGGTTTTACAAATAATCTGTTAGAATTGTATTTGTTGAAAAGTAGGCAGTAGATGGTTGAAAAAGCTTACAAATTTAGATTTTACCCAACTTTTCAGCACCGTTAGTCTGCTGTACTAATAATCCGGACTTGATTAAATCACCTATAATAATTGTACAGAACTTACGCAAAGGTAGTATTAATAGAACCTTGGTGCGTTACAAAGTGCGCAATTCAAGTCGCGAAGCGTTCGCTCCGCTTTGCGTCAGCAAAACAAACCCTACTAATAGGGTTCATGGGTAAGTCTTACTGTATTCTCCATTACTCTATCACAAAAGTATCTTTGTTTACCAATAAACAATCAAACAAATATACCCACCTTACAGCTAAAGAGCGTAAATTTATCTCATTTCCAGCTCAAGTAATGCTAAAACAAAATTTACTAGTGGGTAAAATTCTTGATTTTGGCTGTGGTTTGGGTAACGATGTTAAACTACTACAACAAAACGGTTTTGATGTTACTGGTTATGACCCTTATTATTTTCCCGAATATCCTCAGGGAAAGTTTGATACTATCCTTTGTTTTTATGTCTTAAATGTTTTATTTAAACAACCACAAATCGAAGTTTTGATGCAAGTTTCACAGTTATTAAATTCTGAGGGGAAAGCTTATTATGCTGTAAGAAGAGGTTTGAAGCGAGAAGGTTTTCGAGAACATTATATACACAAAAAACCAACTTATCAGTGTTTAGTTAATTTACCTTTTAAATCTATTCATACTGATGAATTGTGTGAAATTTATGAATATACTCATTATAATCAGCAAAAAAATTCGGAAAACAAATGCTTATTTTGTAATCCTCGGAAAAATCTACAATTAATTACAGAGTCAGCAAAAGCTTATGCAATACTTGACGGTTATCCAGTAACAAAAGGTCATACATTAATTATACCCAAACTTCATCAGGCAAATTATTTTGAGTTGCCCATAGATGAACAATTAGAATGTTGGTTAATGGTAAATCAGGTACAGAAAATATTACATAAAAAGTATAAACCTGACGGATTTAATGTAGGGATAAACGTTAATAAAGCTGGAGGACAAAAAATGATGCATACCAATATTCATGTTATTCCTAGATATCAAAATAATGACTTAGGAATTAAAGGCGGAATGAGGTTTGTTATCCCAAAAAGAATAGGCAAAGTCTAGAACCAATTTGGTATTTTTGAGGAAAAGGTATATGCTTAGAGTCTGCTAACAAAAGTATTTTTCAAGAGTAGGGAGACCACTCTTAACCACATAATCCTAGGGCTTTTTTAACGGATTTCATACTAATTTTTATGTTACACATTGAAGTGCGGAATGTGGGATAAAATATCAGTTAAGTGAGATAACAAACTACTCTCTGTATTAGTGCGAGTAAAAGAATTCCAAGTGCCCAAATCTTTCCTTGGATATGCACATAACATAGCTCTGGCATCATCACTCAATCCCTGCACTAAAGTAAAATCTGCTCCAGCAATACTAATAATATTATTTAAACTTGCCCCTGTTAAATCAGCACCTCGCAAATCTGCTCCATTCAACTCTACCGCATTAAGTAGAGCATCACGCAAGTTAGCTCCTATCAAAAAAGCTCCCCTCATATTTGCCCCACTCAAAGCTGCACCTTGCAAATTAGCACCTGTTAAATCAGTACCACTTAGATAAGAACCCCGCAAATTTGCACCGCGTAAGTCAGCACTTCTAAGGTCAGCTGTATTTAAGAAAGCTCCACTTAAATTAGCCCCAGGTCCAACTGCTCCTGATTTTTTGTAAGCAAATCCTTCGGGCCAAAGAGTACACCCATTATAGTATGCTGACTGTAGTTTAGCACCTTCTAAGTTAGCATTAGTCAAATTAGCATTTTGTAGTTCAGCTCGATTCAAATAGGTATTAGTTAAATCTACTCCACTCAAGTTCGCACCCTGAAGGTTAGCACCGCGTAAATCAACACCTTCGAGATTTGCTCCACTCAAGTCAGCTTCTCTCAAGTTAGCTCCAATAAGAATAGTATTATTTAACTTGGCTTGTTGTAAATTGCTTTGGCCCAGATTAACTTGATATAGTTCAATTTCACTAATATCTATACCTTGTAAATTACTAGCAATAAGATTTTTGTTTTGTTGATAAGCTTGAATAATGTCTGTAGCTGATTGAAACTGCATTTTTGCTCAAGATAATTTAGTATTCACAGCAGATCATACCAATTACTAAAAATAATGGGACACTTTCTGAATACTTCAGTTATTAAGTAATGAATCAGGTTCAGTAATGTTTTTAATGATTATAGGAAAAGAAGCAAAATATCTTACAGCGGATTTTACTTTCTTTAGGTACACTTACGTAGGCAAGATGCCCGCAATACAATATTTTCATAATTTATCTTGTACTTCATTTACCCGAAATATTCTGTATATCTAATTTTCCTGCTCCCTAATCCCTAATCCTCATTTTCTCCTCTCAAGAATATATAGCAAGAATTTTAAGATTTGGCATATTATAGATTCCTTAATTATCTCCTCAAAAGTCTCAATTTAATTTATCCTATAATCTTACTAAATCTACACTAGATTTTAGTTAATTTTTATTAATTAAAAATCAGGTGGATGCTAACAAAACTTTAGGGGTAAAAAATGAAATTAAAACCACCAATGACAATGATGAATTTTTTTATTAAAAGTGAGGGAACATGGTTTTCTCAACATACTGTTCATCATTTTGATTCTCCTCAAAATCAGTCAGGGAAATCTAATTTAATTGTCAAAGTTTTAACAAAAGATGACCCTAAAGTTATAGAAGTTTGTGAATGGCAAAAAGTCAATCCAGCTTTAGCAACAGGTGGTGCAAGTCTTAATTGGCAAGATAATTTAGATAATCATGAGCCTAATCCAAATAATGCTGATATTATAGTTGATATTCCTAATTCTACAACAGGTAGAACTGGAAAATTTTTCTATAATCGTGGTTATGCTGAAGGTATTCCTGTCGTAGGTAGATATCATTTTGCCAATGATGGAGTCTTGACAATTGATACAGAATATGAAGACAATCAAGGACAAGAACGTTGTTGGTTTTTGACTGATGATTTTCGGGTACGAGTTAGTACACTGCGAATTATGAATGGTGTTAATTTAATAACTTATTGCTCTGAACGTCGCTGTATTACTCGCAAACAATTAGAAGAAATTGTTCAAAAAAATGCTGCTAAAAGTTTAGGAAATACAGTAGACTCAGAACTTATGAAGTACAAACATTAATGATACAGAATATTTTGGGCAAATGATGTACAAGGTTTGAATGATATAATTGCTATCCCCAGGGCATCTTGCCCTAGAGATGTATACCCTATTTTTTAAGGAGTTAGTTTAGATATAACTATAATATTTAGTAGGGGTTGACAACTATTAACCCCTACAAACAATTTATAACTTTATAACTTCATCTTCTCTGGGTAAGTTCTGTTTGTCCTAGATGTCTATTGTTAAAAACAAAGATTTATCATATAAACCGGGTAGACAGGTAACTAATTCCTAATATTGAATAAGAAATAATTTTAAACAAACTTTGTCAAAAAGCTAATACTAAAATTTAACTTTTTGCTACTTCCAACCAACCATCAAATAATTCTTGATGATTAGCTATCCATTCCTCAGCATGATGGCGAATATCAACATTTTTATTTTCTCCATTTTTAACTTTTTCCTGTTGGGTGTTAACATCCTCTATGGGAATTTCAATCTGTTCAAAGAAACGTTTAGCAACTGGGTTAGCCTCCACAAATTTCTTATTAGCTAATATCCTGACATTATCAATGGGAAAACCGAGATTTTTATCCTTCCATGAAGTATCTTTTTCACTGAAATTTTTCATAGTTCCTACTAAAGATGTAAAAGGAACATCCAACCATTCTATATCTTCTCCTTCTCGTAAAACAGAAGAAAACCAATGAGGTTTCCAAGCAAAAAATAGGATTGGTTTTCCTTGACGATAACGAACTAAAGTATCTGCCAACAAAGAAGAATAATCTCCTTGAATTTGCTCAACAGTATCTTCAAGTCCATAAATCTGTAAATGATGATTTATAACTCTTTCGCATATCCAACCAGCAGTACAACCAATTAAATTTGCTAGTCCATCACCATCAGAATCAAAAAGTTTAGCAATCTTTGGTTCTTTAAGCTGTGATAAATTAGTAATATTGTATTTATCTGCTGTTTTTTTATCTATCTGATACCCCATAGTAGAATTAGAAATCACAGTTCCTAACCGTTCTAACTTTTCTTCCCCACCGTTATTATCAAAAAATTCTTGATGGCCAGCTTCCCAATGAGTTCCAGCAAAGTCTAAATCTCCATTACTAACAGCTGTGTGCATTGCTGGAACATTCAGTTGCTTTTGACCTTTTACCTCATAGCCTAATTTTTCCAGTCCAATATTCACAATTTCTGTGGTAAATATACCATAGGTTTCTAAACCAGAAGTTGGGTGTACTACTCTTCCTTGCCCTGGCAATAAATTTTCAATTGACTTAATATTTCTCTGAGACATTAATTGCCAGCCTGTCATACCAACTAGCAAGGCAAGTAGGATACTTACCCCTAAAGTTGTTTTGTGATGTTTGAAAAACTTACGAGACCGCCACCATCCGATGGGACCGCGGTCTTGCCAGGACTCAATATTACCTTGACTTACACTTTGAGTAATACGGTCAAGCATGATTGCAATTAATACAATGCCTAACCCTCCTATTGCAGCTAGTCCCACATTCAAACGGCCTAAACCTTGTAATACCATTTGTCCTAATCCCTCTACTCCAATCATTGAGGTGACAACTGACATTGATAAAGCTAATAAAATGGCTTGGTTGATCCCAGCAAGTATAGTAGGTAAAGCTAAAGGAACTTGTACTTCTAATAATACTTGTTGGGGAGTTGAACCAAAAGCAAGTGCCGCCTCTACTGCTTCTGAAGATACTTGCCTAATGCCCAGGTTGGTTAGACGAATTAGAGGTGGAACCGCAAAAACAAAAGTCGCTATTATGCCAGAAATTTCCCCAATTCCAAACAGCATTACTACAGGTACCAGGTAAACGAAGGTTGGAAGAGTTTGCATTACATCTAGGAGAGGCCGCAATATTCTATTAAAGCGATCGCTAATCGCACAAGCAATACCTAAAGGAATCCCAATAAGCATACAGAAAATCACAGCAGTTAGTATTAAAGATAGGGAAACCATTGCTTCTGCCCAAGCGCCAGAAAAACCAATGATACAAAGAGCAATAAAACTGTAGATCGCTGTTTTTCTACCTGCTAATTGCCAGATCAGCAAACTGATGATGATCAGAAAAATTAAGGGGGGAATTGCGAGAAAAGTCGATTCTACTATTTCTAGAGTTACCCTAATTGGTGAGCTAATAGCTTGAAATACAGGCCGAAAGTTGTTAACCAGAAAATCAACTAAATTATTAATCGATTTTTCTATGGGTAAAGTATAAGATTGGAAGGGATTCAATAAATTGTCTAGTCCTTCTTGAGTTTCAGTTATAAAGTAATAAGATAAATAATTCAAAATAAACACAATTAATTAGCTCCTGTAATATTGGCAGGACTTACGCATGCTTCACCTTGAAAACGCTATGTGTAGGGGCGAATGGCATTCGCCCTCACCCTCGAGTAGTGCCCCTGGGTAAGTCCTGATTGGTTTAATCCAAATGTTAATTTGGTTGCCCCAAAGTTGTCAGTACATCGACTGCTTCTACCATACCTTGAAATTCTTTTTTGTCATTAACCACCACCAAAGGAAAACCCTGTTTGTAAAGGTCAAAAATATCCTCTAGGCGAGTAGAACTATCAACTGTTGGAAAATTAGTTTCCATTCTCGCCATAATATCCTCTTTTCCCTGTTTGAGACTCTCTTCCAAATATTGTCTTTTCACCAAACCAACAGGTTTATTGTATTCATCGACTATATACAGAACTTCGAGGTTATGATTTGACATTTGCTTTAACCCAGAGCTAACAGAATCTTGCCCAATTCTCAAGGAAGCTCTTTTACTAATAACTGACCCTACCGTAATAACTTGGGCTGAATTTACTTCTTCAGTAAAAGCCTTAATATAATCATTTTTAGGATTAGTAACTAATTCTTCAGGAGTCCCCAATTGGACAATTGCACCATCTTTCATCACCGCAATGCGATCGCCTAACTTCAAACCTTCTTGCATATCATGACTAATAAACACTATAGTTTTATGCAATTCTTTTTGGAGTCGCAATAGTTCGTCTTGCATTTCTCCCCTCGTCAGTGGGTCAAGGGCGCTAAAAGCTTCGTCCATCAATAGAATATCTGCATCAGTGGCCAAAGCACGGGCTAAACCTACTCGTTGCTGCATTCCCCCACTCAAAGAGGTCGGTTTATAATTTGCCCATTTTTCTAAACCCACAACTTCTAATGTTTCTAAAGCTTTCTGACGACGATTATTTGCTTCAACCCCCCGTACCTTTAGTCCATACTCTACATTTTCAGCTACTGTTTTGTGAGGAAACAACCCAAACCGTTGAAATACCATCGAAATTTTATTCAGTCTTATCTCTCGCATCCGTTTCTCATCAGCATGAGCAACATCTTCACCATCAATATAAATATGCCCGCTTGTAGGATTAACTAAACGATTAATACAGCGAACTAGGGTAGATTTTCCTGAACCGGATAATCCCATTACAACAAATAATTCCCCTTTACTAATCTCCAGAGATACATCTGCTAATCCCAAAATATTACCTGTAGACTTTAATATATCGTCTCTTGTTTTTCCTTCCCGAAATAATTTCAGGCTCGCAAAATGTTTTTTGCCGTAAATTTTAATTAGATTTTCTATAATTATTTTGTTAGTCATACCTTTACCTTATAAATGATGATTTACCGAAAAATAGCAAATTTAAAGCATCTCCTTATTAGGTATAAAAAAGTTATTTTAAATCCTATCCTTCTCTATCACAAGGATTATGTCTGCAAAACTTTACCTCACTTAGATTAAATCTATTGTATTAATCGTTATCTTAACTATAGCAATCCTAAATACATTGTGACAATTTACAAACTAGAAATACAATCTGAAGCTATTGCTCATTCTCTATTCCCTTTTTCCCAAAAGCGATAATATTTTGGAGACAAATAAAAAAGGATTGCTATATTTTAATCACAAATAAAAATACTTTCTCCTCCCTATCCTCCTTTATACTAACTTTTCCCTTTTCCCTTTTACCGTTTATTGATCATAAAAACTATTCAACTAGATATGATCTAACACAAATATTGAATTTAAGCAACAATTCGAAAGTGCGACTCAAGTTCTCTCCGCTATTAACATCTGATATGATGATAGTAAAATTGCTCTTTAAATTCATAAATAAACAAATTAGCGGAGAGATTTTGTCGCTTTTGGAACAATAATTAATTTCTGCTCTCTGCTTTATTCTAAATTTTCAAACCTGAAAATTTAACATTTCTATATTTACTAAAAATCATCTATTTTGTGAAAGTTTGACTTTACCTGGAAAAAGTCCGATATTGCCACTTTTTCAGAAAACGATTTTCTGCAATCATCGCCGGAGTTTGTAACTGAGAAATTTGTTTTTGAGAAGCCTCTACTGCCTCGCATTGGCTATGATATTTTTGTTGTAATTGAGTCAGTTTATTTTGGTAATCTGCAATTATCTCTTTTTGAAATTCTGACTCTTTTTTTAAGGCTTCATAAGTTTCCTGTGATATCATTGAACCAAGTATAGACTCCAGATCTTGCAACTTATTGAGTTGCTCTTGTAACTGTTTTTGCAAAGTTTCGTAGACTGTTCTTGACACCATTGCGGCTACTTGTTCTTCTAGCCGTTGCAACTTGTTTTGTTTTTCTTCTGACTGACGTTGCAAAGTATCATAACTTTCCTGCAACACCATAGAAGCTACTTGTGATTCTAGTTGCTGAATTTCAGTGTGTTGCTTTTGCGACTGTTGCTGCAAAGAATCATGAATTTCTTTGGACACCATCGAATCTACTTGCTCTTCTAACAGTTCCAACTTTTCTTTTTGCTCTTGAGATTCTTGCTGTAGAATTTTGTATACTTCTTGGGACACCATAGAAGCTACTTGTGATTCTAACAATTCCAACTCTACCTTTTGCTCTTGAGACTCTTGCTGTAGAATTTCGTATACTTCCTGGGATACCATAGAAGCTACTTGTGATTCCAGTTGCTGAATTTCAGTTTGTTGCTCTTGTGACTGGCGCTGCAAAGAATCTAGAATATCTTTGGACACCATCGAACCTACTTGCTCTTTTAACAGTTCCAACTCTACTTTTTGCTCTTGAGACTCTTGCTGTAGAATTTCGTATACTTCCTGGGATACCATAGAAGCTACTTGTGATTCCAGTTGCTGAATTTCAGTTTGTTGCTTTTGTGACTGGTGCTGCAAAGAATCTAGAATATCTTTGGACACCATTGAACCTAATTGCTCTTTTAACAGTTCCAATTGCACTTTTTGCTCTTGAGACTCTTGCTGTAGAATTTCGTATACTTCCTGGGACACCATGGAAGCTAATTGCTTTTCTAACAGTTCCAATTGCACTTTTTGCTCTTGAGACTCTTGCTGCAAAGTTTTGTAGCTTTCCTTTGGTATCATTAAAGCTACTTGCTCTTCTAGTTGCTTAAGTTGAGCTAGTTTTTCCTGGGAACTTACAATTACTTTTTTATCTTCTTCTAATTGTTTTTGTAAAGTTTGATAACTTTCTCTTGACACCATAGTAGTCATTTGGTATTCCAAATCCTTGACCTGTGCCATCTGAGATTCCAACTCTTGCTGTAAAGTCTGATAACTTTCTGATAATAGAGCTTGTGCTTCTAGAGACCCACTTAATGGTTCTGGAACTGTCACAACATCTATGTTACTTTCGGGTAACTCATTTTTGCTTAGAGTATTGTTAACTGTATCTGACTGACTATTCAAATTTGCTGTTATCTGTGCCGCCTCTCTCAAAACAGCAAGGTCTCCTCTGGCAATGCGCTCAACTAGCTCAGACCTTGATAATCCAAGTTCTTTTGCTACCTCCTTTAGCCTCTCAGCGCTAGTGGGAGTAAGAGACACGCCTACTTTAACCTTGGTTTCTGTATAAGATGTGGCACTACCACGTTTTTTTGGCATTTCCATTCTCCTTGGCCACCATACTTTTTCTAGTATACCCTTTAATGGTATTCCCTAAATTAATTAGGGCTGACTGATTAAATCTCAAAGAATTGGTGGATAAAGAGCTTAGCCTTTTTGTATCCAAAAAAAGTACTATCTTTCATCCTTAGCTCACCCATATTAGCAATTTGGCTGGACAAGGACGAAAAAATCAAGTGGCAATTCTTACTCCTATCCCCTCTATGAATTCCCATTTCTACTGCATCCTTCCTTCCTACCCCCTAACAAGATTTTTTTAGCCCACATTCCGCACTTCAATGTGTAACATTAAAATTAGTATAAAATCTCTAGGTTGGTTAAGTATTTATACTATTAAATTATCTTTAATTTACCGAAAAATTTGGTTTAAAGCCTCGCCCTTCTAGGGCGACTTTTTAGTTGTTTTTTTCACAGGCTATGTTATAATTTTTTTTAGTTTACAAGAAATATATTAGTCGCGAGTTGGCAATCTGAGACAAAAAACGGACATTGAGGCCAGCAGCCAGACTACGGCCCAAGTAGCAGCCGCCTGTGAAATGTCATCCCGCCGAGAGGCTACGGCTCGGTTGTTACCTAGTGCCTTTAGATCGGGGAGGATGTCAACTTTATTAGTAGTCAAATTCTCAGTGAAATTTAATTATAAATATTTACTAAATCCTTTACTCCTATTGACCACTGTAATGCAATTCTGACTTTTGACTTTTGACTTCGATTTATACTACACTTATATGACAAATGTAGGTTTTAGCAAATCCTAATTAAGCTATTCTGACGTAAGATGCTGAATTGTGTCTTGATTAATCTATTCATAAGTATAAGTAGCCAATATTAAAAAAGGATTTTAAGGATTTTTTGGCAACCAGCGTTTAGTATCAGAGCTAGTCATTGAAATCTGATCAACCCCGTTCATCAAATCTGGTATAAAAACCACCATACTTGACCCAATATTGTTTTAAATCGTGGTGAGGTGTATGAAGACTTGCCTTAGCTTGATAAACAACTACTTTTCTATGATTACCAATCCAAATTTTCTTAATAGGTTTAACAGATATCAAACTGCCGCCCAATGCTTGAACACATTCTGTAAATCTATCAATAGTAGAACACTCAACAGTTTCAAATAAAAAAAAATTTCCGGAGCAGATTATATGGCGACTTCTAATCCAACCCTGCAACTTCTTTTCTGCTATTGGTGGCAACATTTTATTTGAGCTCTCCCCCAAGACTATCTCATGGCTGCTACCTTTAAATTTTGAAGTAACTAGACAAAATTAACTATACATTGTGGATCACTAAGGATCACCCAAAGAGCTAATAAAAAATCAAAACATAACTCAATAGTAAATATACCAATAATTTTGTCTAACTACTTATTTGCACTCGGTAACTCATTAGCAAAAATTATTTATTTTTCAAAATTAAATGTTACTATAGTATTCATATTTTATTCATGTAAAAAATCTTGTCACTTTTTGAGAATAGATTTGGAGTATTGCTTAATAGGTAAGAATTTTGGAGTTTATTTCTAGTTGCTTAATCTTTACCTCCTGGGAAGAGTTAGGGGTGCTTCCCCTGATTATTAAAAAGACTTTTTCAGCAGACCCCAATTAATTAAGCATTTCAACAAAATTGTAACCCTCGCCTAATTTTTTGTTAGATATACAATATGAGGGATTTAGTCTGACGAAATAAAATTTGTCATTAATTTTGTGGACCTGTTTATTGTGATTATTTGACAAATTATTTTTATTAAGTTGATAAAGAACGAATTTCTGATGAAAAAGAGGCAGTTAATACACCATTACCATCACTCGTTTTAATCAACGATACTCTAAACCTAAGATTGGGAGTATGAAACCAAATTTTTTCTTCCGCAGCAGCACTGTCATATTCTGTATGTAGAATAAAAGTTTCATCTTCAGTAATGTAATATCCTCCTACAGCAGGAATAGTTTCTGCATACCCTTGGGAACGTAATAATTTTCCTCTTTTTCGATTATCTGTATCAGGTATTGGCACTAAAACAGAACGACCTTTAATAATCTCATTTTCATCCCAATCTGATTCTCCTTGCCAACTCATCTGAAAAGGAGAGACAGCATTAGCTATATCTACTCCACTAGAATTACATAATTCTATTACTTCTGGAGCCGTTTTTGCTAAAGAAACAATATCTATTGTAGAGCGAACTTCTTCAAAATGACTCAATGCTAAACTATGGCCACTACGTTGCGATCGCCAGCGTCCTATAGAACATTCAACAAATTCTACGACATCCATTATTGCTATTTTTGAAATGATTTAAACTGAAATTTATTGAAGAAAATGCTATATCCTGATTTGATATCAATTCAAATTTTAAACTGACTACAAAGAGAAAGCCGGTTTCTTGGGGTCAAACTATATCTTGCCACAATTCAAGAGAAACCGAGCTTTTTAAACAAGAACTTAGTAGGTTCTTAACTTTTGATTTAAGGGACTTCAGTAATTTTTAGGATTTTGCCACCTGTTCTCTGAATACTGTTAATTTTTGCACTTAGCTGTTCGTAAGATACTGTATAGGTTGTTGCGCTCTGTTTTACAACAGGGCCAATACCAGTTTTAGTAACTGAGATTTGGAAACGTTTAATTCTGTTATTATAAGGCCCACTTACAGATATCGGTTTTTTAATCTTTGTACCCAGGTTAGCAGCTAAATCTAAAGTCAATCGAGAAGTTTTTTTTCTATCACTTGTAGCATTTCCTCTTTCTAGAGCAAAGAGCCGATTAAAGGTGACATTTTTGCTCCCAACTACAGTACTTGAACCTCGTGGGTATGGGACAATGTTTTCCCCAAAATTTTGACTATATTCCTGAGTGTTTGTGTAAGAATCAATTTCTGCTTGGTATCCTTGTTCATTATATATACGAATGTGTTCAGAAATTTCAGCCTGGTCTTCAGGAGCACGACCTAATATATGCTTAAAGTTGAGTTCTATGAATCCATAAGGAGAAGATGATTCACAAAACAAGGAGAAATATAGGTCTGATTTAGCAACCAAGTTAACAAATTGACGAACAGAAATTTGTCCATTTACGAAAAATGATTCGGCACTAGTTAGGCGCTGGCTTTCCATTACATGGATATTTCCCAAAACTTGCTTATAAACAGCTCGAATCACAGTTTGTTTTTCATCTTCTGTTGCATTATAACGTAGCTCTATTGGATCGATTTTGTCTACCCAAAGTGACATTTTAACTCCTCTATAGCAAATATTCTGATTTTTTTATATACTATCCTTCGCAGTGTTCATAGCTTATAGCTACTTGTTCATAAAGTATAGTCATTTTAATTTAGATTGAGACAAGTCTTTCTTGCTATAACTAAGTTTCAGCGGAAAAAGTGTTCCGTTCTTATTTGAAATAACTATACAAACAGAATAACTATCAACCATAAACTACTGCAAACTCTTTTAAAAATTTTACCCTTTTTTGTCCTGAATATTATTACTAAATAGTAATTTTAGTTTTTATGAGTCTAATAACTAAAAAATTTAGGAAATACGAGTAAATCATTTTCTAATTTTTTCTTCTATCAAATAGGAGTAATACTTGAAATTACGCCACCCTGCTGATGAATTCTTTGGTATTCTTTAGAAAGTTGATCAAAAGGCACCAAAAGTACTTGATTACTACGACGGAATCTAGAAACACGATTTACTACTTTTGAGCGATAAGCTGTTACTTCAACGCGGTAAACTTTACCACTAGAACTTGCTCCTACTCCATGTCGACTTCTAGCACCCAAAGGTGGATCTTGGAATGACCAACCATCTGAACCACCAGAAGGAGGAACTACTGCCAAAGGTGTTTCTTGAATCACATATTTATTCAAAGTAGGGCTTTTCCCAGATAAACTTCCTTTTAAGTCGCTGCTGGAAGCACCACGCAATAGTTGGAAGATATGAGTAAAACCAACCATTTTTTTACCAGTTTGGGTTTTGTAACCTCGATGATAAGGAACAATATTTTCCCCATAAGCACTACTATATTCGTCACTATCAATGTAGGAATCAATATCAGTTTCAAAACTTCCTTCATCCAGGATCTTACTGTGAAACTTCATTTCATCGTAGCCATCGGGAGCGCGACCTAAAAAGTGCTTAAAATTTAATTCAACTGCACGATAGCGGGGGCAAGGATCAAAGAACCGAGAACGATACAAGTCAGATCGTCCAACTTGACGTACAAATTCACGGACAGTAATTTCGCCTTCTTTGAGTTTGGACTCTGGTACAATGAGTCTTTCACTATCCATGACGTAAGCATTGCCTAGAACTTGCCTATAGACAGCTCGAATCACAGTTTCGACTTCTTCTGATGAGCGTCCATTTAACAGTTCCACGGGTTCTGTATCTTCAAAAAGGCCAACTCCTAACTGAGATGCAGGTCCAAAAACCATTTGAACTATCTCCTAGGTGACAATAAGGTTTGCTGAAAAAAATGTATTTTTTAGTTACAAAACTGAAAAACTTGGACTCATTAATAAAATCTATTCCTGAACCAGGAATTAGATTGTATAAACTTATGAGCCTATTTTTTTGTTTTATACTTTTTTGAAATATACACTGCTACCAGGTTCTTAATTATAAAGAATTATAAAGTTTTGTAACCATATAGCAATATACACTGGCTCATTTCTCATCAAAGATTGTAAACTAGCAATTAAGCTAAAATATTATTTTTGTAGTTGAATATTTAGAAATTTTTAGTTAAAAATAGGAATATATATGAGATTTGCTAGCCAATATGATTATGCCAAACAATACCTAAAATATATATAGATAATATATCTTCATTGTCTTGATTTTCAATCAAATAAACAAGCAAATATAAGATACCTCAAATCCTTTGATAATCTAAAAATCAATAAATTGTGTCGATTTATTTTTAACCTGAAAATACTTCTTACCTAACTTTGCAAGTTAAGAGATAAAGAGTAAACTTATCTAATTTCAGCTTGTATTTTTATGGTATTTTTTGAATAATACTTAAACTTAATATCTCCAAAATTTAAAATTCATTGATAGTCAAAATTTTCCTGGACCCAAGTAATTTACCCTGGTGATAGATTTAGAATGTTTAGCTTACAGTGTAGGTCACGCAGATGATGGAATATGTCTGCTAGTTCGTATTGGAGTACACCGGATTTTATTAGATTGTGGTATTGATAATATTTCATTATTAACTAATGAAATAAAACAACAACTACCTGCTGATATTGTATTATGCTCCCATGCACATTCAGATCATGCTCAAGGACTATTAGCACTCCACCAAACTTTTCCAAATTTACCAATATATGCTAGTGAGACAACAACTAAACTTCTACCTCTGAATTGGCCAGAACTTGATATTTGTGAAGTCCCTGATTTTTGTCAACCTCTACCTTGGCGCTCACGAGTAGAACTTCTAAGTGGTCTGACTGTAGAGCTTTTTCCTGCTGGTCATTTACCAGGGGCAACAGCTTTTCTACTCACCTATAATGGAGAAAATCGAACCTATAAGCTTTTATACACAGGGGATTTCTATTTATCCAAAAGTCGTTTGGTTGAAGGTCTACCTTTAGCAGATTTACGAGGACTTAAGCTAGATATATTAATAGTTGAAGGTAGCTATGGCACGGCCCATTATCCACATCGGCGACAATTAGAAAATAACCTTGCAGAAAGGATATATCAAGCTATTAGTTTTGGAACTTCAGTTATCTTGCCCGCTCCCCCTTTAGGGTTAGGACAAGAATTGTTGATGCTTCTACGCAGTCATCACTATTTTACAGGTCGTGACCTAGATATTTGGGTAGAAGAAAAGGTAGCTAGAGGTTGTGACCTTTATTTACAACTATTGTCCCAATTTCCCACAACTGTACAAAATTTTGCCCAACATCAGCCTCTATTTTGGGATCACAAGGTAAAGCCTCGTGTGTTGAGGCGATCGCCTGGAAAATTACCTTCCACAGAAAAACCTTATATCCTCATTGCTGATCAGGATAATGACTTGAGTCCATACATGATAAATCAAAATAATCCTGTTATTGCTCTACTGCCGGAACGACCAGGAAAGTCATCACAAGAAAAGGACTTTGCTCATACCGAAAAATATCTTCTCACCGATCATTGTGATAGACTTGGCACAACACAGTTAATTCACAACTTACGTCCTCAACATATAATTTTTGTTCATGGCTGTCCTAGTTATTTAGCTGACCTAGTTAACCTTGAAGAGTTACGCAACCGTTATAAACTACATTCTCCAACTAATGGTAAATTGGTAGAGTTACCAATAGGTGAGACGTTTATAGCACCTAAATTACTGAAAACTAATTATGAAGGGGAATTAAATGAATTAGAGACAGAAGTCATAATTTCTTTACCTCAAAGCATAAGAAATGATAATCATTGGCCAACTTTTTCTGAGACAGGTCTTGTGGAGGTTCGTTGGCAAGGAGAAGAGCTAGTTTTGAGAGGAATATCCCAGCGAGAATTTATTAGTCAAACCACTGACCGCTTTGTTTCTCCTGAGTTATATTGTTGTGCTAATTGTGTACATTATCGAGGACAACGTTGTTCCAATTCTGTTTCAGCTCTATATGATTTGAAGGTAACATTTGATGGATACTGTCCTATGTTTGAGTCAGTTCATTTTCCTTTGAATTCTACTGAAGAAATAGATAAAAATGAATAATTAGAGCTTGCTGAAAAAGTCTTTTCAGGGAGGTAGTAGGAAGTAGTACAGAGGAAATAAGAAGTCACGAGTATCGAGAAATGGCAATTACAGAGGAGGTAGCAGTCAGAATTATCTCTTAACTTTTCTTTCATGGTCAGCCCAAAATCCGAACTTAGGGAGCTTAAACCACCAAAAAGCTGATACTTTTTACTAACCAAATAAGGTAAAACCTTTATATGTCAATCCTTTTAGAACTAATCAGCAAGCCCTAATTAATCAAGATGAAGAACAATGAGTGTTAGTATATTTACTTCATTTTCGCCAAAAAACTTAGCCATCAATCATCTATTCCTATATCCAATTCATTCTTGTTGATTTGATTCTGGATACTGATTGTGAATCTGTTCAGCTGCTGGACAATCTTCAGATACTAGAGGTTCAATATTACCTCTAGGAACGGACGCTAATCTTTGGGTAATAGCCCCAATACTTTCTAAACGCACCATTTCTTCCCAAGAACAGATTTCATCCTCTTCATCTGTTTCATAACGTATTGTTACTAAATCTCCTTCTATGTCTAATATCTTTGCTTTCTCAATCCAACGCTGCTGGTCTCGCAAGAAAATACAGACCTCACGACCATCGCAACAAAGTTGATATATCTTGCGTTGTAGCATTGACTTGTTATACTCCCAATTAATACATTTGTTGACATATTGACTACAGCTTTAAAGCAGTAGTAATTTACTGCTGGTTTTAACTTTTCAGTGGGCTAGGAATGAGGATTTATTAACTTCGGTGATTTTCTGCACAGGAGCATTTTAGTGCAATACTCAAGCGCCAATATTTGTAGATCATATTTTATCCCCATTCCTTAAGAATTTATCAAAGTTGCTATCACTGCTGATAGTTTTACAGTTTATCGACTTTGCTGAAATCTCGGAATGTTTTCCACTAGAGACTATCCACAAAACTGATCAACATAACTTTCTAGTTTATTATATATACTTGAATTTTATTAAAAGTTGGAGCTTAGACCCCACATTTTTATACGATAGCATGAATAACTATAATATAGCAATACTAAATTGATTGGTTGTGAAAGTTATAATAACAGCTAATTTTAACTAAAAAATCTTTGAAGTTATGATTCATCATAACTTCCACCAAAATATTACAGAGAGTTTTGCTTTTTAGCTTAAAGAAAATTAACATATTTTGCTAGTACAGAATCAAGCTTTTGTCGTCAAATTTCCCTTAACACTTTGATTATCCATAATAATAGTACAAAAATGGTACAAACAAAAATAGTACAAACAACTAGTTATAATGAATTGACTTGTTCAAATAATTTCATCAGGAGTTAGGGCAAGGCTCTAAATGTAGTGTAAATATCGAAAAAATTGACCAAAATACACTATATATTATATATAGTAGTAAAGAATGACTAGGCCCTGTTCAGATAAAACTATATACTGATTTTAACTATCTTTCAATTTGGCTTAAGTATCTAGCAAATTAGAATTAATTTCTTAACTAAATGTTCTATTATAACTAACTTTACTCAAAATGTTGACTGCATAAATTGTTCTTATTTCTCAATAAGAAAGACATTGTTGGCGCAGCATTCAGTAGGAAACCCTAATTATTGATCTGCCATTCATCTCCCGGTATAATTTTTTTTGGAATAACCGGAATTATTGTAATCAAAAATCCAAGTAAAGTCAGGCTTGCTCCACCACCCAATCCTTTGTTTAGCAACGGCTATAACTTAAAAATACCCTTTTACTCTTGGCAGGGTATATTTATGGTCACTATAGAAAAATCCTATATCTTACCAAAGTTGCTAAACATCAAGTGTGGAGTAGCAGATATTCTCTAACTACAATAAATTAGTGGGATTCGTTGGCTAGTAAAACTACCGTAATGTTGGTATGGTAAGAGCCTTCTGTGGCTAATTATAATAGAAGGTTAAACATATGACCATCGGAAAACTCTAATCTGGACTTAGGCCAAAAATAGGTTGAAAACCAGGTAAAAAGCTTATCAAGTAATCTTTTTACCTTGAATTCACTGTTATGTTGATCTACCTAGGTTTTAGCTATTTTTAGTTCTTTGAGGTATTTCCCTTACTAATACTGGGTCTGGACCCATTTTGGGCGCAAAAAATCTCACAGTCCAGTTATTTCCTTAGTACTGAAATTCTACTCACCTTGTTGTTAGGTTGACAGCTTATGCTACAGGGTAGAGACTGAAAATTGCATAAAATGAAGTTTTACATAAAATTTGGCTATTTTTACAACTAGAAAAAATCTGATAAAGTTTATACTTTATTGCATATATCTCTTGCCTACAGAATTGATTTTATAAATCAAATGTAAATCCTATGTAATTGTTGATTTATCCAAATTTATTAGCCTACAATTTGAGAAATTTAACAAGATAAAAAATATGAACTATACACCTAATTTGACTCAAACATCTCTTTTTGAATTAGCAAGTTCTGGTGATTTTTTGGCAATTACTCAGTGGATTAATAAAAAACTCAATCCCCAAGGAATTTCAGCTCGTATAGCTAAAGAAACTACTGGATATCTACAAGTTTTAGTAGAGTTTCACCATGAACCTCCTGTAGATAGATTAATTCAGTTTATCTGTGATCAACTTTGTCAACTTAACTCTCCTGTAATAGAAAAAGTAAAAATTGTGGGACGTTTGAGTGGTTCATCCAACATACTCTGGAAATACTCTGTGAGAATTAAGTCCCATGCAAAAATAAATTTAAATAAGAAATCTAATTTGGAAAACAAAACGGATAACCTGGAATTTCCAACATTTCATTATTTGATATTAATAATTTCAGTACTAGCAGCTTTTGTTCTAGGTATTTGGGTAAGTTATTATAGTGTTTTAGTACGAAATTCAATTTCAGGTAAATGGGTAGAAACTGCTATAGAAAAAGTGAGAGTTATAGAACATAAAATGGTAGTAAACTCACAGGACCCTATGATTACTTTAATGTTTGGTGGAGATGTTAATTTATCTAATCAAGTTTCTAATTTAGTAAAGAGAGATTATAAGTTACCTTTTGCTAAAATGGATGAGTATAGAGCTGCAGATTTATCAATAGTTAATCTGGAACATCCTTTGACTGGCTCTACTCTCAACAATACAACTGAGCAACAAAAATCAATAGTAAATCCTAGCTCTGTTAAGGCATTAACTTCCGGAGGTGTTGATCTGGTAAATTTAGCTAATGACCATACTTTGGGTTATGAACAAAAAAGCTTATTAGATACAATAGAAATTTTAGAGGATGCAGGTATTCATTCTTTAGGAGCGGGCAAAACAAAAAAAGAGGCTAGAAGGCCAAAAATTATTGAGGTTAAAGGCCAAAAGATTGCATACCTAAATTATTATGATACGGATCTTCAAGCAACTACTAGATCAATAAGTATTAATAGTCGCAATAACAATCAGATAGCTTCAGATATTCAAACATTGAGAAAGCAGGTAGATTGGATAATTGTTAATTATCATTGGGGAGTTGAATTATCAGAATATCCTGGAGATTGGCAGATGGATATAGCTAGGATGACAATTGACCAAGGTGCTGATTTGGTAGTAGGACATCATTCTAAAGTATTGCAGGGGGCAGAAATTTATCAAGGACGACCTATTGTATATTCTTTGGGCAATTTTATTTTTGGAGATAGTTCTAACCAAGAGGGTGATTATGACACAGCAGTTTTGAAACTATCCTTAAAACCAGGAAAAATGAAGATTGAGTTTTTGCCAGTAGTGGTTAGTAAATACCAACCTCAGATTGTAAAAGGTGAAAAAGGCAAAGAAATTCTTAAACACATTGCTCAAATTTCTAGTGTTTTTCATCAGCCAATGAGAACCCCTGTAGTAATAAATACAATAAATGATGATTTTAATTTTGTTGGTATTGACTCTTTTCCTAGGGAAGGAAATTCTAACACTTTCTCAACTCCCATTTTACCTGAGTTACCTCTAAAATCTCCACAAGATGATCTAAATTCTACAAACTCTTCTCATAATAATTCAAAGGAAGAAGCAAGCATTAATAATAATAATAATAATAATAACTTTTCTCTACCACCAATATTAAATCCTGTAGCAACTCCTAAAGAAGGAACAGATCCTTTCATTAAAGAGCCTTTTATCAAAGAACCTTTTATTGAATTGCCTCGTTTACAAATTTAATCAAGATTATACAAATATTAAAAACTAACTGCTAGTCGCGCTGCTCTTTGTGTTTTGTTATTCTCAAAAGTAGAAGGGATGTGTAATTAATTTTGCACGACTATTTAGGGCTTGCTGAAAAAGTCTTTTTCAGGAGTAGGGGACCTACCTCTAACATCTCCCAGGAGGAGATGTTAGGGACGTTGCATGCAACGTCTCTACAGAGGAACGGGGAATTGGTAGAGGAGGTAGTTGGATATATTTATCTCCTCATTTTTCTGCCATGGTCAGCCCGAAATCCTAACTTTTTCAGCTTAAACTAGGAAAAAGCTCGTACTTTTTGCCATCCAAATAAGGCTAAAGCCTTTATATGTCAAGACTTACGCAAAATATCAATTTATGCACCACCTCTAGGGGCGGTTCCCTACTAGATATGGTGGTTCTGTGTAAGTCCTGACTTGACTTTTTGCACTATGCTTGAAAAATTGAATCAATAAAAGGAGTCATGAATTTTAGTAGAAATTGAACCGTGCCACCTGCTACCTGAAACCTGACACCTGTACCTACTAGGTTTTTAGCCGTCTCGTCGCCCCTTCAGCTTCAAATGACAAGTAATACAAAAGTTTCCGTCCCTAAAAGGGGATGAAGATGTCAAAAACTTGTCACAAAATCTGAAATTTTTTCGGAAAACTCTTGCCATATTCGCAATGGCTATGCTAAGATAAGTGCTTGTATGAGATAAACTTAATAAGTAGAAATTAGGGTCGCTAGCTCAACGGTAGAGTACTCGGCTTTTAACCGATTTGTTCCGGGTTCGAATCCCGGGCGACCCATGATAGTTAATTAATTAATAATGAACTATGAGGAGTTTTTGGCGATCGCTAAGCAGCACTGACTTCTATAGCTGGGGCTTGCTGATTAATTATAAAAACATTGACATATAAAGGCCTTAGTCTTATTTGGTCAGCAAAAAGTACCAGAAGTTCGGTGGTAAAAGGCTGAAAAAGTTAGGATTTCGAGCACTCCCATGGCAGAAAAATCAAGAGACAAGTATATCCGACTACCTCATCTATACCTGCCCTGTTTCTCTGTAGGGACGTTGCATAACAAAAATGCGTTTTCCTGACGGAATGCTGCGCAAACATGTCCCGTAGCGTTAGCGGAGCTTTGCGTTAGCAAAACTTCCCTACCTACTCCTGTGCTCCTTAAAATACTTTTTCAGCAAACCCTAGCTACTTTCATTAAACAAAGCCGTTCTTGAGGCCAACCTTCAGATATTTTGATTGGCAAAAATTTATCACTTCTTCAATACTTATGTAGGCGAACCCATAAACCTGGGTTTTTCGTCAATGTTTATTGTGAAAAATAACCATTTATCCATAAAAAACCGGTTTCTTTATGTAATACCAAGTGGCATAAGCTTTGTTATACTTAAATTCTCTCTTTCTAAATATTATTTGTTGGAGCAAATACTCGATAGAATCGTAACTTCGATTATTAAGAAAAGTTATTTTGGCAAGCTCCCAAGTATAGCAGGACTTTTGAGAATTGGCATAAGTCTTATGGTTAATTCTTTAAGTTACCTCTTCTGGATCCATCCTGATTTTGTCAAGTACAGCTCATTCCTGACATATGGCCTTTAATTCAACTAGGTGAGCCCTATTTTTAATTATTTGGTTGATGAAAGCAAAAATTTAATATTTATAGACATAATTTTCAATTTGTCTTAAGATTGTCGTAATAATTAAGCTTAAGTAAATTAAGTTACTAACTTTGAGATTTTCTCTTAAAGGACTTAGTAGAGGCAGTTTGATAATGCCTTTAAGAGTCCAGGTTTGGACTGCTTAAGAATCCCCGTTCTTTGTGGCCGGGAGTATCAAAAATAAGCTAATAACAAAAGAGATTAGGAGGAAAAGGTATGGCTATCGTACCAATGCGCTTACTACTAGACCATGCAGCAGAAAACGGTTATGGCATTCCTGCATATAATGTCAACAACATGGAGCAAATTCAGTCCATTATGCAGGCCGCAGAGGAAGCAGACAGCCCCGTAATTTTACAAGCTTCTCGTGGGGCACGTAAGTATGCTGGTGAAAATTTCTTGCGTCACTTAATCTTGGCTGCAGTAGAGACTTACCCTCATCTTCCCATTGCGATGCACCAAGATCATGGTAATGCACCCTCTACTTGCTATTCTGCTATGCGCCATGGTTTTACTAGCGTGATGATGGATGGTTCCTTAGAAGCAGACGCTAAAACTCCAGCTAGCTTTGAATATAATGTTAATGTTACTGCTGAAGTAGTTAAAGTTGCTCACTCCATTGGTGTAAGTGTAGAAGGTGAATTAGGTTGTTTAGGTTCCTTGGAAACTGGTATGGGTGATAAAGAAGATGGTCATGGAGCAGAAGGCAAGCTTTCCCACGACCAACTTTTAACAGATCCAGATGAAGCTGTTCAATTTGTAGAACAAACCCAAGTAGATGCTCTAGCAGTTGCTATTGGTACTAGCCATGGTGCTTACAAATTTACTCGTAAGCCTACAGGAGAAATTTTGGCTATTAGCCGAATTGAAGAAATTCATCGTCGCTTACCTAATACTCACTTGGTTATGCATGGTTCTTCTTCTGTACCAGAAGATTTGTTGGCAATTATCAATCATAATGGTGGCAATATTCCAGAAACTTATGGTGTGCCTGTTGAAGAAATTCAAAAAGGAATCAAGAGTGGTGTTCGTAAGGTGAATATTGATACTGATAATCGCTTGGCCATTACTGCTGCTATTCGTGAGGCTGCTGCCAAGGACCCTTCTAACTTTGACCCTCGTCATTTCTTAAAGCCTTCTATTAAGTATATGAAGCAAGTATGTCTAGATCGTTATCAACAGTTTGGTACTGCTGGTAATGCTAGTAAGATTAAGGTTCTAACTTTAGATGAGTTTGCTGCTAAATATGCTAGCGGAGAATTAGCTGCTACTACTAAGAGAGCCGTGTCAGTATAGTTTATAGTAAGATATGGTTTACCTAAACTAACCAAGAAACTGGGCTGATAAAACTAATTGTTTTTGTTCAAACTACAAAACTTTTGATCATAACGCTGTTTCTGGGTAAGTCTTAGTAAGATTATAACTTTCTGGTTCAAATTCTCAATTACTTAACTAGGTGATGAGAAGTTCTTAAAATAACTTAAGACTTCTCATTTTTTAGGGTTTTAGCTATTTCTTTTCCTAAATAGGGCCTGCTGAAAAAGTCTTTTTAAGAAGGTAGGGAGGTTGTATGCAACATCCCTACAGAAAAACAGGGAATGTATAGAGGAGGTAGTCGGATATGGCTTTTCTCTGGATTTTTCTGACATAGGAGCGCCCAAAATACTTAGGACTTACCCATGAACGCTATTGGTAGTGTTGTGTTAGCTCTAGGGTAATGTGTCAATGCTTTAATATTTAATCAGCAAGCCCTAAATATTTAATTACTGCTACATTTTTCGTGAATTCCTCCCTGTTTACAGATGTAATTAATTTGATTAGGATTTAAGTTCTTGGCAGAATTGAAATTAACTCCTCTTAAATGATCTGATTTGAATGTATCTATTGGACCGGCCAAAAATTTATCTTCCTGATTAGGCTTTATAACTGTTAATTTTGCTTCTTTTAAATCAGCGCCACTTAGGTTTGCTCCTCGCAAATCTGCTAAACTTAGATCTGTATTTCGCAAATTAGCATTTTGCAGTTGAGCATTCCGAAAGTTAGCATTAGTTAATAGTGCATAACTTAGGTCTGCTTTTTTTAAATTAGCTCTACTGAAATTTGCCCCTGATAAGTTTCCTTCTTGCCAATTAGATTCTCTTAGATCGGATGATTCGAAAGTAGCACCTTCAGCTTTGACTTGACTTAAATTAGCTCTGTATAACTTAGCTTTTGATAAGTCAGCACTTCCTAGATCTGCACCAGTAAAACTTGTCTGTGTTAAGTTTGCTCCCTGTAAATTAGTTGCTATTAACTTGGCACTGCTGAAATTTGCTTTTGTGATGATTGAGTTGGGCATTTTAGCTTTACTAAGATTTGCTTTCAACAAATCTGCACGCTGCATAATAACTGGACCTAATACAGCACCTCTTAAATTGACTTCTATCAGATTTGCCCCACTTAAATCAGCAATTGAATCATCAAAAGTTCCCAGACGATTATCTTTTCCTGGACCATAAAAGCGACTATTTTTAAAGCTAGCTTGATTTAAAATAGCACCTCTCAATTTCACTCCGGACAAATCAGTGTTCTCTAATATTAAGGTAAAACTTGCTGGAGTCGAAGTAATTTGGCCTAAATCTACCCCGCTTAAATTAACATCTTTAAGTGAGCCACTATAAACTTTGAGAATCTTGGCGATCGCTTTTTGAGTAGCTCGTATACGCAGAGATACCAAAACTTGCTCTTGAGTATTAGCACCATAACTTAAAGACTCCAGATCATTTTTCAGAGCTTGATTTAAGCGACGTAGTTCTGGCAGCACTTTTGGTCCAGCACTGACTAAAGATTGTTGAATTCCGTCAAGTATGCTTGGTTCCTTTTCTTGTCCCAACAAATCCACCAATAATGGTATTGCACGGGGATCTTTAGTTGAGCCTAAAGCTAAAACTGATAATCGTCGTTCCTGAGGTTTATTGGAAGTTAAAGACAATTTGTTAACAAGGGCCAGAAACATATCATTATCTTGTTGTTTAAACTCCCGCCAATTTGCTTGATTTTGAATATAAACGTGAGTGCCAAAAATAGTTCCCAAAACCGAGACCATGCCTACAGTAGTCACAACTAGCAAAGTCAGGCCTGGATGTTGTCGCATCCAAGGCCATAGATGAAAACTTTCTGATTTTTTTTCACTCAGAACAATTGTTGCTATGGAAATTTGCCTCTGAGTATCACTTAAGCTAAAAGGATGAGAATCTAATTGACCAGAGCGAGCATCTACAACAAAAGTATTTCCTAATGTATCGTGTCCTGTGCGATGCAGTTTATTAAAACAAACAAAATAAATATCAATCAGGGATGTTAATCCTCCTAGTAACAAAAGGACTCCTAAAGAAGGAAATGCTCCAGTCATACGCCAAATCAAGTAGGCAGTTCCCATAGGTAATCCCCATTTTCCCAAACCTTCACGAATCAAGGTTTTTTTCCAACCAAGAGAATTTCCTAGAGCTGCTACTACTCTAATTTTAAACCAACGTTTAGGCAATGTTTGACCTGTTGTCCCTAATAAATATAACTGCCAACCTACAATTACTACAGGAGCTAATAATGCTCCAGACCATATTAGATTAGCTAGGGGCGTTACTTTTTGATAACGGTTTTGTAAAGGAATTCCGAAAGTTTGGGCAATTCCTTCTGTAGTTTTTGCTAAGGCTAGGTTAAGAGGAACAGACTTGTTGCCTATGTTACCTAGTTGACCAAGGTAAAATGGAACTGTTCCACTCACTATAATGAGGGATACTTCAGTAGCCCAAGCACAACATCTACGAACCCAGATTGGTAGTTCCTTAGATTTTAGTGGCCACGATGCCTCTGGGTTATTATTATTAATCCCTGAATCACGGCTTGTCATATTTATATATTTACTCTTTGACATCCTCCCAACGCTACTCTTACGAGACAGAGAGGGATTCCCTAGCATCGCTGTTAGGGGCTTTCTGTCTCATAGCAACCGCTTTCGGGGATTTTCTACCCTTCTAGTCTTATGGTTGCTCCACAGAATCTATTATTTTAAAGATACTATAGCAGTTTTTTCATCTATAAAGCTGCAATTTTATAGCCTCTCTCCCTCCTTTTTCAGGATCTCATAACTTGGGAAGAAGCTTGGAAGCAATAGGTAATAGGCGATAGTTCCGGAGTTTATTTCTATTTTTTGAATTGTCACAACTTATTTGGGATTGCTATAGTAGTAATTTTTTAGAGCTTGATTTACCTAGATTTTTAATAATTAATTATCATCTCCAGAATCTAAATATTAGTGTTTTTATCTTTACCTTTTCCTAAGGAATTAGGAATGATTAAAAAACGATATCCTATATAAATAACCCCTGCAAATACACCTATAGTAATCAATAAGGAAACTAAACTGAGAACTGCTTCTAATATCTTGATGATAACTATGGGGATAAGAATCAACCCTATAATTTTTCCCCATTGAGGAAGTTGCTGAAACCGTTCTAAAAATTGTGCACAAAAAACTTGAATTGATTTGAAAATACTAGATAAGGGGTTCAATGAATTTGAGACATATCCTTCGTCTAGTTCAGGATTTTGTTGAAAGTTTTGATTGTTATGATAATTCATTTGAGAGTTATATATACTTTAAGTGACATACTCAATCACTAAGCCGATGCTATAGTGTGGGCTTCTCGCTTTGCAGTCCCGGTACGTCATCGGACTCCACGAGCTTTAAGGACTCAATGCCCTACCGCTCTGTTTTTTATATTGTAGCAATTATTCATGGGGAAAATGCTAGTTTACAAATTTAAGGTTAAAGCTAAAACAGAACAATGCCGAGCAATTGATGAAGCAATCCGTATTGGACAGTTATATGTGGGGGCTTTACAAACTTGAATTAAACTGTAAAAAATATTGTGCAGTAGCTAAGCAACAACAAAGGGAGTGCAAAAAATTAACGGTAGAATATTGAGAAAATGTGAAAGATATAGAGCCAGAAAATTGAGTATTTTTAGATGAGGTAAGTGTAATACTGAATTGAGTAAGAACTCATATACGTTCAGATAAGCTTGCGATCGCTAGTCCTATTTAGAATGGACTTGGCATTAGTAATTATTGTATATTTAATTATTCATTGCTAGATATTTAAGGACCCAAAAGAAATGTTTACCTACATCCGATTATAATAAACAATAAAGATAATTATAGAGAATGTGGTTAACTATACTATTTAACTCTTATGTTTTTTTACCTTTAACTTTTAGGATAATTAATAATTAATAATGAGTAACTATCTACCTACTCAAGAGATAGAGCTACATAGAGGTTCTTCTACTCAATTAAATGTATCTGTTGTGACACCTATTTACAATGAAGTTGATAGTATTCCTCAACTACTGGAAAATATTTCTACTACTTTAATAGAAAATCAACTTACTTACGAAATCATCTGTGTAGATGATGGTTCTCAGGATGGTTCGACAAAACTCCTAACAGAATTAGCTCAAAAACGTAAAGATTTAAAAGCAATAATTCTCCGTCGAAATTATGGGCAAACTGCAGCTATGG